>JBMYWR010000060.1:0-17541 GCA_049607625.1 Colwellia sp.
ATTATCAACTAGGCTTAAATTATCTTTAGCAATATGTAAATGGAGTTACTATGCCTAAGCCTCGAAGCCAACAAATTAGCCTTATTGATACTAAGCACTATCATGTTTACAGTCGAACGGTTCGAAAAGCCATGCTCTGTGGAACAGACAAAGAGTCAGGCTTAAGTTATGAATATCGACGCAAGTGGATCGTGTCCCGCCTTTCTAAACTAACTCAAGCGTTTTCAATTAAAATCTGTGCTTATGCTGTTATGCATAATCATTTACATCTTGTCGTGCATATTGATGACGATATTGTAAGTACATGGTCTATCAATGAGGTACTAGAACGATGGCATAAAATCTTCAAAGGCACCCTACTAACTCAACAATACCTAAATAATGAACCATTAAACAGTAGTCAGAAAGCTATGATCGAGAGTACAGCTAATATTTATAGACAACGACTTATGGATATTAGCTGGTTTATGCGTTCACTATGTGAGCCCATTGCCCGCAGAGCAAATGAAGAAGATGATTGTAAAGGCCACTTTTGGGAAGGTCGATTCAAATCTCAGGCTTTGCTTGATGAAAAGGCACTTTTAGCGTGTATGGCCTACGTAGATCTTAACCCTATACGTGCAGGTATATCCACAACTCCCGAAAAATCTATGTTTACAAGTATCCAACAACGTATAAAATTGGCAGTGAAAGGTAAACAACCTAAAGAGTTACTTCCATTCATAGGAAGTGAACATCTCAAAAAATCTATTGGAATAAAATTTAATTTGAAAGAATATTTACTTTTAGTTGATGAAACTTCACGTAAGCAAAGTAAAAGTAGCAATATAGTATTAAATGGTAATGTGAAGAATATACTTTCAAGGCTTCAAATTAATCAAGAAAGCTGGTTTAAACTAACGCGTGATTTTGAAAAAATCTTTACAGGTGCTGTAGGCTCTGCCGATAATATATCTGAGTTTACCTCTCACGTAGGTTTACACAGAGCTCATGGAATTTATAGTGCTAAGAATTATTTAAATAGTGCTTGAAAGTTTATTTCTTAAAATAATACCTGCCTACCTAAAGACTTATTAATCGATGTGACTTAGAAATTTTCGATTAAGCTTTGGTGAGCCTAACAGTTAAGATAGCACTTTCTTTGTCCTTTTTATTAACGCTGAAATCATCAAACACTTATAAAATAACTAATTTACCTATCTATATTATATGTAGTTTGTAGCTTTCCCTCTTTCAAGTTGTTATCGGATATCGTGGGTGGCTTGGTTACCAGGATAATATAGATAACGAGATGATAATCGCTATCTTGGGTGGCTCAATAAAGAGCGATGACTACATTTTTGAAGAATACTCAGGCCAACTAAGGTGGGTGGCCTGAATAGGAGAGAGTTATATCGATGAGAATATCGAAATGAAACAGTGCCCAACGATAAGTAATAAAAATAGGCAGCTGATCATAAATGAGTTGCGTCTTAAAGGTGTGTTATTTGAACCTGAATGAATGTAAGCATGCACTATACGACCTATAACAAATAACCAAGCAAAAAGATGAGCCCAAACTGTGATGCTATTAAGTAGCCATAAAACGACTATCATTACACAAAATAGCATCGGCAATTGAAATTGATTGGTAATTGCATTATTAATTTGAAGGACTTGTTTAGGCCAGGCATCATCGTATAAGCCTCGTCTTGCTGCATCAACTAAACCTTGTTTAAGCGCTTTGGACTTGGCCGCACCTAACTTTAAATAAAGAGAAATGATTAGTAAAATTTGAATCATTACCGGTAAAAAAATTAATTCTTTGTTCATAAGGAATACTACTTACTCATTAAATTATATAAGGATTAAGGCCGTTAAAATAAAATTAACAGTCAAAAACATCGAAGAAAAGCTATAAAAAAATAACTATCCTGCTATTAATACCACTACTTTCACCTTGTAAATCACAGGCATCGGAAACAAAACTGCAGCGATCTAAATCTACCCAGCGATAATTTAAATTTACATTCAATTTAGGTGTCAGCCACCAAGCTAATCCAATAGAAAATATCGATGTATCACCGGCATTTAAACTGCCATCACTTCCATCAAATACCGAGTAACGTGTACTCAATTCTAATGCTCCATAACCACCTTGATTAACACTACGAGCAACTTTTAGAGGTGAAAAAGTACCACTTTTCTTGTTGTATTCACGCATTTCTCCTGTCACAGAATATACTGCACTTGCATGATAACCAGAGAGTGTTGGGTTTTGTAAGTGATCTGCTGAGATTTCGGTTTGGGTATATTCCCCTACTAACCATATTGGACCTTTTCTCCAAGAGCCTTCTAGGTTATAGGTAAGAGTAGAGTCAGCTTCAAGCTCTCCAGTGTCAACAAATACTGCAGATTGATTAAACTCTGGCTCTGAAGCGTGTCTAACACCTTCTTTAGCATCACTATAACGAAGACCAAAAGCAACATGCACTAATTCATCTTCAGTATCCGATAAATATGGCAACCAGGTAGTTCTTCCGACTAATTGTGTTGAATTTTCACTAATAGATCCATCGTCATCTAACCAGTCATTGAATACTCCCCCAGCCCAGCTAACTCTTTGATTTAAAGCGCCACCACTCAAAACTGCCCCCACATTTCTTGAAGGCAATAACGCGTCTGAAGCAACAGTACGCTCTTGCATGGGTAAAAATGTCATGCCGATAAGTCTTTCCATTGAAATGGGTTCTTTCTGCTTACCAATACTTAACGTCGTGTTATAAAAAGTTGGGATATCAAGGCGCCAATCATAAAAACTGACATCATCTGTTGTGTTAGTATCGTAACCTTTATCAAAAGCGTGTGTTGCACCAGTGATCATATAAACCCACGGTTTATCGAATTTTAATACGCCCGCAGCCCCGAAACGTAAAGCGCGAATTTCACCACCATCAAAAGCATTCAAATCGCCAACCTGCGCTAAACTGTCAGCATCTTGTGATTTCCAATTTTGCCTATCTAAAGCTAAAGCACCAATGAGTAGCGTTGAAAAATAGTCGTTATCGAATTTAATCCAATCAGCATCTTTATAGTTTGTGGGGAGAACTATTGGCGGTGGAGTATAAGCCAACCAACCCACACGTTTATTTTTTTGCTTTTGTTCTTTATCTAATGCGGAAAGGTTACTTTCTTTTTTTAAATTATTTCGAACAATCACGCCATTACTGATTGCGAGTAATACATGCTTTTTAGTATCTAACAAAGCCTCAATATCTTGATGAGGGTCTGTGTCTAGAATCATAAAGTTAGCGATTTCATCAACCACTAAAGAACCAAGTACATAGCCATTTTGTGCATCAAAAATGATATCCGTTGTCACAACTTCAACGTCATCTTGTGTGACAAGATCAAAACGCTTATTTTTAATAACTAAATTAGCGGTTGTGTTCTGCCCTTTATTCTCAGGGTCAACAAAAGTCACATTATAAATAACAATTTGTTGCTCTACTTCAGGTAACTCGCCTACATTAGCTGAATTATAAACCTGTTGCGCTTGTGCCAAGCTAACAAAGCACCAGCTTATTATATATATAACAAAGAACTTGCTCTGTAGGCTGAAACTCACCTTTTTAAAATCCATCATGATGCTGAACTTATACCCATTCCAATATTTAAATAATTTCCGTCAATGAACAATATTTTAATAATTATATTTGAACTATGTTTTGGCCTAAATTGAACAATATAAACGATAAAATAAAAAACGACTAATAATTAACGGGTTTTAACCACTTTACCGTTTTTCATCACAAAATCGACATCAAGTAATTCATTGATATCTTTAAGCGGGTTTCCGTCAAAGGCGATGATATCTGCTAGTTTACCTTCTTCTAAGGTACCTAAGCTTTCCGATAAGCCAATTAAGTCTGCAGTGTGAACTGTGGCTGATATAAGGATATCTGTATTTGTCATGCCAGCTTCTGACATAAGCACAGCTTCTCTACCGTTATATCCATGCGCAGATACACCACTGTCTGTTCCATAGGCAATTTTAACACCGGCTTTAAAAGCACGTTTAAAGTTTTGTGTCATATCTGATCCAACACGAATGGCTTTGGCTTTTATGGCTTCAGACATAAAGTTGGTATTTTTCGCTAAACTTACCACGGTATCACCAGCCATAAGGGTTGGTACTAAGTAAGCACCCGACTTTTTAAATAGCTTAATACTTTCTTCATTGGCATAACTTCCGTGCTCGATACTGTCAACGCCAGCTCTTAATGCTGCATTAATCCCCTCTGCTGCATGTGCATGGCTTGCTACTTTTCTGCCTAAACCATGTGCGGTATCGACGACTTCTTTTAACTCGTCATCGGCCATTTGCTGACCTGTACCAGTATTTGTATCAGATAAAACACCGCCTGTTGAAGTGATTTTAATGACATCTGAGCCAAACTTAATCGCATGGCGTGTTGCACGACGACAATCGTATGGGCCATCACAAATTGCTTCTGTAGTGCGCATTTTCAAAATATCAGGGCTTAGACCGTCAACATCACCATGTCCGCCTGTTACCGATACCGTTGTGCCCGCGGCAATAATACGAGGGCCATCAACCCAGCCTTTAGCTGTTGCATCACGCAATGCGAAAATTTGTTCTGCACTCGCTCCTAGGTCTCTTACCGTTGTAAAGCCAGCATTCAATGTTTTTTGGGCATTAAAAACACTTTGCATTAATACATCGGCATCAGACATTCTTAACGATTGACTGTCATTTTTAGGGCCTAGTTCACCTTGTAAATGAACATGCATATCCATTAAGCCTGCCATTACAAACTGTGAAGACAAGTCAATATACTGCGCCTCTTTATCGATAGATTGCGCATCAACAAAACCCTTTTGAATACTAACAATTTTATTGTTTTCGATAACTAAAGTTTGCTTTGTTAAAGGGTCTTTTCCTGCTTCTTTTAGTAAAGTCCCTGCATGAATAACTTGTACTTGTGCGTATGCATTACCTGAAACGATAATCGATAGCGCGAATATGGATTTTTTTAAAAACTGAGATGATTTATTGATATGTTTGTTAGTACGCTGAGTCATAGAATATTGCTCTTTTTTATATCAGTTATTAGGGCGTGTTGGATGTCTCTTGAAATACCTACTTTTAAAGTTACTCTCTAATGAAAGTTGAGAACTTATCTATACCATAACAGTTAGTAATTTTTGGTCAATAAGCAAAAAGACACTATTAAGACGTAAAGTGATGTAAAGCTTATTAAAGGAAGCGTTGTTTTTAGCTATTTCATGTATAGCAATGACATTAACTCGTCGCTTTAGCGCTACGTTTTTTGTATGTTTTTCGTTTTGCTTTGCGTTTAAAAGGAACTTTTGGCAAATTGTCGAATGATTGTTGTCCTGCTTGATTTACCATATTGGTGAGGGTTGAAGTAAGCGGTGAAATAAAGCTTTGATAGTTACTTTTCTTTTCACTGATATCATTCAAAGTAGCTTCCCATTGAGCTGTCATATCAGGTGTGGTTGCCATTGTTGGCAGTGCTTCAATAAGCGATTTCCCTATTTCTGTGGTGGTAATACTTTTGCCCACACGCTGCAAGAACCCACGTTTGAAAAGCAAATCGATAATACCTGCTCTAGTCGCTTCAGTGCCTAATCCATCTGTTTCTTTTAATATTTTTTTAATATTACTGTCTTGTACAAAGCGAGCAATACCTGTCATTGCGCCAAGTAAAGTTGCATCGGTATAAGGTTTCGGCGCTTGAGTTATTTTGTCTGCTATTTCTCCTTCAATACATTGCAACACTTCGCCTTGCGTTAATTTAGGTAACGTTTGCTCGTTTAAATCAAAGTCTTTATTAGCAACTGTTATAGCATTTGTAGCAGACTGTTTTTTTAATTTTCCTGATTGATACATCACCTTCCAGCCAAGCGATTGTGGTACTTTGGCATTAACAGTAAATTTCCCTTGTGCTATATCTAATACAACTTGCGTTTGTTGGTAACAATATGGCGGAAAAAACTGTGCTAAGTATTGACGAACAATGAGTTGGTATACGTTTTTTTCAAAAGAGTTTAACGATATATTATTGGCAGACTTTTCAGTAGGAATGATGGCATGGTGAGCCGATACCTTACTATTATTCCAAGCTTTACTTTTTATTGAGCTATCTGCTTGTTTAGCAAAGTCGGAGTATTTTTCGGATGAGCTTGATAAGACTTCAATAATACCTTTTGCTTGTTGGAGGTGTTCAAGAGGTAAGTATCTACAATCTGATCTTGGGTAGGTAATAAGTTTATGCTTTTCATACAGTGACTGACAAACATCAAGCACTAACTTAGCATTCATTGAAAACTGTTTAGCTGCATCTATTTGTAATGCTGATAAGTTATAAGGTAGTGCTGCAAATTGCTTTTTATCTTGCTCTACTAAAGCGGTAACATTTGCAGGTTGGCCTTCAATCCGTTTTACTACATTTTCTGCCAGTGCTTTATTTACAACCTTACCATTGTCATCCATATAAGGCTTGCATGCTTCACTCGGCTGCCATTTTACTTTAAACCTTTCACCTGTTTGCGTTTCAACCTTTGCATAAACTTCATAGTAGTCGTGCGGCACAAAGTTTGCTATTTCTTTATCCTTAGCCGCCACCAACCCTAAAATAGGTGTTTGTACTCGCCCTACAGAAAGCACGCTATTATAACCTGCCTTTTGACCTTGCAATGTATAGGCTCGCGTTAAATTAATACCATAAAGCCAATCTGCGCGGGATCTGGCTAATGCGGAAACAGATAAAGGGATAAAGTCACTGTTTGGCTTTAAAGCGGCCAAAGATCTTTTAACTGCGGGTAGGTTTAAATCACTTATTAGTAATCGCTTTACTTGTTGTTTTTTTGTTTTAGAAACTTTGAGGTAGTCAATCACTTCATCAACGAGTAATTGCCCTTCTCGGTCAGGGTCGCCAGCATGAATAATTTCATCTGCACTTTTTACGAGTTTTCTTAAGGTAGTGAGTTGTGAGCGAGTTTGCGATTTTGGTTTGAGTTGCCATTGCTCGGGAATAATAGGCAGGTGTTCCATCCGCCATTTCTTGAAGTCCTCGTTATACACTTCAGGATCAGCTTGCTCTAAGATATGACCAATACACCAACTTACCACGTCACCATTAGGTAATTCGATATAGCCTTTTTGATTTTTTTGTGGCTTAGGCAAGGCCGCGGCAATAGCACGACCTAAACTAGGCTTTTCGGCAATGTAAAGTTTCAAGTTAATTTCTCGTGCAGTAACACTTATACTTAAAGCTTAGCACGTTAACTGGTATTTTATACAGTATTAATTTTTAGCTATCTTAACTCTTATTCTATTTTTTGCCACACGGGTTTCATGTAATGCATTAAGTGCTGCATTAGCTTGGTCTTCGCTTTCCATTTCTACAAAAGCAAAGCCCTTTGATTTATTCGTCTCTTGATCAAGCACTAATGAGCAATTGACTACTGTTCCGTATTCTGCAAAAAGGGTGTTAATTTCTTGTTCTGTGGTTGAACGAGATAAATTTCTAACTAAAAGTTTCATAATATGCCATTGGTTACGTTAAGGGAGTTTATAGGGGTTTAATCTTTGGATTTCAAGATAACAAGAATCAGATCTTTGCCAGACACCCAGTACTGATTTTCTTCAGATGGTAGATGACTAATTTTTACTAGACTGCCTAAAGGCACATGCTGTTTTTCATTTGCACTCGACTCTACTTCTATACTTGAACTCAAACTATATGCAAAGCATAGCGTATTTAAAGGGATATCGACACTGGCCTTATGTTGCTCTGTAAAGCATTGAACAATAGGTGTCATTGTTTTTTGATTGGTAATAATATTGAAGTCTTTTATTCCACCATCAATTAAGCTGCCGAATGTTTTACAAGCTCCAGCAAAACTTGCTACATCGAGTTTTTTTATAAGGTTATCTGTTGTGGATTGATCTTGCGTTAAGCGTATACCATTACCTTCTATTAAAATAAGGTTACGATCATAGTCACTAAAATCTGAAAAAATACCGTCTTCTACAACACTAGCAATACTTAAACGCCAATCGAAACGCTCGAGAGTGCCGTGTTCGTTAATAGCAAGCTCTGTTGTTTCACCTAAACCGTTTTTCCATGGAATGGTTTTAAAGTTTTCAGGTGAAATAACGGTGATCATCTTGTTGTCCTTTTCCTAAGAGTGAGCATTGAATTCAAGCTCACGTTTTAGAAATTATACACTAATGTCACCGAGGTTTCTGTGTTTAAATGCTCAAACTCAGGCTCTACTTCAGTATCGTAATCTGCTCGAAAAGAGATTTTAACTTGCAAAGAGTCTACAAGCGCAGCGGTAAGTGAAGTTTCTGATTTATATATACTATTATTACCCGACTCTACTGCCTGTTTGAAAACAAAATGCTGTTTGAAGTCGACATGTTCATTAAAAGCTAATAGGTAAAGCGCCTGGGCTTGTACAATAAAGTCTGTTGTTGTTTCTTCAGGGGTCGTATCTGTTTCACGTATCACATCGTGTTTTACACCAGGACCAACGTCCATAAACAATGACCAGGTTTTCTCTTCATTCCAATAGTGTCTACCCCAACCTGCTGATGCTGAACTTTGCTTACTGAAGTTACTAAACTCATCCGTTGCATAAGAAACGTTACCATATAAATAGTGCTTACCTCCCTCATCAAGATTGTAGTTAGTCTGGCCAGTAATATCCCATTTATCATCTTGTGTTACAAAATTTGTTTCGCCTGTTGTATCATCAGTTACTTCAGACTTTTTAATCAATAAATTAAAATCTAATGCACTTAACCACTTTTCAGTTTCGTAGCTCAAGCTCGCACCTGTTTTTAAATCGGTGCTTTTGGTGTTACCTGTTTTATATAAAAAACCAAATTCAACAGAGGCTTTAAATGCTGGTGCTTCTACTTCTTCGCTGGCTACTCCTTCATCCTCTGCCAAGGATTGTAATGAGAAAACTAAAGGTACTAGAGCGCTTAACCGAATAAGTTTACAATTTTTATTATTCATACTATTTAACTTCCCTAATTTTTATTATGTAACTGCATATCATATATAAACAATAACAGTGTTCTTTCAGAATTCAAGTTAGCTGTTTGTTAGAAAAAGCAATTAACCTGATGTGATGGTCTCCTCCCAATGCTACACCAATGTAATACCCATTCAATTACGTTTATCAGTCAAAAAAAAGGAGTAATTAAATTACTCGTTTTTACTGATATGATGAAATGAAGCTTATTTATCTAAAGTTAATAAGTAAGCGACTAAATCGTGCAAATCTTTTTCAAAATTATTTTTATCTAATTCTTGAAAGTTAATACGGTATTTACCGTTAATAAATAATGCTGGCACACCTGTTAAAGCACGCTTTTCAGAAAGTGACGTTTGGTTTTTCTTCATTAAATTAGCTTTACTGGTTACGCTAAAGCTACCTATTAATTTATCAAACTCTTCGCCATCTGCACCATTTAGCACAAAGATATTACGGATATCTTTTTCTGAAGTAATAACAGCACGTTGAACTTGTAAATAGTTAAATACAGCGCCCATCAGCTTCTTTTCCATACCCATTTGCTCTGCAACGACAACCGCTTTAGAAAGCATTTGTTGTACTTTTGGTGATGCTGCACGAAGAAAATCTACATGGTTACGCTCAAACTTAACACCTTTTGGTAATTTGTTATGAACTTGCTCCATAAGCGGTTCGAACTTTAAACAATGCGGACAGTAAAATGAAAAGTATTCACGAACTTCTGGTTTACTAGTCGCTTTTTCGCTCACTTTTGTGTATTGCTTACCTTCGGTATATTTTGCTGCTGAGGCAGACATTGAAATAGATAAAAGTGAAACAAACAAAATAGTAATAGCTTTAGTCGCTACATGATTAATTTTTCTAAATTTAGAGGTGAACTTCATTTTATTTTCCTAAATATTATTATGATATGTCGGTATAGTAGCAAACTATTAACGGCAAGTGCTTATTTTTATTAACGTGTTTTTTTAATGCGATTTAAAGCTAAAACATTTGATTCAAACTTAATGGTCTTTCTTGTAAAGCGGATAATTGTTCTTTCAACATTAGAATTTGCTGTTCCCAATACTTTTCGGTATTAAACCACGGAAAATTATGGGGAAATGCTGGATCGTTCCATCGTTTACACAACCACGCCATATAGTTAACCACTCGCATAGTACGCAATGATTCTATCAAGATAAGCTCTTCCATTTCAAATGAAAAAAACTCTTCATAGCCCATAAGTAAAGTATCTAATTGTAAAATTTGTTGTTGTCTATCTCCTGATAACATCATCCACAAGTCTTGAATAGCAGGGCCTGTTCTACAATCATCTAAGTCAACAAAATGTGGGCCTTCATCGCGCCATAAAATATTACCTGCATGACAATCGCCATGAAGTCGTATTTGATTCACACCTTTAACAGCTTGGTATTGTTTTGCTGCGATTTCGATTACTTGATCAAGTATGGTAAAAAAAGGCAATTCTAAAGAATTTGGCACAAAGCCACTTTTTACAATAGCTTCTCTTGCACCATAAAGTAATTCTTCTGTTGTAAATGCAGGTCTTTCTTTGAATGCCTTTGTTGCTGAAATAGCATGAATACGACCAACAAAACGTCCCATCCACTCAAGTTGGTCTAAATTGTCGACTTCAAAAATTCGACCACCACGACAAGGAAAAATAGCAAATTGATACCCCTGATGTTCAAACAAGCTTTTACCCTTTATTTGAAGTGGTGCAACGATAGGTAGCTCATGCTCAGCCAATTCAAATGAAAAACTATGTTCTTCTTGAATTTGCGCTAAAGACCAACGCTGAGGACGATAAAATTTTGTCACATATTTCGTCTTATTCTCGTCATGAAATTGGTAAACTCTATTCTCATAGCTGTTAAGTGCCAATAAACCACTATCGACTGTAAAACCCGCACTTTCAATACCATCTATAATTAAGTCTGGGTTCAAATTATTAAAATCAAATGTCGACATTAATCGAGACTACCTTTTATTAAAGAAATGACTTTCTTTTTCAATGCTTACCTCTGCCTTTGGAGATATTTGCTCTACACGAAACGTTACTGTTGTCATGTAAGATGATAACTCGTAAGGGTCGACCGATATACTAATGGGTATCGTTGCTACAGTCGCAGCTTCTACAACGACTTCTTGTTCACCATTCCAAGTAACCCCATCAATACCAGTAACTGACAATTGATATGTATTATCAGTTTGGGACATATTTAACACTTTCAGCGTAAAGACGTTTTCTATATCACCATTGAAGTTCTCTTTGGCAAGCTCTGTTCTGTCACGGGTAATATCAAAAGATAAAGGAACGCGATTAACAATGTTGCTAATAATCATTGCGCTCATTACAAGTAGCACAACAGCATAGCCGATGAGCTTTCCTCGCACTATATTAACTTTTTTACCTGATAAAGCATGCTCTGTTGTATAGCGAATCAAGCCTTTATCGTATTTCATTTTTTCCATCACACCGTCACACGCATCCGCACACGCGCCACAGTTTATGCATTCGTACTGTAAACCATTTCGAATATCGATACCGGTTGGGCACACTTGTACACATAATTCACAGTCAATACAATCGCCTAACCCCATTGCTTTATGATCCTGCTTACGCCCCCTGGCACCTCGGCTTTCACCTCTGTTTGCATCATAAGAAACAGTTAGTGTATCTTTATCAAACATGGCTGATTGAAAGCGTGCATAAGGACACATATGTAAACACACTACTTCACGCATCCATCCTGCGTTACCGTATGTAGCAAGCATAAAGAAGATTAAAATTATCGCCATGGTTGTTGAGGTATTCAATGTGAATACATTTACGAATAGCTCGTTCATTGGTGAAAAATAGCCTGCAAATGTCATGGCTGTAAACAACGAAAAACCAAGCCAAGCACTATGCTTTAAGGTTTTTTTCCAGAATTTATTAAAACTCATTTTTTGTGAATCAAGCTTTTTACGCTGGTTTGCCGTACCTTCGATACGTTCTTCAAACCAAATAAAAATGAAAGTCCAGACAGTTTGCGGACACATATAACCGCACCACACGCGTCCTAAAAAAGTAGTAACAAAGAAGAGGAGAAAAGCGCCAAAAATGAATATCCACGCCAGTAATGTAAGATCTTGCGGCCATAATGTAAGACCCCATAATGTAAAGCGCTGTTCACTAATATCGAATAATACAGCTTGCTGACCATTGTATTGCAACCAAGGAAGTGCGGCAAAAAAGGCAAAATAAACGAGGTTCATGCGTTGCCTGAGTTTTTGAAAAAAACCTGATACTTTACGTACATAAATTTGGTCGTTAGGCTTGTAAGTTCCTACCCCGCCATCTTTTGCAGGATGGATAGTAATATCTTTGATAGGAATTTGTTTGTCTTTCACTGCAGGCTTATCATTATTATTCAAAATAGTTCCTTAGTTACAAAGGCTCACTTTCGTTGCTTATGGCTAAAAGTAATTTTATTTTACAGTGAAAATAGTATTACCCTAAAACAGCTAAATGAGATAACATAATAAATGTTTTAACTATTATACGACAAATTATGAAAAATTTATTGATTTTAATCGTGGCTGCCGCTGTATTTTTACATTTTTTTCCTCAGCCAGAAGTAACTGAGTTTTATGAAACGACAATTGCTGAGTTACAGGAAGGGTTTTCTGATTTCAGTGATACTAAAGTTCGCCTAGACACAGCAAAAATTCGTTCTGATCTTGAACCTAACCTGAAATCTTTTTCTAAAAAAGAAATGAGGCAATTAGATGTTCTTATTGACGATAGAAAAAAATTAAGAGCTTTTTATTACGATTTTTGTAAAGAGAAAAAACGTTCTCATCATTTTCAAGCTCAGAATCAAAAAGACTTATGCCGCACGATAGGTAAGTATTCTAAATATCTTCGTAAACAACAAGACTAAAAAAGAGTAAAAAAGAATAAAAAAACCGTTAATACATAACTGTTTTTTCAACAACTTACTTTGAAGAGAACTTGCTTTAAGACAATTTAGCAAGCAAGTCAGCGAAGTTTGTTTCACTTTCATCTTCATCAAGATGCTGTTTATTACAAATAACCCAATCGCCATTTACCATCACATCGTTCACCATATTAGTTTGGCTTGCAAAGATAACACTATCTAATAAATGCTGATTACTTTGTGCAAATAGTCTTGTTTTTTGGCCATCTAACACCAATAAATCAGCTTGCTTACCTACGGCAATTTCGCCTGTATTTGAATTTGTACTTTGCGCACCGCCTAAAGCGGCTTTACACCATAAATTCTGTCCAACAGAAGGAGTCGCCTTAGTTGCTAATATCGCTCTTTGGTTTGTAATTAAACGTTGCGCGTATTCCAACCACCTTAACTCCTCAACAGGATTAACCGAAATATGACTATCTGAGCCAATAGCAAATGTGCCATCCTCAGCCAGAAAATCAGTGGTTGGAAAAATTCCATCACCTAGGTTTGCTTCAGTAGTAGGACAAATACCCGCAATAGCTTCTTTTTTAATAATACCTTGTCGCTCTGTTTCATTAATATGAGTTGCGTGAATTAAACACCACTGTGCATCAAGCTCCATATTGTTTAATAGCCACTCAACCGGACGCTGACCATAATGCGCTAGACAATCATTTACTTCCTGCTTTTGTTCAGCAATATGAATATGAATAGGTGCTTTATTATCTAAACGACGCACATGTTCAACGGCTGACTTTAATGAGGTTTTATCAACGGCACGCAGTGAATGCGGCGCAATACCCACATTACTATTGCTATACTCTTCGCTCAGCTCAAAACAATTAGATACTAATTCGTTAAATTGCTGTGTGGAATTAATAAAACGCTTTTGACCTTCCGTCGGTTTTTGTTCACCAAACCCCGCATGTTGATACAAAACAGGTAATAAGGTTAAACCAATTCCCGATTCTTTAGCTGCATCGAAAATAGCTTTGGCCATGGTCGCCAAACCTTTATCAGATACCTTGTAAGTTTCACCATCAATATCATGATGAAGATAATGAAACTCAGCAACGCGAGTATAACCAGACTTTAGCATTTCAATATAAAGCTGCTTAGCAATAACTTTCGCGTCTTCATTGGTTAATTGCGCTAAAAATTTATACATGATACTGCGCCAAGTCCAGAAACTATCTTTACCTTCGCTTCCTTGTTCACTAAAACCCGCAAAGGCGCGCTGAAACGCATGCGAATGACAATTAACCATGCCTGGTATAACAGGACCTGCGGCGATTATCGTGGTATGAACAGTATCGCTTTCTAGAACATGAATATTTTCGACGCCCATACTGGTGCTATTATTCTGCAATACAGAATTCGTTTCTATATTACTGATAATACCTTTTTGAATTGTAAGTGTTACGTCTTTGGCCCAGCCATCGCTGAGCAATATATTTTCTGCAAATAATTTCATGGTGGATACTTCTTAGTCTACTAATGAGAGTTAATTATCGTTGAGCAAAGGCAGCTAAACACTCTACGAGCATTGAAATTTTCTTCTTCACTTGTTCTGCTTTTTCTACATTATAGTCGCTACTTGGCTCGTCCATATAAGTTGCTTGTGATAATTCTAATTGCAGTGCATGAACATTATTTTCTGGGTTGCCGTAAGCTCTCGTAATAAAGCCACCTTTAAAGCGACCATTACCCACTTTGCTATAGGGTGAAAAGTCTAAATTCATCACTTCGGTAACCAGCTCTGGCGAGCAACTTGCGCCCTCTCCCTCGCAAACAGATCCGAAATTGAAATCAGGTAAACACCCTTCAAAAAAACGTGGCACTTGTGACAAAATAGAGTGAGCATCGAGCAAAACAACCTTGCCATATTGCTCTTTTAACTGTGCAATAGTGCTTTCAACGGCTTGGTGATAAGGCTTCCAATACGCTTCAATTCTATGCTCAACCTCCTTCTCGCTAGGATTGTGGCCTTCTAAATACAAAGGCGATAAATCGAAAGCGGTTGTTGGACATAATTCTGTGCTGTTAGCCCCTGGATATAAGTTAACACCAGAAATATCTCTGTTTAAGTCGATAACATAACGGCTATATTTGGGTTGGATTATATAAATCCCCATAGCATTAGCAAAGTTATAAAGCTTATCCATATACCAATCTGTATCGGCAACCGCTTTACCTACAGGCGTCATAGTTTTGGCTATAACATCAGGGATTGCTTCACCGTTATGGGGCATACTAATTAGCATGCCAATATGGCCATTTTTAAGGGTAAATGTTGAATTCATAGAGAGGCCTTTAAAGTGTAAAATTAAAACAAGATGGCTTGTATATACAAGTAAGTAATTTAACATGATATAGCAATAGACTCAAATACCTTCCCCTTTTGTATAAATAACCGCAGCAAAATTTAAAGTTTACATTTGCGAGTAGCAATATGAATAGAGTTTACTAAACTGAATATAGCTTTTTAAATCAGTAATGCTTTGTGTAATAATCAAATAAAGGTAAAACCTCAAGAATGTAAACTAAATTAAAAAGATATAGTTCTAAAAAACAGATTGATAACTTCTATTTTATTAATTTTACTGATTTAACTTTAGCATTCATAATAGCTTTATTGAATTAAACCCCATAAATATCAAATTAATCAATTAATACTTACTTAAAAAGGAAATACCATGTTCGAGAATAAAGAAGGTCAAAAAGTACCAAGCGTAACATTCCCTATCAGAGCAAATGATGCATGGGCTTCAAGAAGTAGCGATGATATTTTCACAGGAAAAACGGTTGTCGTTTTTTCATTGCCAGGGGCGTTTACCCCAACTTGTTCTTCATCGCATTTACCGCGTTACGATGAATTAGCACCAACATTATTTGCTAATGGCGTTGATGAAATTGTATGTGTTTCTGTTAACGATACCTTTGTCATGAATGCATGGTCAGACGATCAAAACACTAAAAATATAAGCTTTATTCCAGATGGTACAGGCGAGTTCACCGATAAAATGGGACTTTTAGTTGATAAAAGTGACATAGGTTTTGGTAAAAGAAGTTGGCGATATGCCATGCTCGTTAAAGACGGCGTTATTGCTAAAATGTTTATTGAGCCTGATTTACCAGGCGACCCTTTTGAAGTCTCTGATGCTGATACCATGCTCGGTTTTATCAACCCTGATGCTGTTCAAAAAAGTAAAATCGCTGTTATAAGTAAACCAAACTGTCCTCATTGTGCTAATGCCAAAGCGTTACTAACAGAAAAAGGGCTAGCGTTTGAAGAATTATCATTAGGCACTGATGTAACCATTACAGCGTTAAATGCGATTACCAATGCAGATACTGTACCTCAAATTTTTATTGATGGTGTATTAATCGGTGGCAACGACGACTTAGTGAAGCATTTTTCTTAGTAAGCCTTCCACTTGTTAATATAGAATTAGTACATAGCTAAGGCGCTCTTTGCCCTTAGCTATGCTATTATCCTTTATTAATTACCTCTTTATTAGCAAGATAAAATAGTAAATCTTATGGACAACCAACCTTATAACCCCCTTCATGGCGTCACCTTAAAAGCTATCGTAACTGAATTAGAAGCCCACTTTGGTTTTGAAAAGCTCGGTAAAGAAATCAATATAAAATGCTTTACCAGTAATCCAAGTATCAAATCTAGCCTTACTTTTTTACGTAAAACCCCTTGGGCTCGTGAGAAGGTTGAACAACTTTATATTAAAAATAAGTATGTTCTTGAGCAAAATAAAGATTAATTTTGTCATCAAATTTGGGACTAGAGATCTCATGCGAATTACACTGATTAGACGAATTAAGACACTTTTTTGGGGAAGGTCAAGAGACTAGCCCGTTTTGCCCGCAGATGAACAGGATAAGTGCGGATGAGTGACTAGAGCTTTAGGGGAAGAGCAAGAGACCAAGGGAAGCTTGAATGCTTGAAAGTGGAGTGCTCGACAATACCGTCATTCCACCGTTGTCTTGGGTGGAATCTTTTTGCCTTGGAACTGAGATAAGTGACTAGCCCGTTTTGCCCGCAGATGACGCAGATGACGCAGATGACGCGAATTAAGAAACTCTTGTGGGTAAGAACAAAAACACAAACCTTTGATTATACCGTTGTAGGTTCGCCTTTAAGGCGGGCAAAACTAACATGGCTTGGCATTTATTGACATCTCTGTGCGCTGCGCTTGTAAGCCTGAAGGCGTCACCTACAACAGCAACAACCACCTCGGTAAGTCACTTTTGTAGGAGCTGGCTTTAGCCGCGATCTCTTGTGCCGATGCCTAAATAACCTGAACTCGGCTTAAATAAAATTATCACCACTGAGAACTCCGAGAGGCTTCGCCTTTCAACAAGAAAAGAAGAAACAATCTATTGCTCTTCCTCTGTTTAGCGAAGCGCCTCGGTGATCTTATATGGACTCCCGGAGATTATCAAGTATTAAGTTTAACTAAATAAAAGTTAG
>JBMYWR010000061.1:0-17539 GCA_049607625.1 Colwellia sp.
CAAAAAAAATAGACAAACCGAAATTTGTCTATTTTTAAATACATTGTCTGAAGTTTAAATATTCAGGTACACTAAATCATTAATCTTTATAGCTATCCACACTTGGACATGAACAAATTAAGTTTCTGTCACCATATACATCGTCAATACGGTTCACGGTTGGCCAGAATTTATTGGCCGCAGCTGCTGCTACTGGGAATACAGCTTCTTGAACCGTGTAACCTCTATCCCATGTATCGGTAATATCTGCAAGTGTGTGTGGTGCATTACATAATGGGTTGTTTTCACTATTCCATTCGCCGCTTTCAACTTTACGTACTTCATCACGAATACACACCATGGCTTCAATGAAACGGTCTAATTCAACTTTAGATTCAGACTCTGTTGGTTCAATCATGAATGTACCAGCAACAGGGAATGACATTGTGGGTGCATGGAAACCATAATCCATTAAACGTTTTGCCATATCGACTTCAGTGATGCCTGATTCAGCCTTAAGTGGACGAAGGTCGATAATACATTCGTGTGCAACACGGCCATTTTTACCCGTGTATAAAATTGGGTAATGTTGACTAAGTTTTGTCGCTAAGTAGTTTGCATTAGTAATAGCGTATTTCGTTGCATCCGTTACACCTTTTTTACCTAAAAGAGCAACATAAAGGTATGAAATACATAAAATGCCAGCACTGCCAAAAGGAGCAGCTGAAACGGCGCCATTGCCTTTAGTGGTTTCGTCCACAGTAACTAAGGCATGATCAGGTAAAAATGGCGCTAAGTGCGCTTTAACACCAATAGGACCCATACCTGGGCCGCCGCCACCATGTGGAATAGCAAACGTTTTATGTAAGTTAAGGTGCGAAACATCGGCGCCAATAAAACCTGGAGAGGTTAAACCTACTTGTGCGTTCATGTTAGCGCCATCAAGGTAAACTTGACCGCCATTGTCATGCACGATATTACAAATTTCGCGAATAGTTGTTTCATAAACACCGTGCGTAGACGGGTAAGTGATCATGATACAAGATAAGTTTTCAGATAACTCTTCAGCTTTCGCTTTTAAGTCGTCCATATCAACATTACCTTCTTTGTCGCAATCAACTACAACAACTTTCATACCTACCATTTGCGCTGACGCTGGGTTAGTACCGTGTGCTGAAGATGGAATTAAACAAATATTACGGTGCGAGTCGCCGCGACTTTCGTGATATTTTTGAATTGCGATTAAACCAGCGTACTCGCCTTGTGCACCTGAATTAGGTTGCATAGACATTTTATCGTAACCGGTTAATTCCACTAACCAGTCGGCTAGCTCGTCAATCATTTGCTTGTAACCTTGCGCCTGATTAATTGGTGCAAACGGGTGCATGTTAGCAAATTCAGGCCAAGATACTGGAATCATCTGCGCTGTCGCATTTAACTTCATGGTACATGAACCAAGTGAAATCATAGAGTGGTTCAATGCTAAATCTTTGTTCTCAAGCTTTTTAATGTAACGCAACATTTCAGTTTCGCTGTGATACGAGTTAAATACTGGGTGCGTTAAAATTTCCGACTCACGTACTAAAGACTCAGGAATAGAAGAATGACCACAAGCGATAACCACTTCATCTAAGTTTTCAACTTTAAGGCCATGGCCTTCACCTAATAGAATATCGAAAAGTTGTGCTACATCTTCACGGGTAGTTGTTTCATCTAGAGAGACAGAAATTTTACCTTCTACGTCAGTGCGTAAGTTAACATCGGCTTTTAAAGCGCGAGCAACAATTTCATCTTTCGCCTCTGTTTTAAATGTTAAGGTGTCGAAATAGTTCGCGTGAGAAGCTATTAAACCTTTACTTGCACTACCTAAACATAAAATATCTGTTAAACGGTGAATTCGGTTGGCAATGGTTTTTAAACCTTGTGGGCCGTGATATACCGCGTAAAACGCTGCCATATTGGCAAGTAAAACCTGAGCTGTACAAATATTTGAGTTAGCTTTTTCACGGCGTATATGTTGTTCACGCGTTTGCATTGCCATACGAAGTGCTGGGTTACCGCGGGTATCTTTTGAAACACCGATAATTCTGCCAGGTAAAGAGCGTTTGTATTTGTCACGTGTGGTAAAGAAAGCTGCATGAGGACCACCATAGCCCATTGGTACACCAAAGCGCTGGGTAGAGCCAATAACTGCATCTGCGCCTAATTCGCCCGGTGCTTTAAGCATCACTAAGCTCATAATATCGGCAGCAACAGCAACAATCCCTTTTTTATCGTGTACGTTTTCAATTAAATCAGAGATATCACGTACTTCACCGCTAGCGCTTGGGTACTGTAAAAGTGCACCAAAAACATCATGATTAACAACATCGTCAGCTGGAGCAATAACCAGTTCAAAGCCAAACATTTCTGCACGTTGTTTAACAACGTCGATAGTTTGCGGGTACACATCGCTTGAAATAAAGAAAAGGTTTGATTTTTTATTTTTAGAAACACGTTTAGCTAATGCCATTGCTTCAGCAGCTGCAGTACCTTCATCTAATAAAGAAGCGGAAGCAAGGTCTAACCCAGTAAGGTCGATACACATTTGTTGATAGTTTAATAATGACTCTAAACGACCTTGAGCAATTTCTGGCTGGTATGGCGTGTAAGCTGTATACCATCCTGGGTTCTCAAGTACATTACGTAAAATAACGTTTGGTGTTAACGTTGGGTAATAGCCTAAACCAATATAAGAAGTGTTTACTTTATTCAGAGAAGCCACTTTTTTTAAGTCGGTCAACGCTTGTACTTCTGTTTTGCTTTCTTCAATCGCCGGCAATGCTGATAGGCGGATATCTTTAGGTACAATTTCATCAACTAAAGCATCAACACTGTTTGCACCAATATCTGCTAGCATGGCTTGTGTTTGTGCTTCATTGGGACCGATATGGCGACTGATAAATGCTTCGTGTTGCTCTAATTCTGAAAGTGTTTCTACAGCGTATTGAATAGTCATAAGGAACTTCTTATTTAGTCTTTATAATGGTGTTTCTAATTTGATCTGCCTTTAGTTTTACTACGAATAACAATTTCGAGATAAAATGCTTTTTCTATTTAGTGCGATTATAAGCATGAAACTTTTTTCAATGGATAAACATTGATTTAAATCTTAGATAGAAAAATTTTAAAGGCAAAATTAAACAAAGCTCCGATAAAAATCAGAGCTTTGAGGGTACAATAAGTAATGAAATTACTACTACATTTCGTTTTATAATTAAGTCTTACTGCTCTTTTAAAACAACAAAGAGATACTTTTTTATTATAAAAAACGAAACTAATTAACTAATTGATTAGTCTTCATCAATTGAGCTTTCGTAACCTTCAGCATCAAGTAAGTCGTTTAATTCAGACGAATCATCCATCTTAATTTTAAATAACCAACCGTCACCAAAAGCGTCAGAGTTTACTAATTCAGGTGAATCTTCTAACTCTTCATTTACTTCAACAACTTCACCGGTAACAGGAGCGTATATATCTGAAGCAGCTTTTACAGATTCAGCAACACAAACGTCATCGCCCGCATCAACCGTATCACCAACATCTGGTAATTCAACAAAAACCATATCACCTAAAAGCTCTTGTGCATGTTCTGTAATACCTACAGTAACGATGCCAGTACCTTCATCAAGTACCCACTCGTGGGAAGCTGCGTATTTTAATTCTGATGGAATGTTGCTCATTTTTTATTACCTATTTTAATATTTGTTTAAAATTTATAGCACATATCTGCTAAAAGTTACTATTTCTTCAAAATTCTTAAAAAACTTTTTTACCGTTACGTACAAAGCTTGGTTTGGTTACTTCAACTTTAACCAATTTTTTACGCATTTCAACTTCGACTATATCGCCCACTTTAACACTTCTTGGTACGCGCGCTAAAGCAACACTATGGCCTAATGTTGGTGAGAAAGTACCTGAGGTAATTTCACCTTCACCAAAAGCGGTAATCACTTTTTGATGAGAGCGTAATACGCCTTTCGCTTCCATGACTAAACCAACAAGTTTAGGTTGATCACCCGCTTCTTTTTGTGCTGTTAATACATCACGACCGATAAAGTTTCTCTCACTTGGCTCCCAAGCAATGGTCCAAGCCATATTGGCAGCAATAGGAGAAACGCTTTCATCCATATCTAAGCCGTATAAATTCATACCGGCTTCTAAACGTAATGTATCGCGAGCACCAAGGCCACAAGGCTTAACACCAACATCTAATAACTTCTGCCAATATGTTTCAACAACCGCTTCAGGAACAATTATTTCATAACCTTCTTCACCGGTATAGCCTGTTGTTGCAATAAATAAATCGCCAACTTGAACGCCGAAAAATGGCTTCATACCATCAACCGCAGCATTTTCTTGCTCATTTAGTAATTTGCCAACCATTGCTTTGGCTTTAGGGCCTTGCACGGCAATCATGCCATATTCTGGACGTTCAGTTACGCTAATATTGTAACCTTGAGATTGCTTATTGATCCAAGCAAGATCTTTTTCACGCGTTGCAGAGTTAACCACTAAACGATAATTTGTTTCAGAGAAATAATAAATAATCAGGTCGTCAATAACACCACCCGCTTCATTTAACATCCCCGTATAAAGTGCCTTACCTGCAACCGTTAGCTTAGCTACATCGTTAATGACTAAATAACGTAAAAAGTTTTTTGCATCTTCGCCTTGAATATCAACGATGGTCATATGAGAAACATCGAACATACCGGCTTCTTGACGAACAGCATGATGCTCTTCTATTTGAGAACCGTAGTTAATTGGCATATCCCAGCCGTGAAAATCAACCATTTTAGCGCCAGAGGCTAAATGTTTTTCGTGAAGTGCTGTTTTATTTGTCATAGGTCCACCTAAAATATGTCACTTAAAGCTTATTCTTTATGAGGTTACATTTCCCTTACTGATCTAGCCACATACCTAGCGTTAAGTTTAGATATAGCGTTAAATAATAAAGAAAAAAAATAAATAATTAAATTAGTTACTTACCAAAGCTAAAAAGCCTTAAGAGTAAGCTATTTTTTATATGTTTTCGATTATACCTTTTGTATTTCTATCATTCAATACACCAAACACCATAAAAGCGAACTTAAAACAACCAAGCAAACCAAAACCAAATTAAATTTCAATTAAACATATAAAGCAAAATATTAAACAAAAAAGAGCTATTTAAAAATAAATTTACAGATTATAATTCACAATATTTATATCTTTAAATATGGCCTGTAAACTATAGATAAATAGCGACTCATTAGAAGTCTTCATCTGCAGTAAATAACATCACTTCTTTATTTATAGGATGTTGTAATTGGAGCGTTTTAGCATGCAGGCACAGGCGTGATGCTACCTTGTTATTTGTTCCAGCTATTTTATTTGTTTTAAAAGTGCCATATAAGTCATCTCCAAAGATAGGCATATTTAATCCATCTGGATGAGCACAGTGCACTCTTAACTGATGGGTGCGCCCTGTTTCTGGGTATAAATGCAACTTTGTTCTACCTTCGATGGTATCTATCACTTGCCATTGGGTTTTGGCATGCTTACCATCGGTAAAGCAAACTAGCTGCCTCGGCCTGTCATCAAGATCGCCACGCAGAGGTAAGTTAATTTCCCCTTTAGCTTTTGAGTGACAAACTAAATTGCTGTCTTCCTTGATGTTCCCTTCTAAAATAGCGACATAACACTTATTAACCTGACGTTGAATAAATTGCTGCTGTAAATTTTTTTGCGCCCGCTTGGAAAGCGCCAGCACCATCACGCCTGATGTTGACATATCTAAACGATGAACGATAAGTGAACCTGTCGCTTCTGGGAATCTTTCTTTCACACGCTCATAAACACTGTCTTTGATATTTTTACCAGGAACCGATAAAAGACCGCTGGGTTTATTTACAACGACTATGTCTTCGTCTTGATAAAGATAGATTAAATTTAACCGTTCGCCAGGATTAATTAGCAGAGGGTTATCATCAACCTCTAGCCCTGCTAGCATATGCCCTAAAATCGGCTGACACTTACCTGAACAAGCTGGATAGAAGTTCTTGTGTTGCCTTATTTCAGACGTTGGCGCCTTCCCCCACCAAAACTCAGCCATTGCTAACGGTTTTAAGTTATGCAAAAAGGCATATTGAAGCAACTTAGGTGCCGCGCAATCACCCGTACCAGCTGGTGGCATAGGGAAAGACGTTTCTTTAAAAAGAGTTAACACATCTTTTTCTTCACCTTTAATATTAAGTAAACGGTATTGCTGAAATAACTTTTTTTGTAGTTTAGTTGAAAGTTTTTTTCTGGTTTTCTTTATCTCTAAAATTTCATCTTGAAGATTTGATAGCGGCTGTTCGATAGCAAATATTTCATCTTGCCAAAAACGCTTTAAGTCGCGTAACTTGTTTTTATCTTGAACACTCTCATTTGCTAATGAGCTTAACTGCAAAGCCAGTTCATCACCTTGTAAGCTTGCTTTTACCTCAATACGTTTCGCTTTCCGGTACTTTCTATTGTCAGCCATTAATTGATAACAGTTTTCTAGTTGTTCATTCTGGCTTGTTATAGCTTGCTCTAACTTTAACTGATATCCATTTAATTTAGGGTTAGCTTCTAATTCGAACAAGCTGTTATTTAACCGATTAATAATGTCGCTTTCATGATGGAAAAAACTACTTTCGCTATTTTCTTTGGTAAGTTCAAAAATAGCAGGAACCATATTTAGCTTAGTGTCATTAGCAAAGCTTTTACCTGAAAAACCACTAATATAACCTAGCTCGCCTTGAGCGTTTTTAACTAAAAGCACACCAAACATCTTCCCTGACTGCGCAAATAGGGCTTTAAGAGATGTTTGTGATAATAGTTTTTGCTGTAATTCATCACAAGCAATAACACACAAAGGGTGCGGTTCATAACAGTGCGGAAACGTGAATTTTTCAGGCAATGGAATGCTTGTGATATTTTGTGTAAAAGTAGTAAAGCAACTTGCTTGGTTCATGATATTTACTTTGATGTTTAGCTCATTTAGTTTGAAAGCACTTCATTTGAAATCACTTCATTTGAAATCACTTAAGTCGAAACTAACTATATTGATATGGATTAAGTCACTCTTGACGATTGCACTTAACTTAATACCTCAAATACTTTGAAGTGGCTATATCAAATCCAAAATGACAATTAAAAGGAGCAAATCCTGTATAAAACTATTCTTTGCTTAATTATACGGGTAAAATTGGTTTCTTTTAACTTAAGTTATCGCTTTATTGTTATTTTACTTATTTAAATAATAACTAAAGTTAGCACAAGCTTTTATCAGTTAACTATTTTCAATGATTTTTATAGGTTTATAAATGAATTCAGATATTGAATTACTAGCTCCCGGTGGCGGTGTCGATGCAATTAAAGCAGCTATCATAGCTGGTGCAGATGCTGTTTATTGCGGTTTAGATGTGTTTAACGCGAGAAATCGTGCTTCAAATATCTCTTTTGATGAACTTGTTGGCGTAATTAAGTTAGCGCATCAATACGAGTGCAAAATATTCTTAACCTTGAACATTGTTATGTTAGAGCGAGAGTTTAAGTCTTTAGCAACCTTACTCAGTAAATTAGTTAACACCACATTAGATGGCGTTATACTTCAAGATATTGGTTTATTTAACCTGATCACAACGCATTTTCCTCGCCTTGAAATTCATGCCTCGACCCAATTAACAACGCATAATGCTGGGCAAATCGGTTTCTTAAAAGCCCTAGGTGCATCGCGTGTAAACTTGTCGCGGGAAATGAATTTACGTGAAATTACTGCCATTACAAAGGTGGCTCAAGAACAAGACGTTAAAGTAGAAGTTTTTGTACATGGTTCATTGTGTATCGCTTTTTCAGGGCTTTGTTATTCCACTTCTGCCAGTGTGGGTAACTCAGGTAATCGCGGACGTTGTAGCCAAGCTTGTCGAGAAGAGTATGAAACAACCGAGTCAGGCAATAGCTTTCCTTTAAATATTAAAGATAACTCTGCATTTTTTGATTTACCTGCCTTAATTGAAGCCGGTGTTCACTCATTTAAAGTGGAAGGACGTATCAAAGGTGCTAACTATGTTTATACCGTTATTGACAGTTTTAGAAAACAAATAGATGGCATTATAGAAACCGGTGAAAACACAGAAGATGGCGAGCGCTTGTATCAAGTTTTCAACCGTGATTTTTCAAACGCCTTTTTGCGCGGCGATTTAAACCAGTCGATGTTTATTGATAACCCAAGAGATAATTCAACAAAACATGCCGTCGATAAAAGTAATGCTATTTCAGTTGTTCAAATTCATGAAGTTGAACAGACACTTCATCAGCAAAATAAAGAAATAAAAGCAACGGTATTTGATAAAATTAACTGCTTAAACATTGATAAAACACCTTTATCTATCGTTGTTTCTGGTCAGGCACATCAGCCGCTTACGATTAAAGCGACAACCGATAAAGAGACCTTTGAGGTGCAATCAAATAGCCTATTAACACCGACAGATAAAAATAGTATCGATGAAGCGGTTATCGAGAAGCGCTTTAGAAGCTTTAATAACAGCAACTTTAATTTAACTGAATTATCTACCGGCGGCCTTGAAACAAATTTAAGTATTCCTTTTAAAGAAGTGAGTGTCCTTAAAAAGCAACTTGCTAATTTACTGAATAATAACCAAGAAGTATTGCCAGAAGTTGTTCTACCTAAACTTATTAGCGCACCTAAAAGTGAAGAGGCCATTTTAGAAGGCCCTAAGTTATCGGTGCTAATTGGCGATATTGCTGATGCACACTTAAGCGAGCAAACAGACGCTGATATCTACTTTAAGTTACCTGACGCTTATAAACGCGGTTGTACAAAGTATGTAGATTTACTTAAAGCACATCCGAATTTAATCCCTTGGTTTCCTTCTGTGCTGATTGGCAAAGACTATGATGTTGCCTTAAATATTTTACAGCAAGTTAAACCTGCCCTTATTGTTACGAATAATACCGGTATTGCTTTTGAAGCCCATAAGCTTGGCATAAAGTGGATTGCAGGCCCGTTTTTAAATACTACTAACTCATATGTACTTAAGGGCTTTAAAGAAACGTTTGATTGCGCTGGTGCGTTTATTTCAAATGAAATTAACAAACAGCAAATAAAAAATATTGCTAGGCCTGAAAACTTCAAAATGCTTTACAGTATTTACCACCCTATTCTGCTAATGGCGAGCAGACAGTGTTTCTTCCAGCAAAGTGTTGGCTGTGAAAAACCACGCATTGATAACGGTTGTATGCTTTCTTGTGATAAATCAACTACGATTACCAACTTGAAAGGCGAAGATTTTGCTATTGATAAGCAAAAAGCCGGTTACCCAAGTATTTACAATAAAGACCAATTCTTAAACACAGAAATTATTGATGACTTAAGTGACTTGTTTGACGGCTTTATGATTGATTTAACGAATATCGGCTCGGGTGATAAAGCTATGCCTGATAAAACGTTACTCGTAAAGCAGTTCGAGCAATTGCTAAAAGACAAGCAGGAAAGTAAAGTAAGTAATACTGAAGAGGTTTCTCAGGTCATTCATAACTTAGTACCTGAATCAACGGTAAGCCAATACTACCAAGGTTTATAAATCTAGTAGTTAACCTGAATTCGGCTTAACACATTGAATTTAAGTTATTTCTTAAACCGATTTCAGGTTAATTAGCAAAAAAAGCGCCTAATGGCGCTTTTTTAATAACATCTTTATAAAACCAAAAGCTGACTAGTGGTTTTCAGATACCATATTTACTGTGTACTTAGGAATTTCTACAACTAAGTCTTCGTCTGACATTATAACCTGACAGCTAAGACGTGATTCAGGCTCTAGCCCCCACGCTCTATCAAGCATATCTTCTTCTAGTTCGTCACCCTCTTCAACTGAGTCAAAACCTTCGCGAATGATCACATGACAGGTTGTACAAGCACAAACCTTCTCACAAGCGTGTTCAATACCAATGTCGTTTTTAAGAGCAACATTTAATACGGTTTCGCCTTGCTCTGCTTCTACAACTGCGCCTTCTGGGCATAGTTCTTCATGGGGTAAAAATATAATTTTTGGCATAATATTTCTCTTACTTTTTCATTAAAGACTTAG
The DNA here is from genome assembly GCA_049607625.1 of Colwellia sp. Classification (GTDB taxonomy): domain Bacteria; phylum Pseudomonadota; class Gammaproteobacteria; order Enterobacterales; family Alteromonadaceae; genus Colwellia. The sequence goes on from JBMYWR010000061.1 coordinate 10,140, forward strand.
AACAGTATTTTCTAAGCCTTATACATTGAGTGTTCTTTACGTGATAAAACTGTTTTATTTAAACTAGTTTATCGCTTAAATTTTTTCTACAGATTGACCTGATAATACAATGTTAATTGAGCTATCCATACGGCGCTCGGCAAAGTCTTCTGTCGCTTTATCGAGTTTATCAATCGCATTTTCAATTGCTTTTTGATCATCACCTAAGCTTACCTGAGCAAGCTCTTTAATAACCGATTCAATTGCTACTTTTTCATCCACTGATAATAACTGATGATCAGCTGCTAATGCTGACTCAATACCTTCGATAACACGTGCTGCTTCAACTTGTTGCTCTTTAAGCATACGTGCTTCAATATCTTCTTTCGCATTATTCATTGAGTCTTTCAGCATTTGTGAAATCTGTTTATCATCAAGCCCAAATGAAGGCTTAACTTCGATGCTTGTTTCAACACCTGAAGATTTCTCCATCGCAGAAACAGATAATAAACCGTCAGCATCAACTTTAAAGGTTACCCGAATATGTGCCGCACCTGCTGTCATTGGTGGTATACCACGTAATTCAAAACGAGCTAAAGAACGACAATCATCTACCAGTTCTCGTTCGCCTTGCAAAACATGAATAGCCATTGCCGTTTGACCATCTTTAAAAGTAGTAAACTCTTGTGCTTTAGCAACAGGGATAGTGGTATTTCTGTTAATGACTTTTTCTACCAAACCACCCATAGTCTCTAAACCAAGCGATAAGGGAATAACATCAAGTAATAACATATCGTTATCTGGTTTATTGCCCGCTAAAATATCTGCTTGAATGGCTGCGCCAATCGCTACTACTTTATCTGGATCGATAGACGTTAACGGTTTCTTGTTGAAGTGCTTTTCTACTTCTGTTCTTACTAAAGGCACTCGAGTAGAGCCACCTACCATAATCACTTCTAAAACTTCATCAACGCTAACACCTGCATCTTTTAAACTACGCTTACAAGCACGTAATGTTTTCTTAACGAGTGGTAAAATAATGCTATCAAAGGTGGTTTTGCTAAAGTCATAAGTCCAGTCTGGCTCAGATAACGTAACGGTTACCATTTCATTTTGACTAAGCTGTTCTTTAGCCCAACAAGCCTGCTGCATTAACTCTCTTTCTTTGGCTGGAGATAAAGGACGCGTCAAACCAGATTGTTCAATAAAATGATCGACAATAGCCACATCAAAATCGTCACCACCAAGCGCAGAGTCACCGCCAGTTGCTAGTACTTCAAAAACACCTTTATTTAAGCGTAAAACTGAAATATCAAACGTACCGCCACCTAAATCATAGATAGCGATTACACCTTCTTGAGCACCTGTTTGTTGTGAATCAAGACCGTATGCTACTGCAGCTGCCGTGGGTTCGTTTAATAAACGTAGTACGTTGATACCTGCAAGTTTTGCAGCATCTTTTGTGCTTTGTCTTTGTGCATCATCAAAATGTGCAGGTACGGTAATAACAACACCTGTAAGCTCTCCGCCTAATGAAAGCTCAGCACGCTTTGCTAAGTTTTCTAAAATGGTGGCAGAAACTTGTACAGGGTTAATATTGCCCTTTCTTGTGACGATTTCAGGCTGATTTTCATCGCCACAAAAAGTATAAGGAAGTGATGGGTATTTTTCTTGAATATCAGCTAAAGAGCGCCCAATTAAGCGTTTAGCTGAAACAATGGTGTTTTGGGCATCGCTAATGCTATGTGCTTGTGCTTCATAGCCTACTAAGGTTTGATCTTCTTGATAAGAAACAACCGAAGGAAGTAGCTCTTTGTCGTTCATATCGACTAAGGTATTTGCTATACCACTTTGTACGCTGGCAATTAATGAGTTTGTTGTACCTAAATCGATACCTGCCGCTAAACGGTGTTCGTGTGGAACAGTACTTTGACCAGGTTCTGCTATTTGTAATAAAGCCATGATAAATAATTCAACTATAAGTTTTGGAAAAAGAAAAGAGTCGTAACTTTAAAAACTAGTCTAATAACTGCTCTTCTAAGCGATCTACTTCAATATTTAGCTTTTGATAAAATTTTAATTTGCGTAAATTATTACACGCTAAGCTATTACTGTCGTTATCGTTTGCTAAGATTTGTTGCTCCATCTGATTAAAATGAAGCTTGTATTCTTGCGCTAATTCTTCTTGAGCTGCCTCTAAAGCACTTTCTATATCGCTTGCTTGTGAAACATCTTCAAGCATTTCACGTAATTCCATTTGACGCATTAAAAAAGACGTATCGCCAAAGGTGTGTTGCTCATTTGGCATATCAACACCGCGTAATGTTAAAAGATACTCAGCACGTTTAAGCGGGTCTTTTAACACTTGATAAGCATCATTAATTTGTGCAGATTTTTGCACTGAAATAAGCTGTTCTTGCTCAGATGCATGAGCAAACTTATCTGGGTGTACTGTTTTTTGTAAGTTTTGATATACCTGTGACAAGGCATTTAAATCAAGCGTAAATTGCTCTTCCATGGCAAATAATTGAAAGTGATTTAGCATGAACATCTCTTCTTTGGCGGTATAAAAATACCAATTTACAAGGTGCAGGTACTATGAGCAAAAAGCAAAGATACACCCTTTAAAAATAAAATAAGCGCATTGAATAATGCGCTTATTATAAATTAAACTATAACTTAAACGTTAAACGACTCACCACAACCACACTCGCCTTTGGCGTTAGGGTTAGTAAACTGGAATCCTTCGTTTAAGCCTTCCTTAACGAAATCTAATTGAATTCCGTCAAGGTAAACTAAGCTTTTAGTATCAATAATAATTTTTACATCATCAATATCAAAAACGTTATCGTCTTCATTAAGATCGTCTACAAACTCTAGAACATAAGCTAAACCAGAACAACCCGTTGTTTTAATGCCTAAACGTAAACCAAGGCCTTTGCCTCGGTTTGACATAAAAGATTGTACTCTTTCTTTTGCAGACGGTGTCATTGTAACTGACATACGTAAAACCCTACTTCTTTTTAGCTATTATGCTTGTTTACTTTTGTAGTCATCAATTGCTGCTTTAATAGCATCTTCAGCTAAAATTGAGCAATGAATTTTAACAGGTGGTAAAGCTAACTCTTCAGAAATATCGGTGTTTTTAATTTCACCCGCTTCTTCAATAGATTTACCTTTTACCCATTCTGTTACTAACGAACTTGATGCTATAGCAGAGCCACAGCCGTATGTTTTAAATTTAGCATCTTCAATAATCCCTTCTGAAGAGATTTTAAGTTGCAATTTCATTACGTCGCCACATGCTGGAGCACCTACCATACCGGTTGCAACAGATGGATCGTTTTTATCCATAGAGCCAACGTTTCTAGGGTTTTCATAATGATCGATTACTTTTTCGCTATAAGCCATTTTTATATCTCCTATGTGCTACTGCCACTAAACTAGTGTGCAGCCCATTCAATTGAGTCTAAGTCGATACCGTCTTTGAACATTTCCCAAAGCGGTGACATGTCACGTAAGTGACCGATTGATTTTTGTATTAATTCTATCGCGAAGTCGATTTCTTCTTCAGTTGTAAAACGGCCGAAGCTAAAACGAATTGAACTGTGCGCCATTTCATCATTTAAACCAAGTGCACGTAATACATACGAAGGCTCTAGGCTAGCTGATGTACATGCTGAACCAGAAGATACAGCAAGGTCTTTTAATGACATAATTAATGATTCACCTTCAACAAAGTTGAAGCTAACATTTAAGTTGCCTGGATAGCGTTTATCGAAGTCGCCATTTACAAACACTTGTTCCATGCTTTTTACACCTGACCATAAGCGGTCACGCATACGTGTAACATGCTCTAAGTCTTGAGCCATTTCTTCTTTAGCGATACGACAAGCTTCACCCATACCAACGATTTGGTGAGTAGCTAATGTACCTGAACGCATACCACGTTCATGTCCACCACCGTGCATTTGAGCTTCTAATCTTACACGTGGTTTGCGACTTACATATAATGCACCAATCCCTTTAGGACCATACATTTTGTGAGCAGAAATAGATAAAAGATCTACTTTTTGCTGTTGCATATCTAAATTGATTTTACCCGCACTTTGCGCCGCATCAACATGGAAGATAATTTTACGAGAACGACACATCTCGCCAATTTCTTGAATATCTTGGATAACACCAATTTCATTATTGATATGCATAATGCTTACAAGAATGGTATCTTCACGCATTGCTGCTTCAAGTTTTTTAAGGTCGATTAAACCATTTTCTTCAGGATCAAGGTAAGTTACTTCGTAACCTTGACGCTCTAATTCACGACAAGCATCAAGTACCGCTTTATGTTCGGTTTTACAGGTAATAATGTGCTTACCTTTTTTACCGTAAAATTTAGCTGCGCCCTTAATTGCTAAGTTATTCGACTCAGTTGCACCAGAGGTAAAAACAATTTCACGTGGATCGGCATTAATTAAATCTGCAATTTGGTTACGTGCAACATCGACAGCTTCTTCTGCTTGCCAACCAAACTTATGTGAACGTGACGCTGGGTTACCAAAATGGCCATCCGTTGTCATGTATTCCATCATTTTTTCAGCAACACGCTTATCTACAGGGGTAGTTGCTGAATAATCAAAATAAATAGGAAGTTTCATTTACTTATTCTCTCTCATTAATATGAATACGAAACAATTAAATTTTCGTGTGTTCTTTATCTCATTAATAATTAAATTTAATTAATTATTGAAGGCTCATTCGACACAATATGTGTATCACTTAATAAACCTAACTTATTACTATTTTCTTCTTTGGTTTTCGAGGCTACTTCGTTATCAGCCATTAAATCAGCTAAACTAATACCCTTTAAAAAATCTTCTATTTTGTTGCTTAACCCTAACCATAAAGAGTGGGTTAGACATTGTTGCCCACCTCGGCAACCATCTTTACCTTGACATTTCGTAGCATCAATACTTTCATTGACCGCACTTATTATGTCAGCAACCATAATTTGCGAAGCACTCTTTGCGAGTAAATAACCTCCGCCTGGCCCTCTGATACTTTCAACTAGACCAACTTTTCTTAACTTTGAAAATAACTGCTCTAAGTAAGAAAGTGAAATAGATTGCCTTTCTGAAATATCAGCTAATGAAATCGGCCCACTTTCACCATGAAGGGTAACATCTAACATGGCTGTTACGGCATATCGCCCTTTTGAAGTTAATTTCATATAAACTCTTTATTAACTGTACTTGTCATTATATCGTTAAAAATAAGTCGTTCTGGCGATTAAACTGTTATACCCGACTAAACTAGTCAAGTATTCTACACTAAATAATTAAAGGCGAAAAGTAATAGTTGACTATTTTAGTCAACTATTACTTTTTAATTGAAAATAAAAGGTCAGAGTCAATTAAAATGGCACTTGAGTAGTTTACTCAGAGTCTTCTAGGGTTATTGGTTACCCTTTAGTTAATTTGACTCTGACCCCATCTTATCTCTCTTTTTTTTCGGTACGCTTTTTGGCTGCTGCTTGTTCGTCTTCGCTAAATTCACCGACGTTAAGCTCAGGTAATTGCTCGGTGCATACATCACCGCCCATTTGATTAACTTCTTTACACAAACTAGCGACTTTAACGTCCATAAGTTGCATATGGTCAAGTAATCTTCCTATCGCTTTGGCAACCGGATCTGGACTGTCCGCTGAAACAGCATAAGCATCAAAACCAAGTTTCTCAGCTACTTGCTTTCTTGACTCATCGACATGTTCACTTGCTTTCTTAAATCTAGCTTCATCAGCGCTGTCTGTTGATGATTTAGCATTCACAATTTTTGCAGGTATGCCAACAGCTGTTGAATTTTCAGGCACATCTTTAACAACTACCGAATTTGAGCCAACTTTCCCGCCTTTTGCGACAGTAATAGGTCCTAAAACTTGTGCTCCTGCCCCAATAACAACGTTATCACCCAATGTTGGGTGACGTTTGCCTGAATTCCAGCTTGTACCACCTAAAGTAACACCATGATATAAAGTTACATCGTCGCCTATTTCAGCGGTTTCACCAATAACAACACCCATGCCGTGATCTATAAAAAAACGACGACCTAATGTTGCTCCCGGATGAATTTCCACCCCCGTTAACCATCTTGAAAATGTAGACAAGGTTCTCGAAAGTAGCTTCCAATTCCACTTCCAAAGCTTGTGACTAATTCTGTGTAACCAAATAGCATGCATACCAGGATAGTTAAGAAGCACTTCAAAAGTTGTTCGAGCAGCGGGGTCTCTGTCAAAAACACTGTTTATATCTTCTTTCATTCGGCTAAACATACTTTTTCCTATTATTATGATGACGCAATTATATTTTTATTAAAGGCTTAACAAAATCACGATTTTTCTTCGTCTCTATTTTTGGCTGATCGTTCGACAGAGGCTAATATACCTCGCATCATTTTAATTTCTTTCATATCAGGTCTTGCACGATTAAATAAGCGGCGCAGTTTAGTCATAATTAAACCTGGATGGTTTGGTATGATAAACCCAGTCTTTAGGAGAGCTGATTCAAAATGTTGATAAAAGCGTTCTGTTTCTTCTACAACAGGATACAATTCGTCATCTTCGCTTTTGGCTTTTGCTTTAGCTTTATAACCTTCTTCTAATGAAAGCAAGTAACTAGTACGTACCTCATAACTTAGTGTTTGAACAGCCATAGCTAAGTTCAAAGAACTATATTCTGGATTTGCAGGGATTTGAACATGAAAATGACAAAGCTGTAATTCTTCATTAGTTAAGCCACTGCTTTCACGACCAAAAACAAGCGCTACTGGATATTCATTGGCTTCTGCCACAAGCTTTTCACCACAACCTCTTGGTTCAAGCATTGGCCAAGGTAGGGTTCTTGAACGAGCACTTGTACCTACAACAAGACCACAGCCTTCAATCGCTTCACTTAAAGTACTTACAACTTTAGCGCCAGCTAATACGTCTGTAGCCCCCGCAGCCATTGCTTGAGCTTGCCCATTAGGCATTTCAATAGGGTCAACTAGAACAAGTTCACTTAGCCCCATTGTTTTCATTGCTCTTGCTGCACTACCAATATTTCGACAATCGGATGTGTTTACAAGAATAATTTTTACTTTATCAAGTAAACTAGCACTTGCTTGATTTTGGGTTGTATCTGACATTTAGCTGACCTTAATCTATCTTCTAGAAACTACTATGGCTGTATTTTAGCCTGATTTTACGTCATTTCACATCGTATTTATAGAGTAAATTAAAGTATTTGCACTATCATTAAAGCGCTTAAAGATAAAAGCATTATCAACTTTGTTAATTATATCCTCTCATTTTCGGTGTTAAAAGGTAGGTAAGTGCAGGCTCGCTATTAACTCACAAATTTTTCTTGAATCAAAAAAATCTAGCA
>JBMYWR010000062.1:0-17520 GCA_049607625.1 Colwellia sp.
CTAGACTGTAGAAGCCCATTGATCGACGCGCAGCGGCGTCGGTGGGTAGTTCACTTTAGCTATACTTTGCGTTAATTGCTGGAGGTTGTGGAGAAAAAATAATTTAGATCAAATGATTACACTGTCAACACAAGCACAGTATACGCAAGGGTTATAAAGCTAAAGAAATTCCTATCATGGTCGATAAACTATGTAGCCGTTGAAAGTTATATTCAGCGTTCTATTTAAGTAGCGTGAATGAGAAGGAGAAACCATAATGGATATGAGTGTTGTTGGTTCAGTTATGAGCAATCATGCAAAGGTGAGTACACTTGAAAAAGTGAATGTTCATTTAATGAAAAGCGATCAAGATCAAACTGAAAAACAGACGATGCAGTTACTCGAATCAGTTGCCCCCGTCGCAAGTTCAGGTGGTATAGGTCAACATGTTAATATTAAGGTTTAGGCTAAGTTAAAATAAAGAAGTAGCAGTTTACTGCTACTTCTTTTGCCTAAAATGAAAGCGTTATGATTATAGAAATACTCATAACTTACAGACTTAAAAGTATAATCACTAAACATTTATTATGAACTAATTTTTAGCACCTAGCTTATTGGATAATTCAACACGTTTATCTGTATTATTAGACACACTCCAACCATGTAAATGTTGTTCTAACAACTTTTCCATCATGTCAATATGGCTAGATTCAGCATTCAAAGCTTTAATGTATTCGTATCGACTTCCACCAGCTTCCAAAAAGTAATCACGATTTTCTACTTCAATTTCTTCAATTGTTTCTAAACAATCAGCCGAAAAACCGGGACACACTAACTGTACAGATTTAACCCCTTGCTCTGCTAATGCAATGAGTGTTTTATCTGTATATGGCTGCAACCATTCTTCACGACCAAATCTAGATTGAAAGGTAACTAGGTATTCTTCTTCATTTAAGCCTAAATTTTCGGCTAATAATCTTGAGGTTTTGTAGCATTCACAATGATATGGATCACCATTTAGTAAGTAACGTTTGGGAATGCCATGGTAAGTAAAAATCAACTTATCTGCCCGACCATTAATTTCCCAGTGTTGACGTATTTTATCTGCAACAGCTTGGATATACCCTGGAAAGTCGTGATAATGATTAATAAAGCGCAGCTCTGGTATTAAACGTTTCGTTGCTAAACTAGCTGCTACTGCATCAAAAGTCGAGGCAGTAGTCGAAGCGCAATATTGTGGATAAAGAGGTAAAACTAGAAGCTTACGTACCCCTTGTTGAAGCATTTCATCTATTACTGAATCAACAGAGGGCGAACCATAACGCATAGCAAAATTCACCACAATATCTTCACCATAGGTTTTCTTTAATTTTATTCGCAATGCATTGGCTTGATCTTCTGTATGAAAAAGCAAAGGAGAGCCTCGCTCTGTCCAAACAGTTCTGTATGCTTTAGCTGAACGTCGAGGGCGTATATTTAAAATAACTAAATTAAGGATCATCCACCATAAAAGACGCGGTATTTCTACAACACGGGGATCTGATAAAAACTCACGGAGATACCTTTTTAAATCTTTCTTTTGGGGAGCATCTGGTGTTCCTAGATTCGTTATTAGTACACCAATTTTGTCTTGTTGCTTATGGGAAAACTCGCTGTTTCCTTTATATTTCATGTCTATACCCTGAAAAATTTTAAGTAATAGTTAATTTACATATTCACTAATTCGCTGCATTCAATAGTAAACGAAAGCAAGCGCAATAAACTAGTTATTTTATAGCCGAATTTTATAGTTGAATTGTATAGTTTTTTATTTGCTATTAATGCTGCTTTTGCAGTCATCATGTAGGAGCTAATATCCTCGTTTCTTTGTGCATACATAACTTGCTTAAGTTTGGTTTCATAACCCTTATTTAATTTTTTCTATTGGAGTCGCTTTAAATAGTGAGAATACCATGAACACTTTAATAGTTTACTAAAATACTAGTACGTATCAAAATAAGATTTAGTTCAATACGTTAAAATAGAAATATAGCTGATTTATTTTGCTCATTTATTGATAACCATTAAGAGGTTGTATAAAAAAAAATCACTCAAAGACAATATAAATACTAAAACTTAAAGTATGTGGAAATTTTTTACAGTTATAACTATCTTAATTAATAAGCTTAAATTTATAAATAGTTAAGTAATCTCTTAAACTGAACCCAAGTTAAGTACTTTTATTAATCTATTTTAGTTAATTATAAGCTATTGTTAATAAAGTTAGAAAGACCAACTTTCTCATCAAGTAGATACCTTTTAGGTGATAAAACAGGAGTTATATATGTTAGGCGAAGACCATTCTTTACTAAATGAATTTCCAGAATATAAAGATAATATTGATAGGTTAAACAAAGAAGATAATGCTTTTTCGGCAGATGCTAAAAGGTATCATGATTTAGATACTGAAATTAGAAAACTCGAACTTGATAATGCCCCTATTGATGATAGTTCTTTACATCAAATGAAGCATGACAGATCTGTACTAAAAGATACGCTTTATCAAAAAATCATTGCTTAGAGTTTTTCACAGATAATAAGCATAGTTTGTGCTTTAGCTTATACGGGCTCTTTAGAAAGTGTTATTATTAGACTTTATTTAAGTGCTTAAACTGTGTCTATGAAGATAGGTAGATAAGCATATATTTTTAATTGTTCTTTATAGGATTTTTTATGCGGTTTTTATCTCGACGTTTAGTGATGCCCAATGATTTGAATTATGCAAACTCACTTTTTGGTGGGCGTGCATTAGAGTGGATTGATGAAGAGGCAGCAATTTACGCAATATGTCAGTTAGAAACCAATTGCCTTGTAACAAAACACATTGGTGAAATTAGTTTTGAGTCTCCTGCTATGCAAGGTGATATTGTTGAATTTGGTTTGGAAACTAAAAAGGTAGGTAATAGCTCTATTACGGTTACTTGTTTAGTGAGAAATAAAGCGACTAAAAAAACAATTTGTTTAGCGGATGATATTGTTTTTGTTCAAGTGGACCCAAAGACAAGACAACCTATGAAACATGGTAAAACACTCGAAATGCTAAACCAGCGTCTCTCAAAGGAAATGGAAAGTTTAAACTTGTAGTAATACCAATCTCATTTAATATGTGATCATTTCTACTTGTTAAAATCCCCAACTACTTCGTTATTTCTTTAATAATTAGAACAACTAGTTACTTAAAAAAATGCCTTGTATTTGGCAATTTTCTCTACGTATAAAGTAGAGCACATATTTAATTCAATTGGTATAACCCATTAATATAAAAAAAGAGAAGGTCAATTTGTAATGAATTGGCCTTTTCTTTTTTAAAGTTTGAAAAGATTAGTCAATATTAGAATAAATATAACAATATTAACTTGTTGAACATGCTAAAGCATATTAAGCTTTAAATATAAAAAACTAAGACTAATAAATAGGATCCCTATGCTTAAGAATACCTTTAAGTTATCCATGCTAACCCTTGCATCTTTATCCCTTGCTGGCTGCCTACAAAAAGAAGCGCAAGATACACAAGTTGTTATTAACAAAAATCCTTTCCCAAGTACCTACTCACCTCTTCCTCAAGAAACAATTTTACTGACCAATGCTACAGTTTTAACAGGCACAGGAGAGCGTATAGATAACGCCAATGTTCTTATTTCTGAAGGAAAAATAACAGGCATGGGCGTTAATTTTACAGCCGAAAATGCAACAGTTATCGATGCTAGCGGTAAGTGGATAACACCAGGTATTATTGATGTTCACTCGCACTTGGGGGTTTATCCAAGTCCGTCGGTAAGTTCGCACCAAGACGGTAATGAAATGACATCTCCAAATACAGCTGAGGTTTGGGCTGAGCATAGTGTTTGGCCTCAAGACCCTGGTTTTGAAACAGCGAGAGCTGGCGGAATAACAACGCTGCAAATTTTACCTGGTTCAGCAAACTTATTTGGCGGTAGAGGGGTTACTTTGCGAAATGTGCCGAGCACGACAATGCAAGGGATGAAATATATTGATGCACCTTATGGTTTGAAAATGGCCTGTGGTGAGAACCCTAAACGTGTTTATGGTACGAGAAAAGAATTGCCTTCAACTCGAATGGGTAATGTAGCCGGTTATCGAAGTGCTTGGTCTGCTGCGACAGAATACAAAAGATCATGGGATAAATACAATGCTGACTATGCGGCAGGGAAAAACCCAGTAGCGCCGAAAAGAAATCTTGAACTTGATACGCTTATGGGAGTTTTAGACGGTGAAATTTTAATTCATAACCATTGTTACAAAGCTGAAGAAATGGCTGTAATGATGGATTTAGGTAAAGAGTTTAATTATGACTCAGGCACTTTCCACCATGCGATAGAAGGCTATAAAATTGCAACGGAACTTGCTGAAAATAACAACTGTGCTGCTATGTGGCCAGATTGGTGGGGTTTTAAAATGGAAGCTTATGACATGGTTGAAGAGAATGTTGCCATTGTTGATGCCGTTAAAAACTCTTGTGCCATTGTTCACTCCGACTCTGGTGTAACGATTCAACGCTTAAACCAAGAAGCGGGTAAAATACTTTACCGAGCTAATGAAAATGGTTTTGAGCTTCAACCTAAAGATGCCATTAAATGGATTACACTTAATGCCGCTAAGTCTTTAGGCGTTAGCGATTCTACAGGTAGTTTGGAAGTCGGTAAAAATGCGGATGTAGTGTTATGGAATTCAAACCCATTCAGTGTTTACGCTCAAGCAGAGCAAGTATTTATAGATGGCGCAAAAGTTTATGATCGCGTTGATAAAAAGTACCAAGCTAAAAGTGACTTTTTGCTAGGTCAAGAAGGAGGAGAGTAATCATGAACTTTCATTATAAAAAAGTAGCTAAAGCAATATGTACTGTTGCAGCATTTACAACTGTAGCCTTAGCAAATACTGTTTTTGCCGAAGATAACAACCGTTTTGCAATTATCAATGCAAAAGTTTATACCGCTTCTGACGCAGGTGTTTTAGAGAATGCGACAGTGGTCATTGAAGGTAAAAAAATTATTGGAGTGCACCCTGAAGGCGAAAAATCTAATCCATTGACCAATATGAAAGTTATTGTTGATGCCCAAGGTGGTATTTTAACGCCAGGCTTTATTAGTTCAATGAACAGTTTAGGTTTAGTTGAAGTGGGGGCGGTTTCGAGTACAAGAGATGGACACGATAGCAAAGCTAACTATACGTTAGACAGTAGTTTAGCGTTTAACCCAAGATCGACATTAATAGCCTATTCACGTAAAGGGGGGATTACATCTAATGTGGTTTCGGCAAGTGCTGGCGAAGGGTTATTTGCAGGGCAAACATTTGTCGCAGATTTATCGGGCAATGCTAACAGTATTGTTGCCAAACAAAATGCAGTTACGATTCATCTAGGCGCTAAAAGTAAAGGCTCACGTGCAAAAGCGCTACATGAGTTAGAAATTGCTTTATCTGATACAAGTGAGGAATTAGCCAAAGCTGATAAAAAAGAACAATCTAAAAAGAAACAAGCTGAAGAAAAAGCCAAACCGACTTTAAAAGAGCAAGTAAAAATTGATTTATTATCGGGTAATAAACCGCTATTAGCTTATGCAAACAGAGCAAGCGACATACTTGTTTTGTTAGCACTGAAAGAGCAATTTAAGTTTGATCTCGTTTTAGTCGGAGCAAGCGATGCTGTTTTAATAAAAGATGATATTGCCAAAGCAAAAGTTCCTGTTTTAATGAGCCCGATAAATAGTTTACCAGGTAGTTTTGATTCATTGCATGCCTCGTTAGACAATGCCAGGGTGTTAAATGAAGCAGGTATTAAGGTTCTCTTTACGCCTAATGGTGACGCCCACAATATCAACCAATTACGTTTTGATGCAGGTGTTGCAGTTGCGAATGGATTTGATTATAACGAAGCGATAAAGGCCGTTACAGCGAATGTTGCTGATGTTTTCAATTTAAATTCAGGTCGAATTGAAGTGGGCAAAAAAGCGAATATTGTATTATGGAATAATGACCCTTTTGAATTAAGCTCACATGTTCAAACAATGTGGATTAATGGCGTTCCAACGTCAACTAGGTCTAGACAAGATGCGCTTCGTGAGCGTTATATGTCGCAAAGTGAACTACCTAGGTCTTATTCAAAAATCAAATAGGTTACTTTTATTTACCTACATTACAATTTCACAACTTATTACATTTAAGCAGCATATTAAAGTGGTTAAGATGCAACCAGAGATTGAGTAAAGTTGTGAGATTGTTTTCAATAATCATAAGGAAGTCTTGTGGATACTCTAAAAAACAACTTGATAAACACATATCAACTTTTTTTATCGTTAGTTTTAATTATTTTTCTAAGCTTTATCGTTGTTAGCCAAGCAACAGCTTTTCAGTCTAAATATAAAGCCCAAACGACTAATGATGTTTACGTTCCTATTGATGAACTTCAATTTAGTTTAACGCCTTTAAGTATTGAAGAAAGTAAAATAGAAGTTGAGGCTTGGACGCTTGTTTTAAAAAGGCACGTTAGGTTGGTAAGTGAAGCTGAGATAATGTTGAGCCAGAAACAAAAACATATTCAAGCAGCACAAAACCTAGCCGATATGAGTGAAGAAAGAGCAGAGGCGTTTAAGAAAGAACAAAAATCGATAGCGCATAAAAAAGAAGTAAAAGAAAATTATGAAAAGTTGATCGCTGAAGTAGATAAACTATCAGAAGATGAAGCTCAAAAAGAAGCTGTTAAAGAAATGATCAGTAATGAATCTTCAGATAGTGAATCTTCACATGCGCTGGCCGAAAAAGCAGAAAAATATAGTGAGAAATTAGTAACAAAGCGCAGTCTACTTATCAATAACTTAACTTTGCTAAGAGAACAAAAGAATGACTTGTTAGAGCGTTACCTTATTGTGCTTGATAACTGGGAAGCTAAAGGTGGTGATGCTAAATTAAATAGACTATATGTAGATGCGGTTAGTGATACAACTACAGTTGACTTAACCGATGGCAATACAGCTTGGTTAACGATGAAAGGTTGGATGTGGTCAAAAGATGGAGGCGTTTTTTGGTTAACTCGCTTTATTAAGTTTACGCTTGCACTATTATTTGTATATTTAGTTTCATTATTTGTAGGTAAAGTTGCCGATGCAGCATTATCACTTAATCATAAAATATCGAGTTTGCTAAAAGAATTCATACAAACCTCAGCAAGAAGGGTGGTTTTAGGCATCGGTTTTTTAATGTCCTTAACCATTATCGAAGTCAATGTAGGGCCTGTTCTAGCCTTAATTGGTGCTGCAGGTTTAGTCATTGGTTTAGCACTACAAAGTACCCTAAGTAACTTTGCAAGTGGTATGCTAATTCTTATTTATCGACCATTCGATGTTGGCGATGTTATTGAAATTAATGGTTCATCAGGCTTTGTTCATTCAATGACTCTTTTGTCTACTATGATTAAAACTTATGATAATCAACATCTCATAGTTCCTAATAATTCAGTTTGGGGGTCAACCATTGTTAATGTGACTGGTAGCTTAACAAGACGTGTAGATCTTGTATTTGGTATCGGTTATAGCGATGATATGGAAAAAGCTCGCCAAATTATGGTCGATGTTCTAGAAAAACATCCTGCTGTACTAAAGAAACCCGAATATATGGTCAAAGTGCATGAACTTGGAGACTCTTCGGTTAACTTTATTTGTCGTCCATGGGTTAAAACATCTGATTACTGGGATGTATACTGGGATGTTACTCTTCAGGTAAAAGAGCAGTTTGACCTGCAAGGTATTACCATTCCTTTCCCTCAAAGAGATGTACACCTGCATAATGTTCAAGCTGAGCAACCTAAGTTGCAAGAAAGCAAAGTGGCTATACCCCAAGCACATGAAACACAAGCCTCTAAAGTAGCAGGAACTAAAAGCAATGTTCCTAGAGGTGACGTACCTAAATCTTCCGAATCTAAAGATGATGACTCAGAAGCTTAGTTACTAAAACTTCATTAAGCTTAGCGCTATATTGTTAAGCTTTATTTAAGATTATTTTACAATAGTGTAGAATAATCTTAAATTATATAAACACTTAACTGTATGGCTACTGTTTTCATGCGTAACTACTTACCCTTATTCCTTCTAGTTAGCACTTGTTATGCCATGACTCCCGCTAATGCTGTAACGGTTGTTGCTGAAGATAAAACTAACCAAGCACAACTGCCCACAATAAATTCTCCTCAGAACTCCTCAGGAAAAATAGACTTAGTGCCAATAAAAGCTAACTACGGTAAAGGGTTAGCTGACAGCCAAAAACCTAAAATTGGTTTAGCTTTAAGTGGCGGCGGTGCGAAAGGTGCAGCACATATAGGGGTATTAAAAGTTCTGGAAGAGCATAATATTGCTATTGACTATGTAGCGGGCACAAGTATTGGATCTTATGTAGGGGCTCTTTATGCTTTAGGTTACAAGGCTTCTGATATAGAAAAAATTATGCTCGAGCTTGAATGGAATAGAGGCTACTCAGACTTTATTCCTCGTCAAGATCTCCCTTATGAAGATAAGCAACACCGAGATCGTTACAATATTGCATTAAGAGCAGGGTATAGCGATTCAATATTTAAAATGCCAACGGGTCTTATTCTCGGTCAGTCAGCTTCACTTTTAATGCAAGAGTCAATTGGCATTATCCCCCTTGTTGACGACTTTGATAATTTAGCTATTCCATATAGAGCGGTTGCTAGTGATATTGCTACTGCTAAAGCGGTTGTCATTAAGTCTGGCAGTTTAGCTAAAGCAATGAGAGCATCAGCTTCAGTACCAGGCATTGTTGAGCCAGTTAATATTAATGGACAACTATTGGTCGACGGTGGTATTACCAATAATATGCCAATAGATGTCGTAAAAAACATGGGCGCAGATATCGTTATCGCTGTAGATATAGGCTCGTCATTATTAAAAAAAAATGAAATTAACACCACTATTGATGTTTTTAATCAACTTTCAACTATTTTAACAACCAACACCACCCTGATTCAAAAAACATTACTAGATAAAAAAGACATATTAATTAGACCACAAATAGATGACTTAGGAACGACAGATTTCTCTATAATGCCTAAAGCGTTAGAACTAGGTAAAGAAGCCGCCGCGCTTCATATAGAAGATCTTAAACAATACAGCCTTAGCGATGCAGAATACCAAACTTATCTCGCTCATAAAAAACATGTAAAAGATGATTTGTTCAAAAGTGTTGATAAGCCATTAAAGAAGATTAACTTCGATAATAAGTCTGCTGTTAATAACATTATTGTGAAAAAGCACTTTAGTATTGAAGAAGGGGAAGTTGTAACACAAGCTGAATTAGAAGAAGCTATTACGAGTGTTTATTCATTAAATGAGTTTGAGTTTGTCGGTGCAGAATTTACCGATACAGAAGAAGGAAGGGAGTTAACCCTAACAACCCAGGAAAAGTTATGGGGCCCTAATTACCTTGATTTAGGCTTTAATTTACAAAGCGACTTTACTAATAAAATGTTTTTTTCATTAGACCTAAGCTACATGTTAACTAATGTGAATAAAAGAGGTGGTCGCTGGGAGAATTCAGCAAAGGTTGGCTGGGAGTATGGTTTTGAAACCGCTTTTTATCAACCCTTAACAGCTGAGGAAGCTGTATACACAGTCGCTAGAGCTGAATTTGCTCAAAATAAATGGGATGAATGGAAGAACAGACCTCAAATTGAAAACAGGTTTACACAAACTGAATTTGGCTTGGGCTATCATTATTCAGATAATGGTATGGTTGAAATAGGAGCTTTAGGAGAAAAAGGTAAAGTTTCAGTAGTAGGTAACAGTCAAGATAGTTTTGACTATTACGCTTTTGGTGGTTACTTCTCTTTAAATTACGATACTTTAAATAGTATTAATTTTCCTACTCAAGGAAATAAATTTTCATTTAATGCTTATTATTTAAAAGATATTTATGAAGTTTCACCTGAGTCTATCGATGAATTGTCCTTAACTATGACACTAGATTGGCGAGGAGCCCTTAGTTTAGGTAATCATAGCTTTATGGGAATTACTTCATTAGCAACGTCTGAAAACAAAAATGAACACGACTTTACTATCCATGTAAGTGAGCTCGGAGGTTTTTTAAATTTATCTGGTTATCAAAAAGATGCACTTATTGGAGCACATAAAGTTTTTGGTGCTATTGTCTATCAATATGACTTGGGCCGTAAACTTTTTGGACAAGAGGGGTTGCCTATGTATTTAGGTACTAGTGCAGAGCTTGGTAACGTTTGGCAGAATGAAGAAAGCGTTGATGTGAGCGATTTGATTACAGCAGGCAGTATTTATTTAGGCGTTGATACAAGTTTCGGACCTGCTGTTGTTGGTTTAGGCTACTCTAATGGTGGTGAATCAACCGTATTTATTTCTTTAGGTAAAAACTGGTAGTTAAATGTTATTAATTTTTGTTCTTAGAGGCTTTTTTAATGCCTGAATTATTATTCTCAAGGGCTAAAGCCAGTGTTGAAAAAATCTGGATTAACGAAAAATTGTCACGTATTGATATTGAAAGCGAAAAATGTTCAGCTTCAATAAGTTTATACGGTGGACATGTTTTACAGTGGCAGCCTAAAGGCCATAAACCGGTATTTTGGTTAAGCGACCAAGCTGTTTTTGAACAAGGCAAGGCGATTCGCGGAGGCATTCCAATTTGCTGGCCTTGGTTTGGCCCTTTTCCTGACGAAATGTTGTTAAATCATAATGAAAATACTTGCGGTATAAATAGTCATGGCTTTGCTCGAACAAGTCTGTGGCAGTTTAAGCAAGTAAAAGAAACAGAGCACGGCATTGAAATTGAGATTACTTTATCTGGTGAGAACGAACATCCTGCCTGGCCGTTTTGCTTTGAACTAACGCAACGATTAATCTTTGGTGATAACTTCTCACAAGCACTTAGTATTAAAAACTTAGGTTTGACTAAAAGAGCGAACACCGAGACGTTAATAGCAGACCAGCCTTTAACTGACAATAAAGCCTTTTATACGGGCGCTTTACATAGCTATTTTGCCGTTGGTTCAGCCCAAGAAACAAGTATAAACAGTTTAGCGGGTATTGATTTTGAAGACAAAATTGCCAAGCCGTGTGATAGCAATAGCGATGAAAACCGACCTTTAAGCAATTTGAATAATATTGAACAATGCCTTGGCCCGATAGATCGTATTTATCATAGCGCTAAAGATCTAACTATTAACGATAAAGCGAATAAAAGAAAAATTACATTAACGACTGAGCATACACATCAGTGGGTATTGTGGAATCCAGGAGTTAAAATAGCAGGGCAAATGAGTGACGTTCATACTAATGCTGAGAATGAGTTTGTTTGTTTAGAAGCGGCAAACACAATACCAATTGCCTTATCAAAGGGCAAAGAAGTGACTATTTCTCAGCATATCAGTGTAGAGCATAACGAGTAAATCGCTTTAACATTAAGACATCCTTTATTACTTAAGCTTAAATTGGCTTAACTTCGAGGTTTTATTGATTTAGTTATATAAAAATTAACCTATGCGTAAATGCTTATGAAGCAGTTGTTGAGTAAAGGGGATCTTTAAGTAAAAGCCTCTTGGTAAAGTCATAAAAGGTTCTCCGTCGCAATTATAAGCTTTGGTTCGCGACTTTGAATTCGCTGCTTTTGGACGAAGTTGTAATACTTGACCGTGCTTACCATGGATATTCTCTACTTCACCTAAAACAATCATATCGGTTAACTCTTGCCAATCTAATGCGAGAAGCGCTTCTTCGTCTTTTGATGGCGACCATATAAAAGGCGTTCCTACCATTCTTTCGGGTAAAACAGTTTCTTTACTGGTAATAATAGGCACCCATAACACCCGTGACAATTTTTTACGTACCCAACAATTTTGCCAATTAACTCCAACTAAATTTGTTAATGGCGCTACACTGACAAAAGTTGTTTCGAGTGGTTTACCTTGATGGTTAATTGGAAGAGTTTTCAACTCAATGCCTAAATTGGGGAAATCTGGCTCAGGCCGCGAACTTGCACTTGCACCAAGGACATGTTCAAGTAATAAACCCACCCAGCCTTTATTTTTTAGTAAGTCCTTAGGCACCTTTATTTTATATTCTAATGCAATTTCACCTAGCGTAAGCCCAGCAAGATTTTGAGCTCGTTCAAGTAACTCAGCTTCACTTTGGGGTATTACAATATTGCTATTATCTATTGTCATTTTTTACACACATTTGTTTTACACATCAGTTTCTCCTCAGCATTCTAATTAAAATAGAGGAAAAGTTTAAAGGCTTATGGCAAAGGTTAATGGCTAAAGGTTCAAGGTTCAAGCAAAAGTAACTTATTTGAACAAAAATTACGTGTACATTTTTTACCTATTAAGGCAGAATGTGCGCATTAAAATTATTCTATTAATATATCACTCAAATATGCTGTTTTCGCTTGCAAGTGATAAGCAGCTAGCTTTGATTTTATCTATGTTTGAAGGAACTACTATGTTTACACGTGACATGAATATCGCTGATTTTGATCCAGAACTTTACCAAGCAATGAGTAGTGAGGTTGTTCGTCAAGAAGACCACATTGAACTTATCGCATCTGAAAACTACTGTAGCCCACGTGTTCTTGAAGCGCAGGGCTCACAATTAACAAATAAGTATGCAGAAGGTTACCCTGGTAAGCGCTATTACGGTGGTTGTGAATTCGTAGACGTTGCAGAGCAACTTGCAATTGATCGTGCAAAAGAATTATTTGGTGCAACTTATGCGAATGTTCAGCCACATGCGGGTTCACAAGCGAACGCTGCTGTTTTCCAAGCGTTAGTTACGCCAGGCGGAAAAGTATTAGGTATGAGCTTAGCGCACGGTGGTCATTTAACCCATGGCTCACATGTTAACTTTTCAGGTAAGTCTTACGAAGCAGTTCAATACGGTTTACACCCTGAAACGGGCGATATCGATTACGAAGAGTTAGAACGTTTAGCTCATGAGCATAAACCTGAAATGATCATCGGTGGTTTTTCTGCTTTCTCTGGTATTGTAGACTGGGCACGTATGCGTAAAATCGCTGACAGCGTAGACGCTATCTTCTTCGTTGATATGGCACACGTTGCAGGTTTAGTTGCCGCTGGTTTGTATCCAAACCCATTACCACACGCACATGTCGTTACAACAACAACACATAAGACATTAGCTGGCCCTCGTGGCGGATTAATTGTTTCAGCATGTGATGATGAAGCGATTTACAAAAAATTAAATAGTGCTGTTTTCCCTGGAGGCCAAGGCGGTCCTTTAATGCATATTATTGCTGCGAAAGCCGTAGCCTTTAAAGAAGCATTAGCGCCAGAGTTTAAAGAGTATCAGCAAAATGTTCTAGATAACGCTAAAGCAATGGTTGCTGTGCTTCAAGAGCGTGGTTATAAAGTGGTATCTAACGGTACAGAAAACCACTTATTATTACTTGATTTAATCGATAAAGATATTACAGGTAAAGATGCTGATGCCGCTTTAGGTCGTGCTCACATTACGGTGAATAAAAACTCAGTACCAAACGACCCTCGTTCTCCATTTGTAACAAGTGGTTTGCGTTTAGGTACTCCTGCTATTACTCGTCGTGGTTTTGGTATAGAAGAAACTAAAGCATTAACAGGTTGGATTTGTGATATTTTAGATGATATTGAAAATGAATCTGTTGTAACCAAAGTACAAGGCCAAGTTCAAGAGCTTTGTTCTCGCTTCCCTGTTTATGCTTAATGTAAGCTAAAACAAGATAAATGAATATAAATTGATGGCAGTTTTGTAATCGTACTTAAAAGATTTCGATAGATAGAACTGTGTTTTACTCATTTATACGTTAAAATGGTCGCTCTAAGCGGCCATTTTTGATCTAGGCTTTGTATGTTAAAATCTTTTCATTGCTAAAGTCTTTTCAGTTTAGCTAAAGACAAATAATAATTATAAATAGGTATCCTATGTATTGTCCTTTTTGTGGAGCACAAGAAACAAAAGTTATCGACTCAAGGCTTGTAGCTGACGGCCATCAAATAAGACGTCGTCGTGAATGTCTAAGCTGTAAAGAGCGCTATACTACGTTTGAGACCGCAGAGCTTTTAATGCCTCGCATTATTAAACGAGACGGGAGCCACGAACCTTTTAATGAAGCTAAAATGCGAAGTGGTTTAACGCGTGCCCTAGAGAAAAGGCCTGTTAGTGTTGAGCAAATAGAGCTTGCCATTAATACCTTAAAGTCTCAATTACGAGCAACAGGCGAGCGTGAAGTAGCCAGCGAAACCCTCGGCACGTTAATAATGGAGCAATTAAAAGAGTTGGATAAAGTTGCCTATTTGCGTTTTGCTTCGGTGTATTTATCTTTTGAAGATATCAGTGAGTTTGCCGACGAAATAGCGCGCTTAAGACCTGATGCTAAAAAACGAAAAGTTAAAGTAATTAAGAAAGAATTAAAACCTGGGAAGGGATAAATGGCAATAGCGTTTTCTTTAGAAGATCACCAATACATGGCTAGGGCAATT
The DNA here is from genome assembly GCA_049607625.1 of Colwellia sp. Classification (GTDB taxonomy): domain Bacteria; phylum Pseudomonadota; class Gammaproteobacteria; order Enterobacterales; family Alteromonadaceae; genus Colwellia. The sequence continues at coordinate 14,543 of JBMYWR010000062.1, forward strand.
AGGTTAGCCAAAAAAGGACACTATACAACATCGCCCAATCCTCGAGTGGGTTGTGTGCTTGTTAACGCAGGTAAGGTAATTGGCGAAGGTTTTCATTTTAGAGCTGGCGAAGGGCATGCTGAAGTCAATGCGATTGCTCAGGCAAAGCAAAATGCGCCAGATTTAATCAAAGGTGCGACCGCCTATGTCACATTAGAGCCTTGTAGTCATTTTGGTAGAACCCCGCCATGCGCTCAAACCTTAATTGATCATGGTATCAAAAAAGTTATCGCTGCTATGGTTGATCCTAACCCGCAGGTTTCGGGTAATGGTCTTAAAATGCTTGAAGAGCGAGGCATAGAGGCGCATTCAGGTTTATTGTCACAAGAAGCAGAAAAGCTCAACGTTGGCTTTATTAAAAAAATGCGTAAAAATCTCCCTTATGTTCGCTGTAAGTTAGCATCAAGCTTAGATGGTAAAACTGCGATGAGGTCTGGTGAAAGCAAGTGGATCACATCACCCCAATCGCGAGAAGATGTACAAAGGTTAAGAGCACAAAGTTGCGCTATAATTAGTGGTTGTGATTCAGTTTTATTCGATAATGCTAGAATGAATGTTAGATGGCATGAACTTGGTGATTTAAAAGATTGTTATATAGAGTCAACCGTTAGACAACCTATTAGAGTTGTTATTGATGGACAAAATAGGCTGAAGCCAAACTTAGCACTATTTAAACAAGAATCTCCTGTGATTATTTTTACTCAGAGCCTTGAAAAGCAACACCAGTGGCCTCATTTTGTTAAACATGTAGTCGTGCCTACGGTTGAAAATAAAGTAATTCAAAATACAACCAAGCAAAAAGAAGGCGCTCAAAAAAAATTAGATTTAAAAGCTATTTTAAAATACTTATCTCAAGCAGGGATGAATGATATTTTAATTGAGTCGGGTTCAAACCTAGCGGGGGCTTTTATTGAACAAAACTTAGTTGATGAGTTGATTTTATATCAAGCACCAAAATTACTTGGCGCAGAGGGGAAAAGCTTGGTGGATTTACCAAGTATCACCCAGTTAAAAGATGGCAAAGCATTAGCGCTTAACAGTGTTACTTTGGTGGGAAGCGATATTCGCATCATCGCCACATTTCAAAAAGATTAAAGAGCAGGAATCAAGATGTTTACAGGTATAATTGAAGCAGTAGGTACAATTAAAGCGATAAATGTGAACGGCGAAGGTGCTCGTTTAGTTATTGCAACAAACAGCCTTGATATGAGTGATGTAAAACTAGGTGACTCAATTGCAACCAATGGTATTTGTTTGACCGTTGTCGATTTTGATAAATCGAGTTACAGCGCCGATGTATCGAACGAAACACTTGAGCGAACAGGTTTTGCCAACTATGGTGTAGGTATGCAGGTGAATTTAGAAAAAGCCATGTTAGCTAGCACGCGTTTTGGTGGGCATATGGTATCTGGCCATGTTGATGGTATTTCAGAGATTGTTAGTATTAAAAATAATGGCAACAGTATCGAATACTGGTTAAGCATGCCTAATGAACTTGCACATTATATTGCAGAAAAAGGCTCTGTTACGATAGATGGCACAAGCCTTACGGTAAATGCACTTAAAGACAATCAATTTAGATTAACCATTGTACCTCATACGGTTAAAGAAACAGTTTTCTCACAATACAAGGTTGGCACTAAAGTAAACTTAGAAGTTGATTTAATCGCTCGTTACCTTGAAAGACTATTAACCAAAGAAGAGCACACTCAAATTAAGCCTTCAGGCATTAATGAAAGCTTATTACAAAAAGCTGGTTTCATTAAATAGCTCTATATATTTTGCCTTTATTCATTATAAAAAAGCAAAAACTTTAAACCAAATACTTGAAATACAATTTAAGAGATAAAAATGAATTTAAATACTCCTCAGGAAATAATTGCAGATATTGCTTTAGGTAAAATGATTATTCTAATGGACGATGAAGATCGTGAAAATGAAGGTGATTTTATCATGGCGGCTGAAATGGTAACCCCTGAAGCAATCAACTTTATGGCGACACACGGTCGTGGCTTAATTTGTATGCCAATGTCACGCGAAAAATGTGAAACACTGAAGTTACCTTTAATGGTTGATAAAAACGATGCGCAGTTTAGCACCAACTTTACAGTCTCTATTGAAGCCGCAACAGGTGTTACAACAGGTATTTCTGCAGCAGATAGAGCGGTAACTGTTCTTGCCGCGGCTGATAAAAACGCAACACATTTAAGTATTGTACAGCCAGGTCATATCTTTCCATTAATTGCCAAAGATGGCGGTGTCTTAAACAGAGCAGGGCATACTGAAGCGGGTGTTGATTTAGCACGTATGGCGAATTTAGAGCCAGCTGCTGTTATTGTTGAAATACTCAATGAAGATGGCACTATGGCGCGTCGCGATGACCTTGAAATTATCGCGAAAAAGCATGGTATCAAAATGGGTACTATTGCCGATTTAATTGAGTATCGTAATGCCAACGAAACAACGATTGAACGAATCTCACAATGTAAACTGCCAACTGCTTTCGGTGAATTTGACCTTACTGTATTTAAAGATACCATTGACGGCCAAGCACACTTTGCTTTAACCAAAGGTGAAATAAACGCTGATAACCCAACACTGGTTAGAGTGCATTTAGAAAACACTTTCAGAGATTTACTGTTTAGCCAACGTGAAAGTGTTGCTAAATGGCCAATGAGTAATGCGCTAGAGCGTATATCAAAAGAAGGTGGCGTTTTAGTATTACTAGGTAAGCATGAATCTCCAACAGAACTTATCAACCTTGTTGAAAAATATGCAAAAATTGATGCTGGCGAAACGGTTAAAGAAATAAATCGACATGTCGGCTCTCGTAATGTGGGTGTTGGCTCTCAAATTTTATCAAGCCTTGGCGTGGGTAAAATGCGCTTATTAAGTTCACAATCTAAGTATCATTCACTGTCAGGATTTGGTTTAGAAGT
>JBMYWR010000063.1:0-17474 GCA_049607625.1 Colwellia sp.
AAAATCACCAAGCATTAGTCGACGGGTTGGTATAATTACCCGTAAAAGAAGTGATAAATCGTTTGCTGCTCAACAATTTATCGAAGTGCTGAGTGGGCATTATAGGTAAAGTGAAAAGCTACAAGCAAGGATAAAACTCTGAAAAACAGTGATTAAACACAAGCCCGTTTTGCCCTGATCCAAAAATTTTATTTAAACACATTTAAGTTTTTAAGCTCTTACCCAAAAAGGTCTAGTGTCTCATCCGCGCTTATCTGCGTCATCTGCGGGCAAAAAGGGCTAGTGTCTTACTCTGACCCCAAATTGTCTTAATTCGTGTAATCTGTGTAATTCGATGAGATCTCTAGTTTCTAATTGGCTGAGAGCGCTAGTCACTAATCCTCGGTGGAACAAAGCCAAGCTGAAATTGATTAAAATCATCAAATTTACCAAGCAGTTTTTGATAACTTTTCGATTTGTTCTTATCTAAAACAGCTTCAAGTTGACCTTGGTTTTCTAGCAGCATTAACGCATAACAACAAGCTTCTAAACTAGATAACGCATTTTTTTTAGCCACTTTTCTAATTTGATATCTGCCTGCACAGGCAATAGACTCTGGCAAGGTAACTTGCGTTAATGTTTGAAGCATAGGTGATAACATAAACATACGATAAGCTTTCTTCCATGTACCATCTAAAACAATTAAACAAAGTTCCTTTTTATTGTCTGATTTGGACGTTTGACTGGGATTTAAACTGGGGTTTGTACTGGTATTTAAACTCGTGACAAAACTAGGCTCAAGAGTTTTTGCTTGTTCCCCAGGGTATAAAAGTAAGCAGTGGTTATTTTCAATAAGCTCTTTTAAACGTGTTGTTGCTGTAAGCGCTTTTTCTTCAGTTGCTTCATCTATTTTTTTATCCATTTTTTTATCTAGAGCACTTTCACTAAAGTACTCACCGACAATAACTTCACAGTGGGTTAGTGAGTTATTTAATAAAGAAATAGTACCTTTTGATTGCTTTACTTCTTGCGGATGCTGTAGCACTATCACCTTAATGGCGTTTTCTACTTCGCTGGTAAAAGCGCATATACACGCTTTTTCAGGTCGTTGACATCGATTACAGAGCTTTCTAGACATAAGTTTGTTTCTGTTTAGCTACATTTCTGATTTAAAATGGAAAGATTAGTTGTTCTTAAAAAGCGCATAATAAGTGATGCGTTAATAAGTAACAAATATTAATTCCGCTTATTTTCCATTATAAAAATAATCATTTATTATAAAAGTAATCATTCATTATAGGTTGTTCATGATAAAAATAAAAAATTTGCCTATTCAGCGAAACCATTCGTTGCTTGTTTGTCTTGTGGCTATTTTAGCGACCCTTGCCATACTGTTTGATAATCAATTAAGTGCTAGCTTGATTTACCAACGAGAGTTAATTAGTACCGGTGAATACTGGCGTCTATTCACAGGGCATTTTTTTCATACTAACACTTATCATTACGCTTTAAATATGGGCGCTTTATTCATGCTGTGGTTACTGCATGGGCATTTTTATAGCTTAAAGAATTACACGCTACTCTTCTTATTTTCTGCCTTAATTTGCAGTATTGGACTTTATTATTTTGATCCGACTTTAATTCGTTATATTGGATTATCTGGGGTTTTACATGGGATATTTTTTTTTGGCGCCTGTATGGATATTAAAGCGAAAGATAAAACAGGTTACCTGTTACTTTTAGGACTTTGTTTGAAAGTTGCTCATGAGCAATTTTATGGCGCAAGCGCTGATGTAAGTAGCTTAATTGATGCCTCGGTTGCTATCAACGCGCATTTATGGGGAGCGATTGGTGGTGCTATTTTCTCCATTGCCTATTTGGGAATAAAAAGGCAAAAAAAAACGGTAAGCTTTTAATTAACTTACCGTTTATAAAACTCATAAAACTATAAGGTATTCTCGAACAGTTTATAAATTCTTCTGTATTCATCTAACCATGAACTAGGTTGTACAAAACCATGCGGTTCAACGGGATATATCGCGGTTTCAAAGTCTTGCTTTTCAAGTTCAATTAAGCGCTGAACAAGACGAACGGTATCTTCAAAGAACACGTTATCATCAACCATAGGTGCGTTAATTAATAATGGCTTTTCTAACCCTTCTGCAAAGTAAATAGGTGAACTACGCTCATAAGCAATAGGATCGTCTTCAGGTGTATTTAAGATATTCGAGGTATAACCATGATTGTAATAAGCCCAATCTGATACTAAACGAATAGCAGAGCCTGACTCAAATAAATCTGGCGCTGTAAACATAGACATTAAGGTTAAGAAACCGCCGTAAGAGCCACCATAAGTACCAATTCTGTCTTTATCAACATTGGCATTTTCGACAATCCAGTTAACCCCGTCACGCATATCTTCTACTTCAACACTGCCCATATGACGATAAATACTCGTTCTCCAGTCTCTGCCATAGCCTTTTGAAGCACGGTAGTCCATGTCAATAACCACATAGCCTTGCTGTACTAACATAGAATGGAACATGAACTCTCTAAAGTAACCAGACCAACCCATATGCGCATTTTGTAAATAGCCTGCGCCATGCGTAAACATGACCGCTTTATTCTTATCAGCTTTAATATCATAGTTTTCAGGGAAGTAAACTCGAGAATAGATAGGATCGTCTTGGTTACTTGAAGGAATGGCAACAATCGTTGGTGCAGCCCAAGGAAGCGACAAAAATTCTTCTGAAACGGTATAAGTTAAGCGCTTAGCTTGCTTCGCTTTGTCTGTTGTACTTGATGGCATATCAACAACATAAAGCTCAGGCGGCATAGTGACCGTTGAATGCTCAATTAACAATGAAGACTCATCAGGGCTTAATGCATAATCGTTCATTCCACCTAAGTTTGTTAAAGCGGTTAATGTTTTATCTAGTGATATTTGATAAATTTCATAAATACCTGGGTGCTTTTTATTGGCTTTAAAAACGAAGTTTTTGTTATCTTTCATTAAAGTAACATCGCTTACCTCAAAGTTACCTTTGGTTAATTGAACCGCCTTGCCATTTAATGGTTTGGTATAAAGGTGTCCATAGCCAGATTCTTCTGATAAATAAAACAACTGATTTTCACCATTATTGTTCAACCAACCAAAGGCATTAAAGTTCCAGTTAATCCAAGCATCATCATGAAGTTGGTGCTGGGTATTTAAGGTACTTTTGTCAAAATCAACCGTGGTTAACCATCTATCTTTGTTATCCCAAGCTTCTAGCATGATAGCAACTTGGCTACCGTCATTGCTCCACTTAACTGGCTTGTACATCGCTAATAAATGAATATTTCTCGGCTTTTTCTTTGAAACGTAGTCTTTACCTTGGCGCTTATAGTTTTCTTTCTTAACACTCGCTAGCACGTCTTTATCAAAGTCTGGCAATGCATCATAGCTTAATACTGACTTAGTGCCTGTTGTAAGGTCGACTAAATATAACTCTTCTGAATATTTACGGTTATCTGCAACACGCGCACGAACTTTTACCGACTCTATAACGCCATCTTTACTAACATAATTAGGCATAATATCGGTTGCACTGCGACTCGGCTTGTCTTCTGCAAGGCTTACGATAAGCTTATCTGCGTTAGGCGATAAACTTGCGTGACGAATTGTTTTTCCTTTACCAAAATAGACATTTTGATTAACAACTGTCGCGTTTTCTTCTAATAACTGTTCACTTTTTGCCTGCGCGTCTTGTCGGTTTTTATGCTGCAAGGCAATGTAGTCAATTAGCTTATGCTGCTCTTTAGCTAAGTATGTACTTGGCTCAGTAACGCCTTTAGGCTCTGGCGTTAAATTCAGTTTTACTAGTTCAATATTGTGCCCTGTTTTGATTTCATAACGATAAAAAGTATTACCTGAACGGTAAGCTATATCGCCATTACTTAAAAACATTTCACTGTTCTTTGCATTTGAAGTAAAGGTAAGCTGTTTTACGCTAACCTCTCCTTTATCTTGGGATTTATGAAAAGTTTTTAAGAAAAGATTACCTTTAAAGATATAAACTTTTTTATCACCAGCAGAGTTAAATACGCCTCTTCTGTCTGCTGCCTTGTGTAAATCAGCCAGTGCCACTTTAGATGCATTAGCTTCACCAGAAATACTTTGCGTGAATAAATCGTTAACTCGGCTACCAGACTGCTTTTGCTGATAATAGAACTGATTACTACTATCTCCCCAGTACCAACTGTGAGGTGAACGGCCAAACCAATCTGGATCAGACATAATTTTAGTTAGTTTGATTTCCTTATTACTTTGACTTAGTTGTTCTTTATCAAGGGTTAATGATTTTTCTGACCCCTGTAATATGGCACTTTCAACCGTTTTATCGGTTTGATTTGAACTGTTAACAGAACTTGCTGATTCATTTTGAGGAGTGGTTGTACAAGCAACTAAGGAAAGCCCTAGTGCAACGGCAATCAAATTAATTTTCATAAAATAATTTCTTTTTGGTTGATGGAATTTATACTGGTTTTAATTTGCGTTAAAATAAAAATAGACCAAATAATGTTATTGATCTATTAGGATGTTAAATTATGCTTTGTTATTGTGGTTCACAAGAACGTTTTTCTCATTGTTGCCAACCTTATATAACGGGCGATGAAAAAGTTGAATCGGCACACTTATTAATGCGTTCTCGATTCAGTGCTTACGCAAGCAAAAATGGCTCATACCTTTATAACACTTATGCTAAAAAGACCCAGCAGTTACAAAGCGAAACAGAGATTCAACAATGGGCAAACGAGTGCGAATGGTTAGCCCTAGTTATTCATGACTTCGATGAGTTTAACGTCGATTTTTCAGCTTACTACCTGCATAATAATCGATTGTGTCACTTAAGAGAAATTTCACGCTTTATATATGAAGTAACAGAATTCGAAACAAAGGTAGACTTAAAGTTAAAGCCAGTTAGCAACTCTAATGCTTTTGGTTTTGAACAATGGGCATACTTAGATGGCGAGATAACTGAACATGAAGAATTAAAAACGATAAAACGCAACGATATCTGCCCCTGCAATCAATTTAAAACTCGGTGGAAAACTAAGATAAATAAAAAGTACAAACAGTGTTGTGGTAAATAGGAGTTATGCTCTTTTAACTATTATAAAACACTGTAAAACTATTAAATACGTTGCTTTTGAATGGCCTTAAGCCAATTGACCGCCTCTATTCGCTTCGCTTTGTTCAACACTGGTAATACGTCATTTTTTTTGTTTTTAGCACCTTTCGTTTCTGTCTCTTCTACATACTGCTCTTGTGCTCCCTCGATTAAGCGCTTATGTTTTTCCTGACAAACTAAACGTGTATTCGATAGAACATCATGGCAAATAAACTGTCGATTATCTCTAAAAGCTAAAGGCTTTAGAGAAAGCGTATTCATCAACCTTATGGTATCGGTATACCCTTCGCTTAAAAGGTTTGATTGATTAAACGATGGTATTTGAGAGAAAGCTTCTAACCCTAATGGTTGAGCATCACCCAATTCAAAAAAAGCCCTTAAGCTTTTATTGCTGTTATCTTTTTCTTCTGGATGTTGTTTTTCTGGTAAAGAGAACTGACTAAACTCCCTTACATCATCACTTAACATAGCTAACATCAAACTGAAATCTGCTCTTCGTGATTGATGAACACTATCACAGAGCTTATTTTCAAGTTGTAATTCTTCTAATAATAACTCATTTGATTTTGTTAAAAATTGCTGCGGTATGGTTGAATCAACTTTATTCGCATTTTCAACCTCGTTAACGAATGTTGTCGATTGCCCCATAATTGATATTAAAGAATCAGCGCTTTTTGTAGATAGCATAAGAAAATATTTCTATATCGTTAACCTAATATTGTTATCGGTTGCTATCTACATTACTTTAACTAAATTGATTTAAATTAATTGATTTAACTTTACCGTCTATTGATACTCTTTATGATCTAGTGGCCAATACAGTATGAATTTAGCGCCTCCTAGGTCACTATCTCCAACACTTGTACTACCTTGGTGCCACTCTAAAATACGAGCTACAATGGCTAAGCCCAAACCAAAACCTCCAGTCTCTCTATTACGAGACTGATCTCCTCTTGAAAACGCATCGAAAATAACTTCTTTGAAGTGTTCACTCACCCCTTCTCCGTTATCTTCAACACAAATACAACAAAATGGAATATTTTTGATCAAAGTTTCTGATACCGTTATTCTTACTTTGCCATTTCCGTATTTAATCGCATTGCTAATAAAGTTGCTTAACGCTCGATCAATAAAATGCCTGTCGCATGTCGCTTTTAGCGATGGCGCATTATTGATAAATTCTATTTGATGACTAAAGGCTTGATGATTTTCGATTTGATAAGCAACTAGATCTGTTACGTTGTGCTGTTCCAATAACAAGTCTGGCTTTTCACTTTCAAATGACGCATACAAAAGCATTTCATTAATCAGCTCTTCAAGCTCAAGGACATCATTTTTGATTTGTTGCTGATACTTCTCTCGCTTCTCTTCATCCTTAACAGAAGACAACATTTGTAAAGCAAATTTACTACGCGCTAAGGGCGTTCTTAATTCATGTGAAACGGCATTGGTTAGTTCTTTTTGTGCATCAATTAAGTCCTTTATTTTGGTAGACATCATATTAAACGACATCATTAAAGGCTGAATCATACTCGATTTTGCTTCGCCAACTTTAGTTGAGAAGTTACCATTACCAAAAGATTTAGTGGCTTTTTGTAGCTGATCTAAATCTCGAGACATAGGCCACAACCAGATTAAAATAATAACCCCAAATACCCCATAAATAATAACACGGTAAATAGACTTTATTTTAGGTCTAGTTGGCGTTTCAACCGGCCCTAAATGTATTACCTTATCACTGTTAGGAATAAAATAATGGAGCTCTACAACATCATCAATATAATAAACATGAACATCGCTTTGTTTTATTTGATAGTGTTCTGCTTTAACAAGATTATCTAATTCAGATACATCCATTAAGTTGAGTGATAATTGGTAGCGCTCTGCGGTATTTTTAAGGATTTTTGGCCATTCATCTTCAGGCTTATCGCTAACGTAGTCGCCTACAGCCATCAGCATGGTCTTATAGCCTGTATATGACTCGATATCCTGTTTTATATACTTTGTCCAAACGTTATCAAGTAACCATGAAAAAATAATAAAAGTGGCTATGATCAAAAAATACAGGCTAAAAAAAGACTTCCCTGACGAGCTAAAGCGAAGGTGAATTGAGCGCAGTTTTTTATTAATTAATTTCATTACTTACTAAATCTTAGACTATTCGTCCCAAGCATCCTCTACAAATAAATAACCTTGCCCCCAAATCGTTTTAATTCTAAAAGGGGTGACACTGTCGTCTTGTAATTTTTTGCGTAAACGAGAGACTCGAACATCGACACTTCTATCTAGACCATCGTATTCACGCCCAACAACCGCTTTATAGATATAGTCTCTGTTTTGAACCTCACCCGCTTTACTTGCAAGCAACCATAATAAATCAAATTCTTGACTGGTTAGCTCAATAGACTCGCCGTGTAATGTTACTTTTCTTGACGCTCTACTTACCGATAAGCCGCCACAAGTTACTTCACCGCTCTCTTGTTTTTGATTTGGTAATTCGCCTCTTCTTAATAAGGCATTAACTCGTGCTAATAAAACTCTTGGCTCTACGGGTTTGATAACATAATCGTCTGCACCAATTTCTAGGCCAAGTACTTGATCAAAGTCTGTACCTTTTGCGGTAAGCATTAAAATAGCACCATTAAAATCAGGACGTAGCTCTTTACATACCGTAAAACCATCTTTACCTGGTAACATAAGATCTAAAACAATTAAGTCTGGTTTAAACAATTCAACACGTTTTGCAACCGTATCACCACGGTATTCCTGCTTTACGTGAAAACCTTCATTAGTTAAGAAGTCTGTGACTAAGTCTGATAGTTGTTTATCGTCTTCTACAACCAATATTTTTTTTATTGAGTCTGACATTTATAATCCTTTGAACAAGTTCATTTAGGTGAAGGTTAAAACAAGCTTAAACAAGTTACTCTTTAATAACAAGATACTGAACCAACTGTTACGTTCTAATTACAATTTATTACAAAAATAAAGCTTGCGAGTTTTAAGAGAAACAAGCAAGATCATCACATCAAAGATTTAATTTATCGAGAAATCACCCATGAAAATCATTAGCTTTAACATAAATGGCTTAAGAGCCAGACTCCACCAATTACAGGCAATAATAGATAAGCACCAGCCTGACGTTATCGGTCTACAAGAAATAAAAGTACACGATGAAGCATTCCCTTTAGAGGCTGTCGAAGCAATGGGCTATCATGTTTATTTTCACGGACAAAAAGCACACTACGGGGTTGCGATGCTTTGTAAAAAAGAAGCGGTTAGTATTCAAAAAGGGTTTCCGACTGACGATGATGAAGCACAGCGACGCATGATAATCGTTGAAACGACCAATGAACAAGGCGAGAAAGTAACCGTGCTTAATGGTTATTTCCCGCAAGGTGATAACGTTAATCATGAAACAAAATATCCTTACAAGCGTCAATTTTATAAAGATTTAATGGGCTATTTAAATACACATCACGAGCCAACTGAAAACGTTGTTGTAATGGGTGATATTAATATTTCGCCACAAGATTTAGATATAGGTATTGGTGAAGTGAACCGTAAGCGTTGGTTAAAAACAGGCAAGTGTTCTTTCCAGCCTGAAGAACGTGAGTGGTTAAAAACTTTAATGGATTGGGGTTTTATTGATACTTTCCGTCAACTACATCCAACCAGAGAAGAGCGTTACTCTTGGTTTGATTATCGTTCACGCGGTTTTGATGACAACCGTGGTTTACGTATTGATGTAGTTCTTGCTACAAAAGAGATGAGCAAAAAATGTATCGACTCTGATGTAGATTACGAGTTAAGAGGAATTGAAAAACCTTCTGATCATGCCCCCATTTGGTCTACTTTCTCAGCGTAATAAAATTTTAAAGAGGGTAAGGTAGTGTAATAATAAGCTTACCTTCTTTTTTTGACTACTATTAACATCAAGACCTAGCGCATAAGAAACAACGACAAATATTATGACATTACCTTCCACTCAAAACCAAAACTGTGAGCCTAAGTATATTTGCCCCCTTTGTCACAAGGCTCTTAAACTCTTCGAAAAAACTTTTAAATGTGAGAATAACCATAGTTTTGATAAAGCTAAGCAGGGTTACGTTAATTTATTACCTGTCCAGCATAAGCACTCTAAAGCACCTGGCGATAACAAAGCGATGGTTGAAGCAAGACGTGCGTTCTTAGATAAAGGTTTTTATCAACCACTGGTTGATAAAATGTGCGAGTGGCATAAAAAATACGATATAACCGGTTCAAACTTGCTTGATGCGGGTTGTGGTGAAGGATTTTATACCCATCAGCATAAAATTTCCGTAGGAAGTGAACAAAACGCTAATACCGTTTACGGGGTTGATATTGCAAAAGAAGCGATAAAAATTGCAGCAAAACGTTATAAAAATTGCCATTTTAGTGTGGGTACTTTATCAAAACTCAGTTTTGAAAATAACTTCTTTTCTTGGATAACTTCTGTTTATGCGCCCATCCTTGAAGAAGAGTTTACTCGAGTATTAAAAGATAATGGTTACTTACTCACTGTAACCCCAGCAGAGAACCACCTGTTTGAATTAAAATCTTTAATTTATACTCAAGCTAATACCCATGATACGTCTAACCCGGCAATAAAAAACTTAAGCTTGGTTGAAGAGCAACGTCTTACTTACCCTATGTTATTTGAGCAAAGTGAAGATGCACTAAGTTTATTGGCCATGACCCCCTTTGCCTTTAAAGCGAGTGAGGACGTGTTAGAAACAATAAAGAAAACAGATAATTTTTCTTGCCAAGCTGACTTTATATTGAGGCTTTATCAAAAAAGAGTACATAAACACACAAACAATTAACTACTTTTTCGCTGCTGAAAAGGTCAATTGAAGTAGTTGAGCTAAATCAATATATCGTGGTTTATAAGTCGCTAATTTACTTACGACTGGGTCAATACTTTGTCCATTATTGGCCGATTTCATTTTTTCTATCCCTTCTCTATACCAACTTGCTAAAGAAGGTGGTAAAAACTTATCCGCTTTAACGCCAACAATAACAAGCGCCTGAATAGGCAGGCTACCAATGAAAACACCGTAAAATAACGCCTTACCTAAAGCCGATAATATTTTGTCTGTAGATAATGTATCAAAGCCTATACCGGCATACAGCCCTGAAGAGAAATAGAATTGCATAATAAATGTAAATAACGCCAATGCTGGAAAGTATTTACATATAAATCGGGCACTTTGCACTACTTTGTAGTCAGCAAAGTACATCGATAATTCTTTTTGTTCTGGCCACAGCGATAAATACCGCTGACCTAATTTAATAATTTCAATTGTAGTCATAGCGATAAATTATAGCAGTTTATAAGTTAAACGTGGCGAGTTTATTTAAGATCATATTTTTATTTGATTTTATGACTATAATAATTTCATGAACAAAAAGTAATCCATTAACTCATTTAATTTATAAGTGTATATTATGACTATGTCCTCCTCCACAATAGTTAGCACAGAAAACAATACTATATTGGTTATTAACTGCGGTAGCTCCTCGGTAAAATTTTCCTTGATAAAACCAGAGTCTGGAGAAGATTTTTTATCGGGACTTGCACAAAGGCTTAATACGTCAGACGCTTCTATAAAAATAAAATATACCATGAAAGGTAAAAAGGAGATCTTTAATCAGTTACTCCCCGCTCCTTTTGATCATGTAAAATCGCTTGAAGCTTTGGTTGAAAAATTAAAAGAATTATCTCTCGATACTGGAATAACCGCGATTGGTCATCGTATCGTACATGGTGGTGATCTTTATTCTGAACCCACACTTATTAACAGTGAAGTAAAAAAGGCCATTCATTCTTTAGCAAAGCTTGCTCCCCTTCACAACCCGGCCAACCTTACTGGTATAGAGGCTTGCCAGACTGCGTTTGGGAACTTACCACAGGTTGCTGTTTTTGATACCGCGTTTCATCAAACAATGCCGAGTAAAGCTTTTCTATACGGTATCCCAAAAACACTCTTTGAAGAACACGGCATTAGGCGTTATGGATTCCATGGAACAAGCCACTATTTTGTAGGTAATCAAGCTGCAAAATACTTAAATAAACCGCTGAGTGAATGTAATGTGATCACGGCACATTTAGGCAATGGTTGCAGTATCGCAGCGATAAAAAATGGGGAAAGTGTCGATACCAGCATGGGGATGACTCCTTTAGAAGGCGTCATGATGGGAACAAGAAGCGGTGATATTGACGCCGGTGTTATTTTTCATCTTGCTAATCAATTGAACTATAGCGTAGCAGAGGTTGAAAAAGTTCTCATTAAAGAAAGTGGCTTACTGGGTATTTCTGCTATTAGTAATGATTGTAGAGCGCTAGAAGAAGCGATGGAATCAGATTCTCACCCCGAACGAGACCAAGCCAAACTTGCTTTAACTATTTTTTGCTACAAAATTGCAAAATATATTGCTTCATATAGTGTTTGTTTTGACCGATTAGACGCATTGGTATTTACCGGTGGAATTGGTGAGAACTCCCCTTGGGTAAGAGCGAACATCATTAATCAGCTTTCGTTATTAAATTTTCAATTAGCGGAACAAGACAATGAACGGCTATTGAGAGGTCTTTGTGGCAAAATCACCACTGAAAACTCCAGACCTTGCTTTGTGATAACGACAAACGAAGAGTGGGTTATCGCGGAACAAACACAACAATTACTAGAATCTATAGACCTTTAGTTTACTTTTAATTGAGAAAGGTTGAGTGTTCAGCTGTTAATAAATCGCTCATAGTGAGCCCTAGCTAGGGTTGAAAGTTTCTTTGAGGTGTTCTAGGGTTTAGTTGAGCTGAGCTAGTCGCTAACGAAAATTGCACAAGAATAAGATTGAACTAAGCTAAAATTACGTAACTATCAACGAAGGTTTTTTCCAACATGTCAAATAAGATAATGCTCATACCTGTAGGCTATAACGTAGGTCTTACTAGTGTTTCTTTAGGGCTATTACATGCCTTTGAACAGACAGGAGTTGCTGTTGGTCATTTTAAACCGATAAGCCAACCTTCACAAAATGTTATGTACCGAAAAGGGGAAAGGCTAGAAAGCATTAGCCTATCTCAAAACAGTAAATCTATTTCTTTAAGTTATTTTGAAGAGAAAATGGCAAATGATGGTCACGATGAAGTATTAGAAGAGGTCGTTGAAAATTTTAACGACTTTGAAAGCGACCAACAAATTATTATTATTGAGGGGCTATCGCCTACAACCAAGCATCCTTATGCTGGTAGAATAAATTTTGCTGTCGCTAAGGCTTTAAGTGCCGATATTGTTTTTGTTGCTAGCCCAGGCACTGATTCTTGCGATGAGTTTACCGACAGAATAAAAGTATCTTCTCGCATTTATGGCGGTATTAAAAACAAACAGGTTATTGGCTGCATTATTAATAAAGTGAATGCCCCTGATCAAGATGAGGTCGGTTATTTCCCAAGAGAAGAAACCCTAGAAGAGCCAGAAGATATTAGCCAATGGAAAAATCTTGCCATATTTAAAGAGCCTAACTTTAGCTTACTCGCTATTATCCCTTGGGATATTGATTTGCTTGCCCCTAGAATGAAAGATATTTGCCATTATCTCTCGGCTAAAGTAATTAACAGTGGAGAAATGGAGCACAGGCGTTTTAGAAGCGTCGCTTTTTGTGCAAGAAGCGTTGGAAATTTGATGGGCTATCTAGTACCTGGTAGACTAATCATCACCCCTGGCGATAGAACCGACATTATCATTGCAACCTGTTTATCTGCATTAAATGGCACTAAATTAGGGGGGCTAATCCTTACCAATGGCTTTGAACCCTCTGAGAAAATTTGGGCTTTGTGTCAACAAGCACTTGATACGGGATTAACAGTGCTTTCTGTACCTTGGGACACATGGCAAACATCTAGGCATGTTATGAATTTTCATCCTGAAATACCAAAAGATGACGTGCAGCGCCTAGAAAAAATAAAACAACAAGTTGCTGATAGCTTTGAAACCGAATGGATTAACCGCGTAGTATCAAGCACTAATGATAATGATACTGATAATTATTTACTATCTCCTCCTGCGTTTCGTCATAAAATCACCCGTCTTGCGCAAAGTGCCAACAAATTAATTATCCTCCCAGAGGGAACCGATGCTAGAACCATTAAAGCCGCTTCAATATGTTGTGAACGTAAGATAGCACGCTGCCAACTTTTGGGCGATAAAGATGAGATTCTTCGTATTGCTGACCAACAAGGTATTAACTTACCCGATAATTTATTAATTATTGATCCGGAGGTGGTGAGAGAGAATTACGTTGAACCTTTAGTAGAGTTAAGGAAAAGCAAAGGGTTAACACCTGTTATAGCACGAGAAAACTTAAAGGATAATGTTGTACTTGCAACGATGATGCTGCAAATGAATCAAGTTGACGGGCTAGTGTCTGGAGCTGTAAACACAACAGCGAATACCATTAGACCCGCCTTACAATTAATTAAAACTGCCCCTGATAGTTCGTTAGTTTCTTCTATATTTTTCATGCTTTTACCTGAGCAAGTCCTTATTTATGGCGATTGTGCAATAAACCCAGAGCCCAATGCAGAGCAACTTGCAGACATTGCTATTCAGTCTGCAGATTCAGCAACATCCTTTGGTATTCCTCCCAGAGTCGCGATGATAAGTTATAGCACCGGTAGCTCTGGTAAAGGAGAAGATGTTGAGAAAGTGACTAAAGCTACAGCATTAGCTAAAGCTAAACGCCCTGACCTTATCATAGATGGGCCACTACAATACGATGCAGCTATTATGGAGAACGTAGCTTTGCAAAAAGCTCCGCAAAGCCCTGTTGCAGGTAAAGCAACCGTATTTATATTCCCTGATCTTAATACCGGCAACACAACCTATAAGGCTGTTCAACGCTCTGCAGATTTGGTTAGTATAGGCCCTATGCTTCAAGGAATGAATAAACCCGTTAATGATTTATCCCGTGGTGCCTTAGTCGATGATATTGTATACACAATTGCTTTAACGGCTATTCAAGCTAAGTAAACTGAGTTCGGCTTAATACATACTTCTCTAGCGGCTATTTTTCCTAACTTCTGCGTTAAATTCATTTGCAATAGGCAAGCTGTTGACGCTTGAATATGCTTGAATCAAGAAAAACTACCAAGCTATAGTTAGTTTTATTACTCTAAACCAATAAATCTCAACAAGTTAAGCATTCTCTTGCTCCGAGTTCAGAATAGTTGATATAACAAAAAACGAACAAAAATAAAAAACCTTATATTACAGCACTTTAAAGGTTACTAACGACTTTATCCACAGCGATATACACAGTTATTGTGGATATAAATATTTACTTTAAAATCCTATCTTGGCTAATTTTACCCACATAAACCCATTAAAACAAAGCGTTGAACAACAAATAATACACTAAACTTCAAAACACAAACTTTACTAGAATATAAAATGGTGAATGCCATTACCGGCGCTTAATATTTGCAACATATAATCAGGTTAAAAATTATAAAAAATACCTTTTTAGCAAAACGACAAACTCCCCTAAGACCCCTGCTTTAATAAGGAAATAATCATCTGGGACTTTTAAAAATAACTTTTAAAACGCTCTATACAAATATTGTTTTTACAAGGGGAACGCTTGTGGTTGTTTTATATACCATTTTAAAATTATCCCTACTTCATATACTTTTTAACTACGCTTAAGTGTTAAGAGTAAAGCGCGCCACATTCATAAAATCTTTATATACGATTGAGCCCTAGAAATATCTCCCTAGTTAAAATCTAATCATTTATTTTAATTCTACTTTCATCTGCCTAGATATTGTTGCAAGATAGCTATATTGATGTGCCATCAAGTTAGCAACACTAATTAAAACCGTTAACATACGGTAAAAAATATTATAGAGGACATTCGCTTTCAGGCGATAACGCTCTGAATTCTAATAACGATATACGAGAGAAGCATGATAACCTTATACGGAATAAACAATTGTGATACGGTAAAAAAAACACAGAAATGGTTACTTAGTCAGCAAATAGACTTCCAATTTTATGACTTTAAAAAGCAGCCTTTAACCCCTGAACTTCTCGCAAGGTTCATATCATTAAGTGACTGGGATTCATTACTAAATAAACGCAGTACAACCTATAGAAACTTACCTGTCGAATTAAAAGAAAACTTAACGGATGACAACCTATTTAAAGCCGCTATAGAGCAACCTACCTTATTAAAACGACCATTATTACTGATAACTTCTGAAAGTAATGTTCAGGATGCTTCTAGCGATATACTCCATTTAGGTTTTAAAGCGGATAATTACCAAAAAATATTTAATTTATAATTTTGATCACATTATTTCATTTATACTCGCCTTTTAGGCCCTTTAAAAACAGGTAATACTTTGAACTACTTAGATAACGAAACGATAAAGCTCGCAATCGATTTAATTAATAGACCTTCAATAACGCCAGAAGACTTCGGCTGTCAAAACGTCATATCAGAACGATTATCAGCTGTAGGCTTTCTTAATGAAACGATGGTGTTTGAGGATACAACCAATTTATGGTCGAGACGAGATAGTACAACTTATCAAAACCTAAATACACCAACTAAAGATGAGCCTGTTTTTTGTTTCGCTGGTCATACTGATGTGGTGCCTGTTGGGGATCTAGCAAGTTGGAATACCCCTCCTTTTGAGTCAACCATTATCGATGGCATGCTTTATGGAAGAGGCTGTGCTGACATGAAAGGAAGTTTAGCAGCAATGGTTGTTGCAACAGAGCGGTTTGTCAAAGATTATCCAGAGCATCGTGGTAGCATTAGTTACTTAATTACAAGTGACGAGGAAGGCCCTTTTATTAATGGCACAACAAAAGTCATTGATACACTTGAAGCTCGTAATGAAAAAATTACTTATTGTATTGTAGGCGAGCCAACGAGCACAAATCGCGTGGGCGACATTATCAAAAATGGCCGCAGAGGCTCTATTTCAGGAGCGCTAACAATTATCGGAAAACAAGGGCATGTTGCCTACCCTGAACATGTAAAAAATCCGATTCACATGGCTATGCCAGCTTTAGCAGAGTTATCTCAAGTTAAGTGGGATGATGGCAATGGTTACTTTCCAGAAACAAGCTTTCAGCTTTCAAATGTTAATTCTGGTACCGGTGCAACCAATGTTGTCCCCGCTAATTTAACAGCGCTGTTTAATTTGCGTTTTAGTACAGAATTAAACTTCGATGTCATTGTCGATAAAGTGATTTCCATTCTCGATAAGCACGAACTCAGCTATAACATTGACTGGACTTTCAATGGTAAACCTTTTTTAACTGAGCAGACTGATCACAAGAACTGTTTCTTAAGTAAGATGATTGCTGCCGTTGAGTCTGTCACAAACATACCACCTGAGTTGTCAACCTCTGGCGGTACTTCTGATGGACGCTTTATCGCCCCAACAGGTGCTGAAGTCATTGAGCTAGGCCCTTGTAATGCAACGATTCACCAAGTAAACGAGTCTGTTTCTTGCGATGACTTAATCAAATTGACTGATATATACTACGCTTGTTTAAAGCAAGTTTTGGTTTTAAAGTAACAGAAGGAGTGGTCATTTGACTGCAAAGGCTCTGTACAGTGATCCTATTCAAACTCAGATTTTAGGACTTACTGAGGTACATTTAACACAACTTTATCATGAGAATAACTCACTCTTTATTCATAAAGAAATGAGGATGCCTTTTAGACAAATGGTTGAGGCTGCGAAGAAAGATGATATTACAATAGAAGTCGCCAGCGGATATCGCTCTTTTGAACGTCAACTTTTCATTTTTAATAATAAGTTTACAGGAAGAACAAATATAAAAGATATCAATAATCATATTATTGATATCTCCGTGTTATCAAAAATTGAAATTTTGCATGCGATATTACTTTATTCTGCTTTACCGGGAGGAAGTCGGCATCACTGGGGTTGTGACATCGACCTATACGCTTCTAACTTGCTTGCTGAGAACCAAACGCTTCAATTGGAGCCTTGGGAATACGACGTAGGCGGTCCAATGCACAAGCTTAACTTATGGTTAGATAAATACGCTGGTGATTTTAATTTTTATCGACCTTATGCAAACTACGAAGGCGGCGTTGCTGCAGAGCCTTGGCACTTTTCATATCAACCTATTGCTAAACAATATCAAGAAAACTTTAACCTTAGTGCTTTAAGCGCTTGCTTAGAAAACTCAAACATAGAAGCTAAGGAAACAATTTTGTCTGTTTTACCTGAGATTGTTAACCGTTATATGA
>JBMYWR010000064.1:0-17365 GCA_049607625.1 Colwellia sp.
ACGAAGTAGTTGGTGATTTTAACAAGTAGAAATGATCACATATTAATTGAAATTGATATGACTAACGATAGGGTCTTTGCGGTACGCTTATAAGCCTGAAGGCTCACCTACAACAGCAGCAACCTGAGAAATCACTTTTGTAGGAGCGTGCTTTAGCCGCGATCCCTTATCTATCGATTCAATTCAATACTCGGTTCTCAAAGTTTACTCGCACTTAACCTTGAGTAGCTTCCGTTTAAAATTTAAAACTTGTCTTAATCTTAGTACTATAATTACTTAACAAAAAGGCGCTATTTTCATTAGAAAATAGCGCCTTTATTAACAACTCCTAAGGGAGCTTTTAATTATAATCTTTCAAGTAAAGCTTCTGTAAAGTCTGTAGTACCGTGTGTGCCACCTAAATCACGTGTAGTACGATCGCCCGTTGCAATAACATCTGTTAACGCAGCGCGGATTTTCTCAGCTTTATCTGTCATTTCTAGGTACTCTAACATTTGGATAGCCGCTAGAATAACAGAAGTAGGGTTCGCTAAGTTTTTACCTGCAATGTCAGGAGCACTACCGTGAACAGCTTCAAAGATTGCACAATCTTCACCTATATTCGCACCAGGAGCCATACCAAGACCACCAACTAAACCAGCACAAAGATCAGATAAAATATCACCGAAAAGGTTTGTTGTAACAATTACATCAAACTGTTCAGGGTTCATAACAAGTTGCATACAACAGTTATCAACGATCATCTCTGTTGATTCAATCTCAGGGTAACGCTCAGCAACTTCACGAGCTACTTTTAAGAACAAGCCTGAAGTAGACTTTAAGATATTTGCTTTATGAACAGCAGTTACTTTTTTACGGCCTTCTTTACGAGCTGTTTCATAAGCGAAAGTTAAGATTTTTTCAGCACCTTCACGAGTTATTACACTCATCGCTTCAGCTTGAGTACCATCTTCAGAAACAACTTGTCCAACACCAGAGTACATACCCTGTGTATTTTCTCTAACGGTTAAAATATCTATGTTTTCGTAACGCGCTTTTGTACCTTTAAAAGAATATACAGGGCGCAAGTTAGCATATAACTTAAATTGTTTACGTAAAGTAACATTGATTGAAGTAAAGCCTTCCCCAACAGGAGTTGTTAAAGGACCTTTTAGAGTAAGTTTATTTTTTTCAATTAATGAGATAGTCTCTTCTGGAACTAATTCACCGTACTTTTCTAGTGCGGCTAATCCAGCATCTGCAAATTCATAATTAAAGTTACAGCCAGCTTTGTCTAATACTTTAAGTGTTGCATCGATGATGCTTGGACCGATACCGTCACCAGGGATAACTGTAATTGTTTGATTGTTTGTACTCATGTTAATTGCCTTGTAATTTAACTCAGATAAAAGTGTTCTTTGCGGTAAAAACTCGCATAGATTAGTGGTATCACGTCTATGTGATAGTCACTCGTATTTATGGTGCGTTTTATAGCACAATTCATATATGTAAGCGAGTAAGAAACTTTTACATGCGACGATCAAAAATGTCTTTGATTGGGTATGTTTGTGGTTTTTTGCTCTATAGAATTGCTTTTTTCAGATGATACGATGAATTTAGACCACTAAAATGTAATTAACAAGCATTTGAGGTAGAAATATATCGATATTGAGGGAATGTGCATAACGCAAATTAATAATAGGCATCACGGCAGTTTATAGGTAATATTCAATGTAACCAATAAGAAAAGCTTATTTGTTAGAATTCATTGCTTGAATTCGAATGTCTTTAAGATTAAAACCCAGTGGTATGTCAGTTTTCAATGTTAGCAGCGATCTAGCTAATTCAATGTCTTCTTTATGCGCTATAAGTTTGTCTGATATCGAAGATTTTAACTCGGTTGAAGCTAATAGTGTGTCGATGTTTTTATGTTCTTGTAATAACTGAGCAGCAGTTTTGATGCCTATTGTTGGAACGCCTGGGATTTTGTTCGTGCTATCTCCGGTTAAGGTCCAAAGGTCTTTAAGTTGGCTTGGTTGTACTTTGAACTTTGCTTCAACATAGTTGCTATCAAGGTATCGTCGATTAAAATAATCATACACTTTTACATGGGGGCTTAGTAAAGATAGAAAACCTTTATCTGTGGAAATAATCGTAACGTTTTTACCTTTGGACGACATTTTATCTGCTAATGTAGCAATAATATCATCGGCTTCATCCTGCTCAGGAATTAAGGAATCGACATGCTGAAGCATAAAAGCATCTTGTATACTTGTTAATTTTTTCGCTAAATGATCAGGCATCTTTTGACGACCTTTTTTATAATCAGGGAAAATATCATATCGCCAACAAGGTTCACTACTATCAAAAACAGCTAAAGCGTGTGTTGGGTTTAAGGTCGTTAATATTTTATGTAATGAATTAGTACAAGCATTTTGCGTGTTATTGAGAACTTGGTCTATCGTGTTTTGAGATAATTCAGGGGAATTACTTGATTGAGAGTCACTTGCCATGTTTGCAAAAGGGCGCTCTTGAACAGCATAAATCCTTCGTATAAGGTTAAGCGCATCAATAAGAACTAAGTGAGCTGACATGTTATTACCTTTATCATTTTTGTTGTTAGGTTATATTTCGGATTCATTATAACGAAAGGGCAACAAAAATGTCATCAACATGAACATTATTCTTACGATCAAATCATAATAAAGATCATGTTGAATGACGGTATATCTAAGTACTTTTGACTTCATAACAAGGTATATAATCGCTACCAGGTAACTTCATTCTTTGTTGTTTAACATATGATTTGAGCAGTTTGTCAACTAAAGCCATAATAGCTTTGTCGCCCGATATAGTAAAAACACCATGTGCTTTAATCGCCTTTATACCGCTTTCTTTAACATTACCTGCAACAATAGCCGAAAATATTCTTCGTAAGTTAGAGGCTAGTTCAGCACTTCCTAAGTAATGACTTATTTCAAGTGATGATATGTTTTCATGGGTTGGTTCAAATGGCTGTTGAAAATCACTCGGTACTTTTAAAGACCAATTAAAATGAAAAGAATCACCTACCTTAGCACGATATTCAAGGATTTGATTTAACGATAAGCTCATTTTTCTGGCAACCAAACTCGCGTTATCAATAATAATACTGTATAGACTTTGCGCCTTTTTCCCCAGCGTAGCAGCAATAAAATTATCTATCTCTTCAAAGTAAGCTCGACTTGATTCTGGACCTGTTAAAATAATAGGCAGTATTTGCTCGCTGTTATCTTCGTGCAGCATTATGCCTAAGATGTAAAGAAGTTCTTCAGCAGTTCCTACCCCTCCAGGAAATATTATAATACCGTGACTAAGACGAACAAAAGCTTCCAAACGCTTTTCAATATCAGGAAGAATGACAAGCTCGTTGACAATGGCGTTAGGAGGTTCGGCGGCAATGATACCTGGCTCTGTAAGCCCAACATATCGTCCTGTTTTTACTCGTTGTTTAGCATGCGCAATGGTTGCTCCCTTCATAGGACCCTTCATTGAACCAGGGCCACAACCAGTACAAACATTTAACATACGAAGCCCTAATTGATAGCCAACTTTTTTGGTATATTTATATTCATCACTTTTTATTGAATGACCACCCCAACACGTAATAAAACCTGGGTCACTGTCGGGTTTTATTGTATTTGCATTTCGTAAAATTTCAAATATCGTGTCTGTAATATCTTCTTTTTGTATATGCTTATTGTGATGATGGTGAAATAATATGTCGCGCAGGACAGCTGACAAGTTCTCCTTGATACCTCTAATTATTGTGTCATCGACAAAAGCATGTTGAGGAGGATTTGTTAAATGAATTTTTACGCCGCGTTGTTCAGTGATTACTTGAATATTGAATGATTTGTATTGTTCATAAATTACTTCTGCATCATCGGTATTAGAGCCTGAGTTTAATACAGCTAAAGAGCAGTTTCGATAAAGGTTATGAATATGACTATGTGCTGTATGTTGAAGCTGATCAACCTCAGATTGTGACAATAGATTCATATTACCGACAGGGGTAAACTGGTATGACATATGCGCTCCGCTAATTATTTTTCTTAGAGTAAGTATTGGCGATAAAGATGAAAAAATCGAATTTTGTTATTGAAGTAAATTGTTCATTCTATTTAACCCCAATTGCTTTTTAGAACTTACCCCTGTACATATTCATAAAGCGATTTTAAAATACTCATCTTCGCCTTATCAGTTTCATGCTTATGGGCTAAGTTTTCAATCTTCATCATAAACTCATCTAAGCTCAGCAAACCTTTCTCACCATACTGTAATTTATTTTGGCTATATTGCTGCCATTTTTGCTGTTCTGAAGCGTTTAAAGTGTGGGGGAAGTTTCTAGCGCGATATCTAAACAACAAAACACTTAATCGTTCATCTTGAAATTGAAATGGATGACTTGCCAATTGTTCAGGCGATAAATCTCTTAGAATATCCATTTGTGCTTTATCACCATGGCTAAAGAAATTACCACCATATAAAGCTTGCTCGGCATCAACAGTGGTCGTGTCGTCATCAAAATTATTAGTGGCAAATACGTCGCTTAACTTATCGCGTAACTCATTGCGTTGCTTTAATTGTGCTAAGTTATCTAAACACTTTTCACGTGGAATCGATAAACGCGCTGCATTTTCTGGCAATAAGGTTTTTGCTGGAGCAACAACAGGGCATTTATTTAAATGAATAAGCTTAAGTGGAATAGGTGACTGTCCAGGCTCAAGCTCGTCATGTCGAGTGTATAAGCGCTCTTTAATTTCATCGGTTGATAAGTTCATTAATGGGCTAATATCTTGAGCTAAATCAACACAAATAACGGCATTTTTATTTACTGGATGATACGTAACAGGCGCAAACCAACTAGTACAGCCATGTTTAGACGATACCTTACTGGATGTGTGCATTACTGGGGTCATATCAGCAACGTTAAGTAAGTCTGCCACTTGCTTTTTGGTGCGTAAGTTAAAAATAAAATGATATAACTTAGGCTGTTTTTCTTTAATTAATTTTGCCATGGCAATGGTTGCATAAACATCACTCATGGCATCATGTGCCGCTTCATGACTAATACCGTTAGCTTGAGTTAATAACTCTAAGCGAAAGCTCACAACTTGTTCACCATCACGATCAACAGTTGGCCAGTTAATACCTTCAGGGCGAAGTGCATAACAAGCTCGTACCATGTCAATAATATCCCAACGACTATTACCATGTTGCCATTCTCGTGCATAAGGGTCGTAAAAATTTCGATAGAATAAGTAGCGGGACACTTCATCGTCAAAGCGAATGCTGTTATAGCCAGCAACACAAGTATTTGGAACAGAAAACAGGTTATGAATACGCTTGGCAAAATCGGCTTCAGACAAACCTTCACGTTGAGCTTTTTGCGGCGTTATGCCTGTCACTAAACAAGCTTCAGGTTGTGGTAAATAATCTGGAGGAGGTGAACAGTAAAACATTTCTGGCTCACCAATAATATTCAAATCATGATCAGTTCTTATGCCAGCGAACTGAGAAGGCTTATCAAATTTAGGTGATACTCCCCAAGTTTCATAATCGTGCCAGAGAATGGTTGGCTGTATTTTATTGTCTTGTGATGTAGTCAATTGTCTTCCTATGTTCCATTTTTAAAGGCCTGTATTGAATTTGTTGTTTTTCTTTGTTTTACTATAAATTAATACGTTTTATAAGATTTTAATAATTTATGTACGCAACTGTGTACAGAAAAATGATAGGTGTGTACAGAAAGTATGAAGCTTACAGATTCCATTTTAAAAAAACATTATAACAAAACACATGATAAACCTTTTGAGCTTTCTGATCGAGACTCTATTAGCGTAAGAGTCTCAGCAAAAGGTAAAATCAGTTGGCAATTCCGCTTTAGATACAACCAAAAGGCTGAACGTTTAACCTTAGGTCACTATCCTTATTTAACATTGTCTGCTGTCAGAAAGCTAGCGCCCGAATTACAAGGGTTGCTCTTTGAAGGAAAAAACCCTAAAACGGTATGGAATAATAAAAAAAATAATAACAAGGGCGTAGAAATTATAACCTTATCGAGTTTAGTTCAAAATTGGTTTGAAAGTACTGCAACAGGGCAATTTAAAGACACAACGTATAATAATTACGAAAGTACGATTAATAAATGGGTATATAATTCACCTAAAGACAATAGTTCATTGAGCATATTATGGGTGAAAAAGTACTTATCAATGCCATTTGATGAAATAAGGAACGCGCAATGGATGGATTACTTTGATTGGATCTGTAAGGAGGGTAGTCCGACAACAGCAGGTTCTGTCCTTAAAATATTAAAAACGGTTGTAAAGTGGGGCCTTAAAAGAGAACGAATAAGCAATGGTAATTTGCTGTTATTCAAGGTCAATGATGTAGGAGAAACACCTAAGGTGGGAGAACGAACGCCATCACCTGACGAAATTGCTTTATTATGGTTAGAAATAGAACGTTCGAAAGCGCTGCCGCAAACTAAAATCTGCCTTCAATTAATCATTTTATTCGGAGGACGAAATACTGCAATCAGAACGGCGAAATGGAGTGATTTTGATTTTGAAAATAACATATGGACTATCCCAAACCCAAAAAGACTTAAAGAAAATAAACGAACAGGAACATTAGAAGATGACAATGCACTGCAACGCCCTGAACGTCATCCCATACCTGGTAAGGCGTTAGAACTGTTAGATAAGCTTGCTCAAATTTATGGTAGAGAAGGCTACGTATTTCCAGGAGAACGCACAAGTGGCGCGATTAGTATTCACGCAATAGACAGGTTTTGTGGAAGAATGTCAGCCAAGTTATTCATTGAGTACGGTATTTCGAAAATAAAACCTCATGATTTTAGACGTTCTATTGCCTCTATTTTGTGCGAAATCGACCCTAAGTGGTTACCCGTAATTGATAAAATTTTAGGTCATAAAATAAAAGGCACAAATGTACATTACAATAAGGCGGACTATATTGAACAACAACACGACGCTTACGATTTATACTGGTCAATATTAAATAAAAGTATTGAAAGAGCAACAAAGAATTGAACTCAGAATCAAATATATAAAAACGTACTAGTTTATTTATTTTTCAATTAATAAAAACGCTATTTAGTTATATCTAATAAATAATTTTCAACATTTTCGGTTAAAAATAACACTTTAGCAAAACCATCCAGGCGTTTCGGAAAATTAACCTTGTAAGCGGGATTGTTTACATCAGTAGACGTATAATATGAAGAACGGCTAATTTTTAAAATTCTGCACAATTCTTTCAGTGTTAATGTATGACCATATTGTGTTTTTAGGTTCATAATATTCTCCTTTTATTTAACGTTAATCATTTTGTTAAGTTAATTCACATTATCAACAAATTACCAGAATTGAAATAGCATCAGATACGATTGTTTTTCTAAAACAATTTGGGTTCAATGGCTTGAAATAATGCACATACATTGCTAAATTTATTGGTTAATTTGTACTTTATTTTTTTCACTTTATTCTATTTTCAAAAGGCTACGTAACATTTTTCACCAACGTAAGCACCTCATCTTGAGTTAAAGTGACATCATTTTGTTGGGTTAAACCAAAAGGTCTAAATGTCATTTTGTTATTTACATAATCAATAACAATAAAAAAGGAGGCATGATTTGCTTCAGAGCCGCATGATAGTTTTTCAATTATTTTCATACCACTAAGTGTGTTAACCATATAAAAAACGCTAGCGATAATTATTTTATCTACTAACTCTGTTTGGCTTAAATCATTAAAAGTCTTATCCGTAATGAAATGCTCTAACAAAGCGCAGAGTAAAATAACAGAGCGCTCTCTTTTTGATATGCCATCCATCATAAGTCTTTGTTCTTTTTCAGAGACGGCTATTTCATTAAGTAACTCAGAAAGGCTTATTAAATAATATTTCCCAAGTATTAAGGGGGCGTTAGAGCCCGAGATATAAATAGTCAAGCTTCCTTCGTTAACAGAGTGCTTTAAACTACCAACCTTTTGTACGTTCCAGCCACTGTTAGGCAGTTTCATTAATTTATTGATAGTGTTTAACAAGTCATTCATACAGTTCACCTTATTTGTTGAGGTGAGGTTATTGTGACTTTGATTCTTTGGGCGACAAGTTTGAAGGCTCTAGGGATGTATTTTAATTTCAGAAATAAGTATTTAAACCTGTGGGATTAATAAGTATAGGGGCAACTAAGAGCCTATTGCGGTCATTAGACTCTTTGTACCAGGGTATAAATATTATGTTTCTTTATCCAGATTATTTGTAGCAACGACAACTTAATACGACTATCAATCTTTAAATGTGTCAGGTTTGTTAAGTTTACTATTTCTTTTGGAAGCTCTGTTAGTAGGTTTAATCTAAGATTAAGGGATGTTAGTTGCGTCAGTTGCCCTATTTCTTTTGGAAGCGATCTTAGTTGGTTTAATTCAAGATTAAGGGATGTTAGTTGCGTCAGTAGCCCTATTTCTTTTGGAAGCGACCTTAGTAGGTTTCCATCAAGAACAAGCTCTGTTAGTTGCGTCAGTTGTCCAATTTCTTTCGGAAGCTCTGTTAGGTCGTTATCTCCAAGTTCAAGCTTTGTTAGTTGCGTCATTTGTACAATTTCTATCGGAAGCTCAGTTAGTTCCTCAGACTTTGTTAGTTCCATCTCTCGTCCAATTACTACTTGAGTCACTTTTACGTACCCTCTAAGACTAAGCTTTGTTAGTTGGGGTAGTTGCCCAATTACTTGAGGAAGCGATCTTAGTAGGTTACCATCAAGAACAAGCTCTGTTAGTTGCGTCAGTTGTCCAATTTCTTTCGGAAGCTCTTTTAGGGGGGGGAAGTTCACTCTAAGATAAAGCTCTGTTAGTTGCGTCAATTTTGTTTTATTTCGTGGCAGGGTTCTATCAGCAATATTATTTTCATCCGCCCATGCCCACAGCCGTTCCATCCAACTTTCATCAACAGCAGATAAACCATTTCCACGGAGTAATATTTTAGTTGTGACATCGATTAAGCTTTGTGTTTTTCTAAGTGATATTTCACTTGGTTTTTTAACAATAATCTTCTTCATACTATTACCTATGCGAGCCTAGTGCCCACTTAAAAATGACAAACCGCGTCTGAATATTATTATGATAGCACTTAGCGATCGTATAACACCTACTCTTACCATTTTACAATTATGTTCCGTTAAGTCATGCAAACAGTGACGAAGCCATCATGTATAAGATCCTGTTTAAAGGTTGCTTTTATTGTCACCTCATCTATTAGTGTAACTATTAATTTAATTAGTAGAGTGAGACTATTCATTAATTGGTGTTTATTTGATTTGCTTATATAATTATAAAATCAAGTTGTGAATAAGTGAGTTTTATAAGTCATTAATTGGTCTAGTAGAGGCAACTTTTCAATTTTTAAATTACTTAAATATCTAAGATAGTTACGAAGCTGTTGCTCTAATAAATATACCCAACAATGGAAGTTTATTATATGAAAAAAGATTTAACACTTAAAAACTCTTCGCAACTAGTATTGTCTAAATCGAAGAGTTTACTTGCTTTAACAGATAAGATTTTAAGTATAAATAATAGTGTTGTGGCTGTTGATGAAAGTTGGATGGAGCGACTATGGGCGTGGGCGGATAAACACTATATTGATGATGAAATTCTGCCACGAAATAAAGCAAAAACAACACAACTAACATACCTTGAAGTTCATGATAACGTAATAACAGAGTTCCCTCAAGAAATTTGGCGACTGACGCAGCTAACAGGCCTTTGGCTTGCTGACAACCTACTAAAAGATCTTCCTCAAGAAATAGGACAATTGACGCAACTAACTAAGCTTTGGCTTTATGATAACCAACTAACAGAGCTTCCTAAAGAAATTGGACAACTGGCGCAATTAAAAGAACTTGCTCTTAGTTATAACGAACTAACAGAGCTTCCTAAAGAAATTGGGCAACTGAGACAACTGACAGAGCTTGATGTTAGTAGTAACCAGCTAACAGCCCTTCCTCAAGAAATTGGACAACTGACACAACTGAAAGAGCTTAATCTCAATAAGAACCTACTAACAGAGATTCCTAATACGGTTGGGCAACTGTCCAAATTAACTAAATTACGTTTAGTGAATAATAAAATCACCATTTTACCAAAAGAAATAGTTAATTTAACCAACCTGACACACTTATATATTGATGATGAAATTCAGTTGTCTTTATTACAAAAGGATTGGATACAAAAATATAGTATTTATACTTCTAGTACCTTAGAGAATAATTAGCTGTTAACAAAGTAATTATTCTTTCTGTGGAAGTAGATTTTTTTAGAAACGAGTAACTATTTAGCCATAGTATGGACAATGATTATTAACCATATAGGAAAAATATGAAAAGTAAGCAACCAGCTACGATAGCTAAGGAAAGGGATTGTGCATAATATAATTAAAAGGTTAGAACTAATAAAAAATTGTATAAGTCTTGATGAAGAAGAGCTTATAGATTTACAGGTTATTTCTTTAAAAAAAATTCAATTGAACAACGAAGACACAAATATAAATAAAGAGATAAATAAGATTGTAATGTATTTAGAAAATCATGAGTTTAGTCAAGCCTATAGTGAAATAGAGCTGTTTTTAGCGAATAAAAGTGCTTTGATTAATTATATAGACCCAAATATTCAAGCTTTAAAGCTTGAGTTAAAAGTATTAGAAAATAAACTTCAAAGCCAAATTGAAGACAAAAACAATAAAACAAATAAAGTAGATGATTTTAATAGAGAATATCATTTGCAGTTAGGTGAGTTATTACAAAAAATATTATCATTAAGAGAAGAAATATTATATTTACAGACCAGAGGTGCTAAAGACCACCTTGATTCTTTAAAAATAAAATACCAGTCATTAAAAGCAAAAGTCAGACAAAGGAAGTCTGAAATATTAAAACAAGAAGACTTTTTGACTAATGTAGATGAGTTTAGTGATGAATATGATGTGCTTCTAGCGGATATTCAAAAAGCTAAGGATAGGTTAAATGATGACGAAATAGAGCTTGAAGATATTCGCAAACGAATTAAAAAAGAACAAAAAGAATTTGAACAAGATGAAAGCCAACAAGAGTATAAAGAAGCACAGCAAGATAAAGCTAGTTTTGATCAAGAGTATGAAGAAATAATATCAGCGCCAATATATAAACTAAATGCTGATGAGATAAAGGAATTAAAAAAAATATATAGAGCGGCAAGTAAACTTTGCCATCCTGATATTGTTGCTGAAGAATTTAAAGAACAAGCAACAGACATAATGACAGCAGTTAATATTGCATATAAAGAAAAAAACCTGAAAGAGCTTACTCAGTTACTCACTAAATTACAAAAAGGGTTAGCATTTACTGTAGCGAGTGATTCAATTAATAATTTAGAATTACTTAAAGAAAAGCTTGATGAGCTTAAGTTAAAGTATAAAACGGTTAAGAATGAAATTTTAGAAATTAACAATTCTCAAACATATCAAGTGATTCAAGATATTGAAGATTGGGATGTTTATTTTTTAAGTATTAAAACTGAATTAGAAAGTAACTTATCTCAACTTACTGATGAATTAAACTTTTTAAAAGGCCAGCAAGATAATTTAAACCCAAAAGAACCAGGAAACCAAACACTTTTTGAAGAGCCTCCACTATCAGAAGAAGAGCCATACCCAAGGCAGAGGAGTGATGATAACTATTGGGATACAGAGTTTTAGTTGTAAGAACGCATTTCTCCACACTGTAAGTGCATTTAAGGATTGATAATGTTAGAGTTTTTACTTTTTATTTTTGTATTGTATTTATTTGAACGTTTTTTTCTTCTAGCTCAAATAAGTCTTCATCAACCAAAAATAAACCAAGAAATCGGAACACTCTTGAAGCTGTTGTTCAGGATGAATTCAAATGCCCGTTAAAGGAAAAGGGCGATAAATATGAACGATTTATTGGTGAAAAATTCGAAGGTAAAAATAATATTGTAATTTATAGTGGGTTTATTAAAGGTTACGACGATAGGGGAGTTGATTTAATTGCAATTGATGAGGTAGATAAAGTAATTAATTTGATCCAGTGTAAAAACTGGACTTCAATGCGTTTAAGTTTAGAAAAATTAGATTTGGTTTATGAGAAATTAAAAAATTACCAAATACACCTTAATGAATTTAAAGTTAGAGATATTATAGAATTTCAACAAGTTTTAAATAAGCCTAAAGTAACATCTCATCAATTTAAGGAAGTCCTTTTAAATTTCAATAGTTATAGAGTTAGAAGGACTCTATATATTGCAACAGACAAGGTAGTTGATTTAGAAATTGGTAGGTACTTAACGATGATGTCTCCAT
The DNA here is from genome assembly GCA_049607625.1 of Colwellia sp. GTDB lineage: Bacteria > Pseudomonadota > Gammaproteobacteria > Enterobacterales > Alteromonadaceae > Colwellia. Next base: position 12,400 of record JBMYWR010000064.1, read on the forward strand.
CTATATTTCGCTATAAAGATTTAAAAATAGTCACAACTAACGTTAGTTGATGTGTTAATGAGCCATTATATCGGTGTGCGTTAGCTAGCGTTCGCGATTTTGTCTCTATTGCCGTTGGATAGACAAGCCTCATGTTCGGTTTTCGTCTCTTTGGTATTATATATAAATTTTTAAACAGATCGAACTCGACCTGTTTAAGTTTTGCTAAAGTGTATTTTAAAAAATATTTTGAGGACTATGTTCGTATCTAAATAGTCCATTCTTAAGTCTTTTTTCTTCAGGAAATGGTCAGTTTGTGTATGGGAAGTCCAGTCGTATTTTGAACAAAACTAGCCAATAGGCTCACATAGGTAATAGATAACTATGAAGAATATTATCGTTAAAAAACCAAGTGAAATATCACTTAGAAAAACACAGAGCTTAATCGATGTAACAGCTAAAATATTACTCAATGGAAATAGATTATCTTCTTTTGATTATAGTTGGATGGAACGGCTATGGGCATGGGCGGATGAAAATAATATTGATGATAAAACTCTGCCACGAAATAAAGCAAAATTGACGCAACTAAGAAAACTTAAGCTAGGACACCACAAACTAACAAAGCTTCCAAAAGAAATTGGGCGTTTGACGCAACTAACTATGTTAGAATTGTCTAGTAACCTTCTCACTGAGCTTCCAAAAGAAATTGGGCGTTTGACGAAACTAACTATGTTAGAATTGTCTAGTAACCTTCTCACTGAGCTTCCAATAGAAATAGGGCATTTGACGCAACTAACAGAGCTTCATCTTGATTTTAACCTTCTCACTGAGCTTCCAATAGAAATAGGTTCTTTATCAAGCTTGACTTCTCTTTGTTTAATTCAAAATAGACTAAAAGCTATACCTGATGAAATTGGTTGCTTGCAAAAATTGTTAAATCTTGATTTAAATGGTAACGAAATATCAGCATTTCCATCAGGGCTTGGTGACTTAGCTCGATTAATAACTCTTAGAATTGGAGGAAATAAACTCAAAGTGTTTCCCCAAGAAATAATTAGATTAAAGAGTATTGAAGAACTTTATATTGGGGATTCTATATACGATTATTACTGTCTAGATGGGCAAGATGGTTTTAGCGGAAATTACATAACTGAATTGCCAAAAGAAATAAGTCAACTCACAAACCTCCGTATGTTAGATTTAAGTGATAATGAGATAGTTCAATTACCACCTGAAATTGGTTCTCTTACCCAGATAACCTATTTAGACATAAGCTGTAACCAAATAAATAAACTACCAAATTGTATAACTCAGTTATCAAAACTAAATCATTTTGTCTTTTCTAAATTATCCTTATTAACTACGGAGCAAGAATTATGGATAGAAAACTTAAAAAGAAATGGATGCTATACGGTAGGAATTGATGATATAGATCATGCAAAGAGGTCATACTCACTTCCGACATATGTGAGGAATGATAACAACTAAATATTGAACTGAGTGATAGTAAACTTTAGTTAAACTTACCCAAAATATGATCATTATTTGACAAAAACTTAATGACCACTTTTGGATACAACTCTGCGTATTGATGTGAGGGTTATAAATAGGTCAAAGAAATTACTTAATAATTTCGTCCCTTCTACCAATTCTTCCTTTTGCTGCCTTACCGGTGGCAAGCCTGATATATCAGAAAACCAAACTTCAAATTTTCGACCTAAAAATCGTTGCGCCATTTCCGTAATTGTTTGAAGAGTTGTAAAGTTCACCGAACGGCCACTTATCGTATTACTATCAATATTTACTGTACCCGTTGTAGATAAAAACTCAGTAAGCGTCTGGGGAAAGGCGTCTAAACAATAAACTGTGTTCAAGCTAAGGTACTTCAAACAATTATTTGGAGTACCTCATGAGAATATTTCGTAACCAAGCACAATGGCAAGCCCTTATAGAAGAGCAAAAATCGAGTGGTTTATCCATTCTTGATTACTGCCATCAAAATCAGTTATCCACATCTAGCTTTTATGCTGCGCGTAATAAAACGCTTAGCTCCCAAAGTACCTTTGTTCGTGCCAAAGTCAGCCAAGAAGTCGAAGTTGAAGTACCGGTAGCTGTTTCTAACATAGAGCTTTCAATTGGCCGTGCTAAAGTCATCTTGCCATCCACAACCTCTGCAATTTACATAGGTCAACTGCTTCAGGAGCTCGCTTAATGGAAATATTTAGTGATGCACCTGATGTGTTCTTACATCGTGATGTAGTTGATTTTCGTAAATCGATTAATGGCTTAACGGGTATCGTAGAGCAAGCATTAGAAATGGATGCTTACACAGGCGCACTGTTTGTCTTTTGTAATAAAGGCAAAGATAAACTGAAAATTTTATACTGGGATAAAACAGGCTTTGCTCTTTGGTATAAACGCCTTGAAAAGCAAAAGTTCAAATGGCCGAGTAAAGCATCAAGCCAGGCTTTTGAATTAACAGAGCAACAATTAACTTGGTTGTTATCAGGTTATGATGTAGTTGGTCATTCACCTTTACACTATGAATCGGCGATCTAATGCGATCAAATCACCGTCAACGATCGTGTCCGAAATAGCCTAGAAGTCTTACTTTTATTTAACTTTCAAAGAAGATACTGCTTTAAAAAGTTGCTAAACTGTGAGTATGAAAATAGATACTAACTCACTACCTAATGACCCTGAACAGCTCAAGAGAATGTTACTTGAGTTGCAGGTAACTATGGCAAAAAAAGATAAAGAGCTAGTAAAAAAAGATAAAGCGTTAGTCCAGAAAGACAAAGAGTTGGCTAAAAAAGACGAAATTATTCATGGTCTACTCGAGCGTTATGAAATAGCTAGACGTAAGCAATTCGGTAAGAGCTCTGAGCAAAACCCCGGTGCAGGTGAAACCTTCAATGAGGTAGAAGAAACCCTTGATGAAGAAGATAAAGCACTTTTAGCGGAAGAAAAAAATGAAACGGTAACAACCGTTAAAAAGCGCCCAAAACGTAAACCCCTTCCAAAAGAGCTACCGCGTAAAGTGGTGACGATAACCTTGCCGGTTGAAGAGCAAGTCTGTGATTGTTGTCAAGGCGACTTGCATACAATAGGTGAGTCTCGCAGTGAAAAACTTGAATTCGTTCCTGCGTACATCAAAGTGATTGAAACAGTTCGTCCTAAATACGCATGTAAGCAGTGTGAGAAGTCGGGCACAGCCAACCACATAAAAACAGCGCCAATGCCTCCATCACCTATCCCAAAAGGTATTGCCACGGCAAGTTTGTTAAGCCAACTTATTACGAGCAAATATCAATATGGCTTACCACTTTATCGCCAAGAAAGTATGTTTAACGATTATGGTATTAGTTTAAGTCGTCAAACGATGTCTGATTGGTTGCTGCGTTGTAGTGAGTTATTGATGCCACTTTATGAGCTATTAAAGAACGAGTTGCTTGCGCAATCGGTTGTTCATGCAGATGAAACCCCTTTAAAAGTTATTCGTGAGGAAAAGAGCACGAGCTATATGTGGGTATATTGTTGTGGTGAAGATAGAGTGAACAATAAGGCGAAGAGCATTGTATTGTTTGATTATCACAATAGCCGAGCAGCTCAATGTCCTATTAACTTCCTTAGAGGTTACAGTGATTACTTGCAAGTTGATGGCTATGCTGCCTACGGCAAAACAGAAGCGATATTAGCTGGGTGTATGGCGCATGCTCGTCGTAAATTTATAGATGCAAAAACAGCTCAAGGTAAATCAAAAACCGGTAAAGCAGATGTGATGCTAAACCTTATTGCTAAGCTTTATGGCATTGAAGCGAATATAAAATTAAAAAACAGCGATGAAAAACATAAAATCCGACAAGAGAAATCGAAACCGCTTATAGATAAAATTAATCAGTGGGTAAATGACAATCGAGAAAAAATACCACCTAAAAGTAAACTCGGTGAAGCACTAACCTATTGGCACAACCAAGCTCACAAACTTGAAACCTACCTTAAAGATGGGCGGATTAATATCGATAATAATCGTGCAGAGCGTGCGGTGAAACCGTTTGTTATTGGCAGGAAAAATTGGTTATTCTCTAATACATCGCGTGGCGCCACTGCCAGCGCCGTACTTTATAGCTTTGTAGAAACAGCAAAAGCGAACGGCTTGATGGTGGATAGCTATTTGCAAACTTGTCTGGAAGAGCTTGCTAAAAAGCCTGATAGCTTAGATCACCTATTACCTTGGAATATAAACCAAGGCTAAACGCCTTTCCCCAGACGCTTACGGCTAAAATATGTCACGATGAAGGTGGTAATTCAGATGCCACAGCCCTTGCGAATATGGTAAGCGTACGGTAAAAGGCGTCTAAACAAAGAGCTGCCCTCAAGGTAAGGTACTTCAAACAATTATCTGGAGTACCGCATGAGAATATTTCGTAACCAAGCACAATGGCAAGCCCTTATAGAAGAGCAAAAATCGAGTGGTTTATCCATTCTTGATTACTGCCATCAAAATCAGTTATCCACATCTAGCTTTTATGCTGCGCGTAATAAAACGCTTAGCTCCCAAAGTACCTTTGTTCGTGCCAAAGTCAGCCAAGAAGTAGAAGTTGAAGTACCGACAGCTGTTTCTCACATCGAGCTTTCAATTGGCCGTGCTAAAGTCATCTTGCCATCCACAACCTCTGCAACCTACATAGCTCAACTACTTCAGGAGCTCGCTTAATGAAAATATTTAGTGATGTACCTGATGTGTTCTTACACCGTGATGTAGTTGATTTTCGTAAATCGATTAATGGTTTAACGGGTATCGTAGAGCAAGCATTAGAAATGGATGCTTACACTGGCGCACTGTTTGTCTTTTGTAATAAAGGCAAAGATAAACTGAAGATTTTATACTGGGATAAAACAGGCTTTGCTCTTTGGTATAAACGCCTCGAAAAGCAAAAGTTCAAATGGCCGAGTAAAGCATCAAGCCAGGCTTTTGAATTAA
>JBMYWR010000065.1:0-17222 GCA_049607625.1 Colwellia sp.
TCTCTGTGGTAAAAACGGGCTTATCACTTTAGCTTTAGGCTCTCATCGGGGGCTTTGTCTAATCTGCGGAAATCTGCGGGCAAACCGGGCTTCTGTCTTAATCTTCCCTTTAACGTATCTTTCTTCATTACAAAAAGATCGCGGCGAAAGCACGCTCCTACAAAAGTGATTAACACAATTTCCTAAAACACAGGTGGTTGTTAAACTTGCAGGAGTCGGCTTTAGCCCTCTATTTCCCCACTAACAGCGGTTAGCTAACTTCTTCACCAGCCGCTTGTTTATCCGCGTGGTATGAAGAGCGAACCAATGGACCACAAGCAGCATGCTCAAAGCCCATAGCCATTGCTTCGCGTTGGAACATGTCAAAATCGTCAGGATGTACATAACGTTCTACTGGTAAATGATCTTTACTTGGCTGCAAGTACTGACCAATAGTTAGCATCGTTACGTTATGTGCACGTAAATCACGCATTACTTGTAATATTTCTTCGTTTGTTTCACCTAAACCAACCATTAAACCCGATTTGGTTTTCACATCAGGGTTAGCTTCGCCAAACTTTTTCAATAAATCTAATGACCATTGATAATTAGCACCTGGTCTTGCTTTGGTATACAAACGCGGAGCAGTTTCTAAGTTATGGTTAAAAACATGCGGTGGATTTTGATTTAAAATATCTAAAGCTCTGTCCATTCTACCGCGAAAGTCGGGTACTAATATTTCGATTTTAGTATTAGGAGATAAGTCTTTTATTTCACGAACACAATCTGCAAATTGCTGTGCACCGCCATCTCTTAAATCGTCACGGTCAACTGAAGTAATAACAACATACTTAAGTGCCATTTCTTGAAGACTTAAAGCAAGCTTTCTCGGTTCGTCTTTGTCTACAGCTAAAGGTCGGCCATGACCCACATCACAAAATGGACAACGACGAGTACAAATATCACCTAAAATCATAAAGGTGGCTGTGCCGTGGTTAAAACATTCAGATAGATTTGGGCAAGACGCTTCCTCACAAACAGAGTGAAGGTTGTGCTTACGTAAGGTATTTTTAATGTTATCAATTTTATCGCTTGAACGAGGCAATTTTATACGTAACCAACTTGGTTTACGTAACATGCTTTCTTTTGTTGAAGAAACAATTTTAATAGGAATGTGAGCCATTTTATCGGCATCACGTAATTTAGTACCAGGCGCCATTTTTGAGGTTTTCATTGGCTTTTGTGTTTCAGCTTTACCTTGAACAGGTGTATGTGTTTGAACTGAATTGTCTGTCATAAATTGCTCTTTAATAAGTAGAATTCTGATTTATTTCTAGCTGTGTTTCTAATGCTGAGCTTGTTTAGCAAGTTCAGGTAAGCCCGATTGATAAATTAAGTCATTTGAGTCTAATAAGCTTGCGGCATGTTTTACTAGTAAGCTTGCAGCTTGCTCTGTGGTTGTTAGTTCGCCTAGGTCTTTTGTGTTCACCATTTCTAAACCTGCATAACCACATGGATTAATACGTAAAAAAGGCGATAAGTCCATGTTTACATTCAATGCTAATCCATGAAATGAACAACCTTTTCTTACTCTTAACCCGAGTGAAGCGACCTTTTTTTCGTCGACGTAAACACCCGGTGCATCAGCTTTAGGGTAGGCTGTAATACAGCAATCTTTTAATGCGCCAACAATGGCTTTTTCAATAAGGGTAACAAGTTCTCTTACGCCCATACTTTTACGGCGTAAATTAATCATAAAATATATAACTTGTTGACCAGGACCATGGAAGGTTACTTGGCCACCACGATCAACTTTTACAACCTCGATATCGCCCGGCATTAAAAGATGTTCTTCTTTACCTGCTTGCCCTTGGGTAAAAACAGCAGGGTGCTCAACTAACCATAACTCATCAAGCGTGTCTTCATCACGATTATCGGTGAAATTTTGCATTGCTTGCCATACGGTGGTGTAGTCCATCTGGCCTAGTTGTCTAATTGTAAGGGGAGTACCCATGTCTAACCTTTTTAACAGTGACAAAATTTAGTCTATAAACAACCGTTAAAGCACGTAACGAACATCTTCGATAGCATTAAGGGTTTTATATATTTGCTCAATATGATCTTTGCTAGTTACGCGTACAGCAACCGAAACCGAAATGTAATTACCTTTAGAGCTAGGTTTTACAATAGGTGCGTAGTCAGCAGGCGTATGCTTTTGTAATTCTCCGACAATGGTGTCAGGTAATTCGTCAGTTGCTAAGCCCATTACTTTAAAGTTTAAAACAGTGGGAAAGTCTAATAGTTCATCGAAATGCGTTTTCATGGTATCTACTTATAGGTTGATATGCCTAGTGCCAGCAAAAGAAGTTTGAGCTTGGCATTTTAATTTATTGAGGTCATCGCTGATCCAGTGCGCGTATTTTAACATAGTTTAAGATGATAAAAAAAGCGCAAACAGATCGTTTCAACGAAGAAAGATTTATTGTTAATTCCTACAAGTAAAAAAGCTCTATTTCTTGCCATTAAAAGTATGGAAAAAATAGAGCGATTTAATATACAAATCTTAGCTTAATCTTAACTTATTTTGTTGTATAAGCTTTAGTTGTTCGGGTTAGTCAAGCTATTGAAAACTTGGTTTTACCTTTGTAGTGCCTTTATTGGGGCTTTCTTTAACATTTATTTAGCTCGAATTACAATGAAGCAAAGAAAAGTTTGATGTAGTCGATTAGCTGACTAAACCAACTGCCTTCGTTTATTTCTTCTAAGGCGACTAATGGGTAAGAAGAAACATCTTCACCATCAAGTTGTAAGAATAAAGTACCTACCACGGCACCTTTTGCTAAAGGAGCCTCTAATTGTTGATTTAATTCAATGTTCGCTTTTAAGTTTTTACGTTGGCCACGAGGAATGGTAACGGGCGTATCCACTAAAATACCTAAGTCAACTTGCTCTTTATCACCCATCCAAATGCGATTTGAAGCAAATTTTTCACCGGCAGTATAAGGCGTAAAAGTTTCAAAGAATCTAAAGCCATAATTAAGTAGCTTTTTACTTTCTACTTTACGTTCACGTTCACTTGCCGTGCCCATAACAACAGTAACTAAACGCATGTCACCTTTTGTTGCTGAAGTCACTAAACTATAACCAGCGTTTGAAGTGTGTCCTGTTTTCATACCATCAACATTTAAACTTTTATCCCATAAAAGCGAGTTACGGTTATATTGCTTAATGTTGTTGTAGGTAAAAGACTTTTGTTTGTATAGCGCATACTCATCAGGCACATCACGAATAATTGCCATTGCAAGTGTTGCCATATCGCGAGGTGTGGTCATATGAGACGTGCTATCTAAGCCATGACTGTTTTCAAAAAAACTACTCGACATACCTAATTGCTCGGCGTGGGCATTCATTAAATCAGCGAAAGCACTTTCACTGCCTGCAATATGCTCGGCCATAGCGACACATGCATCATTACCTGAAGCAACGATTATCCCTTGATTTAATAAATCGACTGGCACCTCTGTGCCCACTTCGATAAACATTTTTGATGAGTCAGGAAATTTCTTCGCCCAAGCATTTTCACTAATCAAGACTTTATCGGTATTGCTAATATTACCATTTTCAAGTTCTTTACCGATAATGTAACTTGTCATCATCTTGGTTAAACTTGCAGGGGCTAGTAAAGTATCAGCGTTCGTTTCAGCAATAACTTTACCCGTTGTATAATCAACTAATATGTAACCCTTAGCATTGATTTGAGGTGCATCAGGAATAATGGTTAAAGCATTTGCCAAAGGAGATAATGCTAAAATACCGCCAACCAAAGAGATAGATGCGATATTTTTCAGTTTTTTTAATATTTGTTTTTTTGATTTTTTAACTATATTTTGCATTATTTTACTTCAATCTAAGCTATTTAAATAAGGAGAAATATAGAGCAGTGGCGCTGTTTTATCTGATTTGCAGTGCATGATATTCGCTGCAACAAGCGTATTAGACCAAAGTCTTATATTTATTAGGTCTGAGAGTATATCATTTTTGATTTACATATCTACGGGGTAGAGCATTAATGTTAAATGTTTTTTCTAAAGGCATTTGGATAGCCATTTTCTTTCAGTTTTAGTAATAGCGCATTTAGCTCGGTATGATTATAAATAGGACCAATAATAACCTTGTAAATTTTGTCATCTACAGGGCTACTAACTGGGTATGTTGCGGGTTTAGACGTGATTTTTTTTAGTGTTTTACTGATATTATTTACCGTATGTTGCGCAATGTCTGGCTTACTTGTTGCAAATACTTGAATGTACCTTGGCTCTTTGCTATTAACAGCGACAGCTTTGTTCAGCTTAATTTTTTTATTATTTGAAGTGCTTACTATGCTATTTTCTTTAATGCTGCGTTTAAGTGGAGTAACAAGTGTAGTAGGTGGGCTGAAATCAGTGATCGCTTTAATTTTCACATTCGCAGTTCCAGATTTTAACATATCAAGTTTATAGGCAGCGCTGTAGGATAAATCAATTAAGCGAGACTCATGAAAAGGTCCTCTATCGTTTACCCTCACAATAACCGATTTATTGTTAGCTAAATTAGTAACCCGAACGTAAGTTGGTAAAGGCAAGCTTTTATGGGCAGCAGACATAGCGTACATGTCATAAATCTCACCATTTGAAGTTAGATGTCCATGAAATTTTTCACCATACCAAGAAGCGATCCCCTTTTGTTCATAGTTGTCGGCACTTCCTAACACGTTATAATCTTTACCCCAAACTTGATAAGGTTTATTGCCACCTCTACTTGGCGACTCAAAGCGAGGTGTTGGATCTTTTAACTCACTAGGGGTAGGTGTTCTCGTTGGAATACTGTCTTTATGTTGTTGATATCGTCCATCTGAAGAACAAGAAGACACAAGGAAGATAATGATGACGGTAATTAATGGAGTATATTTATTCATATTAAAACGATTAACCTAAACCTAAACCTAAACCTAAACTTAAAACCTAAAATGACATTAGGCGTGGAATCGACGATGAGTACTAATTGCCATCAATGTACCAAACCCTGCCATAAGTGTTACAAGTGACGTACCACCGTAACTCACTAAAGGCAAAGGTACACCCACAACAGGTAATATACCTGAAACCATACCAATGTTAACAAAAACATAAACAAAAAATGTTAGGGTTATACTGCCGCCTAGTAACTTTAAAAACACATGTTGTGCATTAACAGCTATCCAAAGGCCGCGCATAACCACAAATAAATACAAAGCTAACAGTAAGCCAACGCCAAATAAGCCAAATTCCTCGCTAAAAACCGAGAAAATAAAATCGGTATGCCGCTCTGGTAAAAACTCTAATTGAGATTGCGTTCCTTGTAGCCAACCTTTACCTTCTAATCCACCAGAGCCAATCGCTATTTTTGATTGAATAATATGGTAGCCAGAGCCTAATGGGTCTTGTTCTGGGTTTAAAAAAGTCATTACCCGCTGTCTTTGGTAGTCTTTCATTAAAAACATCCACAAAATGGGGATAAAGGCAGACAACAAGCCAGCACAAACAGCAATGAGCCTCCAGCTAGCACCAGCAAGAAAAATAACAAAAATACCTGAACTTGCTATTAATAGCGAGGTACCTAGGTCGGGTTGTTTGGCGATAAGCAGAGTCGGTATAAGCACCAAAATAAAAGCATACGTGATTGTAGACAATTTGGCAGGTAGGTTTTCTCTACTAATAAACCAAGCAATTGTAATAGGCAATATAAGCTTCATAACTTCTGATGGTTGAAACTTAATAAAGCCAAGATCTAACCAACGCTGAGCACCTTTACCAACATGGCCAAATAATAAAACAGAGATGAGCATCAATAAACCAGCGATAAAGACCGGCAACGCCCATTTGCGATAAAAAAGTGGCGGTATTTGAGCAACAATAAACATAACAATTAATGCGACGGTAATGCTTCTGCCTTTGCGAAAGACAACGCCCGTTTCTTGGCCACCGGCACTGTATACAAGAAAAAGTCCAAGGGTAAGTAAGGCAAGAACACCCAGTAACAAGGGCACATCTATGTGTACCTTTTGCCAAAAGGTTCTTTGTTTTTGTTGGTCTTGTCCTGTACTGCGCATTGATAAAATCTCTAACTATTTAATGAAACTGCTATAAGTTTTTGAAAACATTAATAGGCTTTTTTCTTCTCAATAACCCTATCGCCAAAGTATTGGTCCATCATTTGTCTTGCAACAGGGCCAGCATTACTTCCGCCACCCCCTTTAGCTACATTCTCAATAGCAACAGCGACAACTATTTCAGGATCATTAAAAGGAGCAAACGCGATAAACATCGCATTATCACGCTTATTTTCTTGAGTGCTATCCGCATCATAATCTTCATCCTGTTTGATACTGGCGACTTGAGCAGAGCCGGTTTTCCCTGCTGCATCATATTTGTTGCCTTTAAAAGGAAGGTATGCTGTTGCCCCCACTTTTTGCACGGTTCTGTGCATCGCCTTAAGTACAAGATCCCAGTTGTTATCATTTTTTAGTTGGATAGGCGGTTTTTCTTCATAGGTAATATTTTCAATACTGTGTTGCTCTGCAAGCTCAATTTCTTCATTACTCAAACCGTCATGGTTTGTATCCGCAGAGTAACCGGTAGCCTTTAAAAAGTGTGGGACTTTTTTATTACCTTTATTAACTAAAGTGGTTAAGGCGTTAGCAAGTTGAAGCGGTGTTACAGTCCAATAACTTTGCCCAATACCAACAGAAAGCGTTTCCCCTGTGTACCAAGGCTTATTATAGCGAGCACGTTTCCACTCAACACTTGGCATAATGCCACGACTTTCTTCATGTATATCAATACCGGTGTAATCGCCAAAACCAAAATTATCCATCATGCGGCTAATTTTAGTGATACCTAATTTAAAAGCTAAATCGAAAAAGTATATATTACATGATTGCTCTATTGCTTTATTGAGATCAACTAGGCCATGTCCCCATTTTTTCCAATCACGATACTTGTTAGGAAGACCTTCTAATTGATACCAACCAGGATCGTTGATTTTGGTTTTAGCAGTAATAATGCCATCTTCCAAGCCTAATAGTGCTAAGAAAGGCTTAACTGTAGACGCCGGAGGGTAGCCTTGAACGGCTCGGTTAATCAAGGGTAAGTCTTTAGATTTTAATATTTTATTATAATTCTTACTGCTAATGCCATTAACAAACAAGTTACCATCGTAACTTGGGTTTGAATACATGGCCAAAATACCGCCCGTTTTAGGATTCATTGCAACAACCGCACCACGTTTCCCTTTTAATGCTCTTTTGGCGATCATTTGCAATTCAATATCTAGGGTCAGTGTAATGTTTTTTCCTGGAACAGGTGGAGTGTAATTTAAGGTACGAATAATTCGTCCTTGGTTATTTATTTCAACCTCTTGATGACCGATAGTGCCGTGCAGTAGCTCTTCATAGTACTTTTCAATGCCTAGCTTGCCTATACCGTAGGTTGCAGCATAGTTTTCTATGTTGCCTTCTCGCTCAAGTTTTTGTACATCTTTGCGATTGATTCTGGCTACATAGCCTAAGTTATGGGTTGTTAGGTCGGCAAAAGGGTAGAATCGCTTTAGTCTCGCATCAACAAAAACGCCAGGGAATTTATGCTGATTAACAGAAAATAGTGCCACTTGTTGTGCGTTTAACCTAGGGTGAAGTTCTATTTGCTTAAAGCGTCTTTTACGTTTAACCGAACTAAAAAACTTGTCTTGTCTTTCTTCACTTATTCCTAGCAATTCGCTAACACTTTTTATGCTTTCTTTAAGCTCTTTTGTGTCTTCAGGAATAACACTTAAGCTATAAACAGGCTTATTGTCGGCAAGTAAAACACCGTTACGATCAAAAATAAGCCCTCTATTAGGCGCAACAGGAAGCAATTTTATACGGTTAGAGTTAGAGCGAGTTTGATACTGCTCAAAGGATGAAACTTGAAGGTAATAAACATTACTAAATAAAATAATAAGAAGAAGAAATACACCACAAAAAGCGATAAAAGCTCGGCGAGCGAATAAGTTAGACTCTGCAGTGTGGTTACGTATAGCAACGCGAGAACGAATCATTTATATCATTCTCGGTGATAGGGATGGTTAGTGTTCACGCTCCAAGCGCGATATAGGCTTTCTGCAATTAATATTCTTACCATAGGATGAGGAAGCGTAAGTGCAGATAAAGACCATTTTTGTTCAGATGCTTTGATACATGCCGGCGATAAACCTTCTGGGCCACCTACCAGTAAAGCGACATCTCTGCCATCGAGTTGCCAACGTTCTAGTTCATTGGCAAGTTGTGGTGTTGTCCAGGGTTTACCTTCAACTTCTAAAGTAACAATACGACTGCCTTTTGGAATGGCATTAAGAAGTTGTTCGCCTTCTTTATCAAGAATGCGACTAATATCAGCATTTTTACCGCGTTTTCCAGCACTAATTTCAACTAAATTAAAGGTTAAATCGCGTGGAAATCTTCGGCTGTATTCACTAAAAGCTTGGGTTACCCAAGCAGGCATTTTTGTGCCAACGGCATATAATGTTAATTTCATTAAAGTAGCAATACGGTAAAATGAATAAAGAGAGGTTAACGTAACACTGAACAAATAAGGTTGGCAAGCTATTGCTAGAGAATATCTTGCCCATTAGGCTATTAATTTTCAGCCCATAACTCTTCTAAGTTATATTTGTCACGTTGCTCATCAGTCATAACATGTACAATAACATCTACTAGGTCAACTAATGCCCATTCGCCTACATCGTTACCTTCAACACCACGAGGTTCATGGCCTTGAGCTCGGCATTCAATTGCGACATTTTCAGCAATAGATTTAACATGACGGTTAGAATTACCAGAGCAGATGATCATATAATCGGCAAAACTCGCTTTATCGCCAATATATAAAGTAGTTGTATCTCTACCTTTCATGTCATCAATCTTTTCTTTTACAAATTCTGTAAGCTCTTCAGTTTGCAAGGTATTCTTCCTATTCTGTGTTTAATTTTGATTTGTACACCATTACAATCAATAAGGTAATGGCGATTGCGGCGAATATTAACATTTTTTGAGCATTTTCCCAATACTAAGATTAGATTAATCTATCTATAAGTTTTAACCCGATTTATCTAGATGAGTTAATTGTAGCTTAATATTTCAATTAATCTTGTCTTTTAAGTGTGCACCTAGGATTGACGTTTATCAACTTTTTAGGGGCCGATGAACTTTTAAAATTTCTTTAAATTCGTTTTAAAATTACATTAAAGGTAAAGCTGATTTTTTTGAATGTATGCCAAAACATTTTTATGCATGAATCGAGAGCATTCTAAGCTAGTTGGATCTTTTTTAAGGAGAGAGCGAATTTCGGTGGATGAAATATCTAATAAAGGACTGTCTTCACCATTTAAATCTTGGCTAAATATAATACAACCTGATTTCTTGTCCTTACAGGCTTGTATTGTTTTTACTCTATGCTGACTTAATAAGGCAGCCGTTTCCAAAGACACTTTGCTTGATTTTTTTAAGGTATCGTCAAAGGAATGGTTAAAGGTGTCGTCAAACGGATGTCCTGGACGCGTCGTAACGACAATATGGCAAAATGTAAGTATTTCTTGATAGTTATGCCATGTTGTAAAAGTTAACAGCGAGTCCATACCCATAATAAAGTAAAGGGTTTGTTTCGGGTATACCGCGTTTAACTCTTTAAGGGTATCTACCGTATAAGAATGTCCATCTCGATTTAATTCTCTCGTATCGCAGTCGAATATCGCACTGTCTTTACAAGCCAATTTAACCATATTCGCTCTATGTTGCGCACTAATGGTAGGCATTTCTTTGTGAGGAGGAATATTGGCAGGTAATAAAACGACTTTATCGAGTGCTAGGCTTGTTGCTACCGATTGCGCTGGTAAGGTATGGCCTATATGGATAGGGTTAAATGTGCCGCCTAAAATACCAATAGACATAGACTTATTCTTTGCTTTATTCATAGCTTAGAAGAAACACGACAAAATAAGAACGATTAAGCATAGTCATAGTCAAGAGAAAACTGTTGAGTTACTTCACCATGATACAAAGTAATACATAAATCAGCCAATAAAACATATATGTTAAATTCGCTATTAGATTTACTTAATAAGTCGATATCAGCTAAGCGCGCTAATGCGACTTCAGCATTTTTTAGGCTAATGTTATTAAGCGCATGTTGATATAAAGGTTTGCGCTTATCCCATATTCGATATTCTTTATAAAGTTCATTTAAAGGTTGGCCTTGCGATAACTTAAATAACATCGCATTAAGAGAACTTATTTCTTTATGAAAAGCCCATATTAACTGAGCTGGCGCTATGCCTTCATGCTGGATTTGATCCAACATAGCAATACATTTATTGCAATCGCCTAGCAATAAAGCATCAAGTACTTGAAAAACATTAAACTTAGCCTGTTTTATCAGCACTTGTTCAGCATCATTCAGTGTAATTTCTTGCGTGCCAAACAGTAATGAAAGCTTTTGCAGTTCCTGTGCTAATGCAAGTAAATTACCTTCAAGCATGGTAATTAATAGGCTACTCGCTTGAGGAGACAAGTTAACATTTAAAGCGTTTGCTTGTTTATTCAACCAAGAAGAGAGCATTTTACTGTCAATATCGTATAAAGGCAGGTAGCAGCCAATATTCATTAGCGACTTAAACCATTTACGGTTACTGCTTGGTCCATCTAGCTTAGGGCCATGTAAAATAAAAATAACGTCTAGCGGGAAATGCGGGTCTTGACTATCTTTTACTAAACGTTCGCTTATTTCAAGCATCGCCTTATGACCAGCATCACCTATTTTTATACTAGCAAATTCAATTTCTATAATGCGTTGATTAGCAAACAAGCTCATTGAAAGGTATTCGTCGCTAATGGAGTGCCAGTCAAAACCACTTTCAACGGTAAAGCGGATGGTCTCACTAAAGCCTTGCTGTTTTGCGTGATTTTTAATAAGCGCTAAACTATCATTTTTTTGCCAAGGTTCATCGCCAAAGACTAACCAGACAGGCTTAAGTCCTTGGTTTAATGTGCTTGATAAATTATTATGATAAATTTTCATTAGCGTTGAATATGAGCCATATCGCGTAATATTTTATCAGCGGCTGACTTTCTTAATTCGCTTAATAGAAGAGATAACTCTCTACTTTTTGCTAGTGCAAAATTAGGGTCGTCTTGATAGTTACGATTTAATTCGAAACGAAAATCAAGTGGTTCTTCGTTAGTAAATTGAACCGTATAATTTACGGCATAAATTAATTCATATTCAGCCACTTGACCGTTTTCAAATACCGAAAGTGTGCGTCTATCTAGCTTGTCTGAAACAATTCGAAGTTCAGGCGAAGTTGCTGTAGGTACTTTAAGAACATCAACTTGGTTGACTTTTAAATGCTGCTTTAAAATACGCGTTAATTCACCATGAGTATCGGTAGAGCTAACATAAAGCGTTTGTAATTCTTCACTTAATAAATAGTGCCCTCGTAATTGAAACCCACAAGCGCTAACAAAGCATGATAAAAAAACAACCGTAAATAGGTGCTTTATTTTAGCGACAGAGCAACGCGTGCTTGTTATTGTTAATGCGCTATGTGGGTTCAATAATTGAGTCATTTAATCGCCTATTAGTTTGCAACAATATTTAAAAGTTTACCTGGAATGTAAATTACTTTGCGAATTGTTTTCCCATCAGTAAACTTTAATACGCCTTCATGAGCAAGCCCTAAAGACTCAACTGTTTCTTTAGTCGCATCTGCAGCGACTGTTATCTTGGCTCTCAATTTACCATTTACTTGCACGATGATAAGTTTTTCATCTTCAACCATGGCACTTTCATCAACAACAGGCCAGCTAGCATCAGCAACGGACTGTGTAGAACCACCTTGTGATTGTCCAAGTTGCTCCCATAAATAGTGACACATATGCGGTGTAATAGGCGTAAGCATTAACACTACCGCTTTAACCGCTTCTGCCATTACCACTATATCTTCAATGCTTTCTACTTTCGCTTTACTTAAATGATTAATAAGCTCCATGATAGCCGCAATAGCGGTATTGAACGTATTACGACGGCCAATATCATCGGTTACTTTTGCAATCGTTTTGTGTAATTCACGACGAAGTTTCTTTTGTTCACTATTAAGCGTTAAACCTTTAATTGAAGGCGTGCTTTCATCTTTGTTCGCTTCTACAAAGTCTTGAACTAACTTATAAACACGCTTAACAAAGCGATGTGCACCTTCAACACCTGAATCAGACCATTCTAACGTTTGCTCTGGTGGAGAGGTAAACATAATAAATAAACGCACTGTATCTGCGCCGTATTTTTCAATCACTTTTTGTGGGTCAATCCCGTTGTTTTTCGACTTAGACATTTTACTCATGCCTGCAGAAATAACGGCATCACCATCAACTTTACTGGTAGCTTTGGTTACATTGCCTTTTTCATCTCGCTCAACGTTTACGTCTGAAGGGGAGATCCAATCTTGCGCACCGTTGTCAGCTTCACGGTAATAAGTATCGGCTAACACCATACCCTGACAAAGTAGCTTCTTGTATGGTTCATCACACTCAACTAAACCTACATCGCGTAATAACTTATGGAAGAAACGAGAGTAAAGTAAATGCAAAATAGCGTGCTCAATACCGCCAATGTATTGATCTACAGGTAACCAGTAATTGGCCTTTGCAGGGTCAAGCATTTGGCTGTCATCGTTTGGTGAACAATAACGTGCGTAATACCACGAAGACTCCATGAAGGTATCAAAGGTATCTGTTTCGCGTAATGCCTCTTCGCCGTTGTAAGTTGTTTTCGCCCACTCTGGATCATCTTTTATAGGTGAAGTAACACCATTCATAACCACATCTTCAGGAAGAACAACAGGAAGTTCAGACTCAGGTACAGGAACCGACTCACCGTTAGCTAGGTTGATCATTGGAATAGGCGTACCCCAATAACGTTGACGAGAAACACCCCAGTCACGTAATCTAAAGTTGGTGGTTACCTTGCCTTTATTTTCTTGAGTAAGCTTATCGCTTATGGCTTTAAAAGCTTCATCGAAATTTAAACCGTCAAATTCACCTGAATTAACAAGCGTAGATTTTTCAGTAATAGCGGCAACATTTATATCGTCACCTTCCTGCGGTGCAACAACTTGGCTAATTTCTAACTGATATTTTTTAGCAAATTCGTAATCGCGTTGATCATGTGCAGGTACAGACATAACTGCACCTGAGCCGTAATCCATTAAGACGAAGTTTGCTGCCCAAATTGGCACAAGTTTACCCGTTAAAGGGTGAATCGCTTTAAGGCCAGTATCAACACCTTTCTTTTCCATGGTGGCTAATTCAGCTTCAGACGTTTTACTGTTTTTACATTCGTCGATAAAGCTTGCTAGTTCTGCATTGTTTTTTGCAGCAGCTAAAGCAAGTGGATGCTGAGTAGCAACAGCCACATAAGTTACACCCATTAAAGTATCAGGGCGTGTTGTATAAACATCAAAACTTTCTGCAGATTCACTCTCAGCTACTTCAAAAGTAATTTCTACACCTTGAGAGCGACCAATCCAGTTACGTTGCATAGTTTTAACTTGCTCAGGCCAATCTTCTAATTGGTCTAAATCGTCTAGTAACTCTTGTGCGTAATCAGTAATTTTGATGAACCATTGCGGGATTTCTTTACGCTCTACAATGGCGCCAGAACGCCAACCTCTGCCATCAATTACTTGCTCGTTTGCAAGTACAGTTTGATCTACTGGGTCCCAGTTAACCGTGGCATTTTTCTTATAAACTAAACCTTTTTCATAAAGTTTAGTAAAGAACCATTGTTCCCAACGGTAATAATCTTGCTTACAAGTTGCTAACTCTCTATCCCAGTCATAACCAAAACCTAAAGATTTCAATTGATTACGCATATAATCGATGTTTTGATAAGTCCACTTACCAGGAGCCGTTTTGTTTTTAATCGCGGCATTTTCTGCCGGTAAACCAAAAGCATCCCAACCCATTGGTTGCATTACATTTTTACCCTGCATACGTTGATATCTTGAGATTACATCACCCAAGCTATAGTTACGTACATGGCCCATATGTAAACGGCCACTCGGGTATGGGAACATCGCCAAACAGTAAAACTTCTCTTTACCTGGTTGTTCAACGGCTTTAAATGTTTGATTTTCTGTCCAAAAGTTTTGAACACTTGCTTCAATAGCTTGCGGGTTGTAAATGGATTCCATTAACGGGGTCTCGGGCACTTGTAAAATATGCTGCTTTACACCTTTACAGAGGAAATTTATTGAGGAAAATAGTCCTGAAATAAAGGTAGCAACTAAAAGGTATAGAATACCTTATCTGCCCCTTAAACGACAAGTTTAAAATGAATAGATTTTCACAAGTAATGTGATAGTTTTTTTAAGGAAATGTAAGTTGTTACTTTACTTATTGATAACAGGGTTTACTATTGCCTTATATCAACATGTCGAATGGTATACCCACTTTTTACGACGAAGTCATGCCGGATGCTTTTAGCGTTCACTTCGCATCGCTCTAACTCAGGATAAACATGAACAAAGAATTAGCTCAAACAATTGAACGAACCAAGCTTGCCACCTCAAGCTTAACCTCCCCTTTATCTATGGAGCTTTTATCTTCTAAAAAGTTAAGCAATGAAACACAAACCATTATTGGCCATGAAAGAGCGAAAGAAGCGTTACGTTTTGGTTTATCGATTACAGCACCTGGTTTTAATATTTTTGCCATGGGCGAAGATGGCACAGGTAGACAAACATTAATTAGAAAGTCACTTTCACATTTAGCAGCTAAACAAGCAACACCGGCCGAGTGGTGTTATATCAATAACTTTGATGAAAATCATATTCCTTTTAAATTGTATGTAAACCCAGGCGATGGTAAGCAATTAGTTAAAGCAATGAATAAGTTTATTGATGACTTACTTGCCGCTTTTCCGGAAGTTTTCGACAACCCAAGTTACCAAAGACAAAAAGCGGCCATTGATAGAGCCTTTAATGTTAAATACGATCAAGCTATTTCGACAGTTGAAGAGTTAGCATTAAAAGAAAATGTCGCTTTATTTGAAGAGAATGGAGAAGTCGGTTTTGCACCTATGCTTAATGGTAAAGCGATTGCCGATAAAGATTTTGCTAATTTAACAGAAGAGCAACGAAGTAGCTTTTATCACTCTTTAGCTACATTAGAAAATGAGCTCAGTGAACAGCTTATAGAGTTACCACAGTGGAAACGCGCATCGACAGATAAATTACGTCGTTTAAAGTATGAGACAGCAGAAGTAGCCATTAAGCCGTATTTATTCGAGTTAAAAAATGAATTCTCAAGTAATACAGGTGTGCAAAAATATTTAGACAAGGTTGAACTTCATATTGTAGATGCAGTCCTTGAGGTACTTGTTGATGACCGTGAAGAGACCACCAATGAAAAAGATCTACGAAAGTTAATGGTAGAAAGATTTTTGCCTAACTTGTTGGTGCCAAGAAACCCAAGCGAAGGTGCGCCTGTTGTTTATGAAGCCAACCCTAATTATCAAAACTTGTTTGGTCATGTCGATTACTCAAGTTTTCAAGGCAGTAGTTATACCAGTTATCGACATATAAGGCCTGGCGCTCTACATAAGGCAAATGGTGGTTACATTCTGCTTGATGCTGCCAAACTGTTAACGCAACCTGCGGTTTGGGCAAAACTTAAATTAGCTTTAAAAACCCAAGAAATAACCATTGAAAACCCTTACTCAGAAATGAGCCAACCGGGATTATATTCTCTGCAACCAGAAAAGATCCCCCTGCATGTAAAGGTTATTTTGTTGGGCGACTCTGAAATTTATTATACCTTGCAAGACTACGACCCAGAATTTGCAGACTTGTTTAGGGTACTCGCAGATTTTGATCAATATGTTGATAAAACAGATGAAAACCTCATTGCTTTTGGTCAGCTTATTAAGCAAAGAGCCTTTAGTTACGGATATCCTGAAGTTAGTAATACTGCGGTATTAGCTTTGATACGTTATGCGCTAAGGCGTTCTGAGCATCAACAAAAAATGTCAGCCAATATTGTGAAGTTGAATGACTTGCTCGATGAAGCAAATTACTGCTGGCAGCAAGAAGGTGGCCAAGGCTTATTAGAAGATGCGCACGTTAATATGGCGCTCAAAGCAAAATACCGCCGAGTAGGGCGCTTAAGTGAGATATGGCTAAGTGAAATTAAAGAACAACAAGTACTTATTAGCACCTCAGGTAAAAATATAGGTAAAGTAAACGGATTAACGGTTTTAGAAGTTGGTGAAAGTGTTTTTGGCACACCAGCGCGTATTACGGCAACCGTATATGCTGGGAGTGAAGGGGTTACTGATATCGAAGGCGAAGTTGATTTAGGTAAGTCAATTCACTCTAAAGGTGTTTTATTATTAACGGGGTATTTAGGCCATAAATATGGCCAAGGCTTTCCTGTTGCCATTTCTGCCAATATAGCAATAGAGCAATCTTATGGTCATATCGATGGAGATAGCGCTTCAATGGCTGAATTGTGTGCATTAGTTTCTGCTATAACACGTCTACCGATAGAACAAGGTATTGCCATTACGGGATCTATTAACCAACATGGTGAAGTACAATCTATTGGCGGTGTTAATGAAAAAATAGAAGGCTTTTTCCAACTCTGTCTAGACAAAGGTTTAACGGGGTGCCAAGGGGTTATTATCCCTAAAACAAATGTAATTAATTTAATGTTAAACAGTGAAGTGATAGAAGCTGTAGAGCAAGGTAAGTTCCATATTTATGCAGTAGAATCAATTGATCAAGCACTCGAATTATTAATGGCGACTCAAGCGGGAACAAGTAATAGCGTGGGCAGATACCCTCGTAAATCTATCCATGGCCAGGTATTAGAAAAACTAGAACACTTCTCTGATTTGTTAGATGGTGAATAAGGAAGGGAAAGCTTGAAGGCGAGAAAGCTAGAGTGATTTACACCAGAACCTAAAACACAGGTGCTCATCAAACCTGTAGGAGTGTGCTTCAGCCACGATCTCTTTTCACTATGTGCATTCAACCCATTCACGGCTAAAGCACGTTCCTACAAAAGTGATTTACCCAAATCACCAAAACACAGGTGCTTATTAAACCTGTAGATACTCTGTTTAAAGGCAAGCTTTTTT
>JBMYWR010000066.1:0-17155 GCA_049607625.1 Colwellia sp.
TAAGGCTTCTTTCAGCCTATCGGGTTTGCCAGCTTCGCTGGGCAAACAAAAAAAGACGCTACTAGGCGTCTTTATTGTTAATAAGTGGTGGCCCCTCTGTGATTTGAACACAGGACCTACCGATTATGAGTCGGGCGCTCTAACCAACTGAGCTAAGGGGCCATATACTTACGTATACTACATTATCGATGATAATGCTTGCTTCACAAATTCATTTAAGAATGCCATGAAGGCGATTTGTTCAAGCTCGAGAATTATAGCATTATTTTATTTGTTGTCACCTATACAGGCTTAAAAATTGCGTTTTATTTTTCGTTAGCCTAATTCTTAATCAATAAGCAACGAATAAAGCGTCATAAGCTATAAACCTGTTTAAGTACACTCTACATAATTATTTTAATGTGTACTAAAACTTAAATGCTAAACCTACATTTACTTCCGTTTGAAGCCATAAATCGCTGTCGATAGAAATTAAACAAGCACCATCGGCACAAAATACTTTTTTATCTGAATCAAAGAAAGTAGCAAATACCCGGCCGTTCATCGTTAAGCTTAAGTTTTCTGTTAATGGTGCTCTTGCACCTAAACCTAAATTCATTGAGAAGCGCGTTTCAGCGTCAAATACAGCGTCATCTGGAGATAAATGCGTTAGGCCAAAGCCGCCTAAAACATAAACAGGTAATGGGCCATCAGAGACTCTAACATTACCGCCTAAGTGTGCATAAGTAATCGACATTGTATCTTTATTGGCAGGGGTTGGTAATGATGAAAGTTCTGTAAAGTTTGACGAGTAATGTGAAATTAACACTTCACCTTGCTTGTCTTTATCTAGTGACCAAGCAAATATTCCCCCATAACTCACTTCTTCTGCTAGCTTAATTTTTCTTTCTTGCTCTTCTATCGTTGTGTAAAAATCTCCACCAAAGCGATAACCTACTAGCGGAGTTATTTCAAATTCAGTCTCTTTTGCTTTGATGTCATTTGAAAATACAGAAAGCGCTAAAAATGAAACAACACCGAGTGTTGTAAACCGTGAAAATTGTTGTGCCATGAAGATTCCTGTAATAAAAAAAAGAGTAGACTAATCAACTTAGTCTACTCTTTTTAATAAGAACTTTGCAATGCAATTTTAAAACTAAACTTAACCAATGTACTAACAGTTAAATTTTAAGCGCAATATTGAATTTATTCTCCGTCTAAGAAGCTTTTTAACTGCTCAGAACGTGATGGATGACGTAACTTACGTAACGCTTTCGCTTCAATTTGACGAATACGTTCACGTGTTACATCAAACTGCTTACCAACTTCTTCTAAGGTATGATCTGTGTTCATATCAATACCAAAGCGCATTCTTAGTACTTTTGCTTCTCTAGCGGTTAAGCCAGCAAGTACTTCGTGCGTTG
Source organism: Colwellia sp. (assembly GCA_049607625.1). GTDB lineage: Bacteria > Pseudomonadota > Gammaproteobacteria > Enterobacterales > Alteromonadaceae > Colwellia. The sequence continues at coordinate 1,404 of JBMYWR010000066.1, forward strand.
CACCTTTAAGGTTTTCCGACGTTGCAGAGTCAACCGGTAATTCACCGCTACCATCTTCGATAAAGTCACCTAAGTGTGAATCTTCATCATCACCGATAGGCGTTTCCATTGAAATAGGTTCTTTAGCTATTTTCAATACTTTACGAATTTTATCTTCTGGCATGATCATGCGCTCAGCCAACTCTTCAGGTGTAGGTTCGCGACCCATTTCTTGAAGCATTTGACGAGAGATACGATTTAACTTGTTAATCGTTTCTATCATATGAACAGGTATACGAATAGTACGCGCTTGGTCAGCAATAGAACGTGTTATTGCTTGACGTATCCACCATGTTGCATAAGTTGAAAACTTATAACCACGGCGGTATTCAAACTTGTCTACCGCTTTCATCAAACCAATATTACCTTCTTGAATTAAATCTAAGAACTGTAAACCACGGTTAGTGTACTTTTTAGCGATTGAGATAACTAAACGTAAGTTAGCTTCAACCATTTCTTTTTTCGCTCTACGTGCTTTCGCTTCACCAATAGACATACGACGGTTAATATCTTTAATACCGTGAATGTTTAAATGAGTTTCTTTTTCAAGCTCGTTTAATTTATAAATACAACGCTCAACATCAAGCTCTACGTCAGCTAACCTTGCTGAATAAGAGTGCCCTGCTGCTTTTTCGGCTTCGAACCAATCTTTTGATGTTTCGTTACCTGGGAATATTTTGATAAAGGTTGTTTTAGGCATGCCAGCACCAACAACACAGTGCTTCATGATTAAACGCTCTTGAACGCGAAGTTTATCCATAACACTACGCATATTTTTAACTAGGCGATCGAATAATTTAGGGATAACGCGGAATTCTTTGAAAACTTCAGCAACTTCATCTATTGCTGCTTGAGCATCTTTATGACCACGGCCTTTAGCATCAATAATTTTGTTTGCTTTTTCGTAAGCGGTACGAAGGTTTGTGAATTTTTCACGAGCGACTTCAGGATCTACTCCTGTATCGACTTCTTCTTCCTCTTCATCAGCTACATCATCGTCTTCATCTTCTAACTCATCTTTAGAAAGTTCTGAACCTACATGTGTAGCCGCTGCAGCAACATCTTCATCTTCTGCATCAGGGTCTAAGAAACCAGAAACGATATCAGTTAACCGACCTTCTTCAGCCTCGAAGTTATCCCACATTTCTAATAAAGTGTTAATGGCAGGTGGGTATTCTGAAACACTACGTTGTACTTCTTTAATGCCTTCTTCAATACGCTTAGCGATAACGATTTCGCCTTTACGCGTTAGAAGTTCAACCGTACCCATTTCACGCATATACATACGAACAGGATCAGTTGTACGGCCAATTTCACTTTCAACAGTTGCTAATGCTTGTGCCGCCGCTTCGGCTGCATCTTCATCGGTGCTACCTTCACTCATCATCAAGGTATCTTGATCTGGTGCATTCTCAAAAACTTGAATACCCATGTCGTTGATCATTCTAACAATATCTTCAACTTGATCGGTATCAATGATCTCTTGTGGAAGATGATCGTTAACTTCTGCAAACGTTAAATAACCTTGCTCTTTACCTTTGGTAATTAACTCTTTAAGTCTAGACTGAGGGGCTTTTTCCATTGACGAGTGTCCACCTGTAATATATATATAAATATTGGCTAATAAAATCGCGTTTACTATATGGGAAATAAACGCTACCAACCTTTTGCGAGAATTAATACGCAATAAAGCCCGATATTATAGACAAGATTATTACATTTTTCCAGTAAATAAGTTATCTGTTAATTTATTGATAAGAATAACTAAAGTTTACTAGGATCTATTGTTCTTTATGAGTTGCTTTTAAGCTATTAATGCTATTGATTATTCGCTCTAAGAATGGCTTGAAGTTCTTGCTTTTCTTCTTGAGTAAAATGTCCTGAACGTGCTTTTTGCATTAGTATTTCAGTACGTTGCTTGACAAAATCATTCAATATTTTTTCAATACTATCAAGAAAAACATCGGTTACTGCCTCTGTTTCTACGTGATGCTGCCAACATAGTAACTTAGCTAGTTGCACCCCTTCAGGCATATCGCGAAAATGCTCTAAAATTTGTGGGGTTTTAATATTTGTGTTTTGCTGACATAAAATTAACAACTTACACAGAAGCGGAATGCCTGGAACTTCAATTGATGAAAGAATACTCACATCGGGAATAGAAGAAGCAACGCTTGGATTTTCGAGTAAGAGTGCAACAGCTAATCTAACCGGTGTTGTTTTTGTGCTTACTTTGCTTTTAAGCTGAATAGGTTTTTGTTGGGTTTCTTTATTAAGCTTTTCTTTAAGTTGCTCACTACCCGTGCCGAAGTTATTGGCTATATCATTTATAATGGCATCTTTTAATATGCTTTCAGGTAGTTTTGCTAGGTAAGGTTTAAAAGAATCAACTAACGCTGCTCTTCCTTCAAAAGAGCTCATATCAACTTGCGCCATAAGATGTTCAAATAAAAATTTAGATAACGGCATTGCTCGGTCAAGGATAGCCTCAAATGCCTCTTGCCCTTGCTCTCTTATTAAGCTGTCTGGGTCTTCTCCATCAGGTAAAAAGACAAACTGTAATGTGAAGCCGTCTTGAATAAGTGGTAACGCATTATCCATTGCACGCCATGCAGCATCTCGCCCGGCTCTATCACCGTCATAGCAACAAATAACATTTCTTACAGTACGAAAAAGTGTTTGTAATTGCTCTGGTGTTGTTGCTGTACCTAGTGATGCGACTGCATAATTAACACCATGTTGGGCTAATGCAACTACATCCATATAACCCTCTACAACAACCAAGCGCTCTAAAGATTTATTTGCTTGTTTAGCTTCGTGTAAACCATAGAGCTCTTGTCCTTTATGGTAAATTCGTGTTTCAGGTGAGTTTAAATATTTAGGCTTTTCGTCACCTAATACCCTGCCACCAAAACCTATTACTCGGCCTCGCTTATCGTGAATAGGAAACATTACTCGACCACGAAAACGATCGTAGGGTTTGTTTTTATCTCCTTGAATAGCCATACCTAAATCGACAAGTTGCTGTGTCGTATTATTATTTTTAGCGAATACTTTCATCATCCCGTCCCAAGCATCGCTTATATAACCGATTCCAAAACGCTTAACGACCTCGCCACTTAACCCTCTACCTTTAAGGTAGCTAATGACTTTATCTTTATCGGGTGATACTTTTAGCTGCTGTTGAAAAAAACGACTGACTTGTGACATTAATTCATAGTCATTCTGTTTTTGATGATGAAGTTGTTGTTGACGTTTTTTTTCTGCAGGACTCGCATTGTTTTCTTCACGGACGACTTCCATACCACAATGTGACGCAAGCTCTTCAATAGCATCAACAAACTCAAGCCTGTCAAATTCCATCAAAAAGGAAACGGCATTACCATGCTCGCCACAACCAAAACAATGATAAAACTGTTTATCTTGGCTAACCGTAAAAGAAGGGGATTTCTCACTATGAAAAGGACAACAGGCCTGATAATTTTTACCAGCCTTTTTTAAAGACATTCTACTTTGAACTAACTCAACAATATCGGCACGTGCTAACAAGTCATCTATAAACTGCTTTGAAATACGACCTGCCATAAAACCTTTACCCTATTAAATGCGTTAATTTAAAACTATTCAAAATAAATCTTATTGCTTATTGTACACAAATTGGAGGAATTAAAACGAAAAAACCGCAAGTAATTTAATACTTACGGTTTATAAAAAAGTAACGATGAACTTTACGTTATGCGTTTAATGCTGCTCTAATTTGACCGCTAACTGCGCCCATATCGGCTTTGCCTTGCATAAGAGGTTTTAACATTGCCATTACTTTACCCATGTCTGCCATTGAGGTAGCACTAGTATCTGCAATTGCTTTGTTAATTAATTCATTAATTTCTTCTGCGCTAAGTGGTTTAGGAAGAAAAAAGCTTAACACTTCTACTTCTTCTGCTTCTTTCGCTGCAAGTTCATCACGACCACCTTCTTGGAACATTTTGATAGACTCTTTACGCTGTTTAACCATTTTGGTTAAAATCGCAATGATGTTATCGTCAGTTGCTTCGGTGTTGTGATCAATTTCAGCTTGCTTAACACTAGAAATAGCCATACGTATAACACCAAGACGTAATTTGTCTTTGTTACGCATAGCCGTTTTCATTTCATCTTTAAGTAGAATGAATAATGACATTTATTGCTATCCTATATTCAAGTCTTTATATCGTTTAAACAGGTTAAACGCGATAAAGACCTTAAATGAAACGAATACTAAGGCAATCCTTAGTACATGCGAACGTTACGAGCGTTCTCACGAGAAACTTTTTTAGCAGCGCGCTTAACAGCAGCAGCTTTCTTACGTTTACGTTCCCAAGTTGGCTTTTCATAAGATTCGCGTTTACGAACTTCAGAAAGGATTCCTGCTTTTTCACATGAACGTTTAAAACGACGTAATGCTACGTCAAATGGTTCGTTTTCTCTTACTTTAATTACTGGCATGTACTGTATTACCTTAGGTTCTATCTATATAAATCGGCATTGGACTTCGGCACGCATCGTTTTATGCATAAACATAAAGACAATTGAGATACTTGGTCTATACCCGCTCTATCAAAAATTGGTGACGTATTCTAATGCGAACCACACTAAAAAGTAAAGCCTAATTTCACATATAGGTTAAATATTCTGGTGCAAACGGCTTTAGCAAGGTAAAATTAGCGCCAATAAGTTTTACAAATATAATTATGTGCTTGTTTACGTAAGGATTATCTTATTTGATAAACAAGCTAAAACAAATAACGGTTTAAAAAATAAAACAATTTTTTAATTGATACGACTTCGTCGTTAAATAGGTCACTCTATTGCTTTATTTTTAAGCTAAAAGAACGCTTTTGAACAATTACGGAAAACTATGAGAATTTTAGGTATTGAAACGTCATGCGACGAAACAGGTATTGCTATTTATGATGATGGTCAGGCTGATCTTCCTCAAGGCATACTCGCTCATCGTTTATATAGTCAAATAGCGGTACATGCAGATTACGGTGGAGTGGTTCCAGAACTCGCCTCCCGTGACCATGTACGCAAAACCATCCCATTAATTAAAGCGGTACTGGAAGACGCTAATTTAACGCCACAAGATTTAGATGGCGTAGCCTATACAGCCGGCCCAGGTTTAGTTGGTGCTTTATTAGTAGGTTGTTCTATTGGGCGAAGTCTAGCTTACGGCTGGAATTTACCTGCTGTACCTGTTCATCATATGGAAGGCCATTTATTAGCGCCCATGCTAGAAGATGACGTGCCTGAATTTCCTTTTATTGCTCTATTAGTTTCTGGCGGGCATACCATGTTAGTTCGCGTTGACAACATTGGAGAATACAAATTACTGGGTGAGTCTGTCGATGATGCAGCGGGTGAAGCGTTCGATAAAACCGCAAAACTTCTAGGGCTTGATTACCCTGGTGGCCCTGCCTTATCAAAAATGGCAGAGCAAGGAGTTGCTGGTCGATTTAAACTGCCCAGACCCATGACAGACAGACCAGGTTTAGACTTTAGCTTTAGTGGATTAAAAACCGCAGCGTCTACTTTATTAAGAAAAGAAACAGAAAATCTGGATGAAGCAGACAAGGCACAAACTTTTGCCGACATTGCTAATGCTTTTCAGCAGGCCGTGGTCGATACACTGGCAATAAAATGCAAGCGCGCTCTGCAACAAGAAAAGTTAAATACGCTTGTTATTGCCGGTGGCGTTAGCGCCAATACTGCTTTAAGAGCAAAACTTGAAGTAACTACAAAGAAGTTAGGTGGTAGTGTTTTTTATCCGCGCCCTGAATTTTGTACCGATAACGGTGCCATGATAGCTTATGCTGGTTTACAGCGTCTTAAAGCAGGTACCGATGCCGATTTAACGTTTAAGGCAAACCCTCGCTGGTCTTTAGATAGCTTACCTTCTGTTAATAAAAAAAGTCCTAAATAACCTGAGCTCAGCTTAACATATACTTCTGATATGAGGTCAAGGATACACTCCTTGACCTCATATCGCTTTAAGCTGTAACTCGCTTTGTACCTAACTGCAATAAGCTTGGTAAGAAAATAAGCGTAAACAACGTACTCACACTCATACCGCCAACAATGACGGCTGCAATCCCGCGATATAATTCAGCGCCAGCACCGGGTATTAATAACAACGGTAACATCCCACAAATACTGGTTAAGGTACTCATTAAAATAGGTCTAAGCCTTAAACGAACTGCTTGTTCTACTGCTTTATTTCTCGTTAATCCTTCTCGTTCGCCCATACGTGTTTGATACACTAATAAAATAGCATTATTTACCACGAGCCCAAGTAAAATAATAAAGCCAATCATGGTAAGTAAATCTAACGGTTGAAAGATCACTAAATTAGTTAGCTGTAAAAAACCAATTCCGCCAATTGTTGCAAGAGGAATGGTTAAAACAACCAATAAACTATCTTTAAACGATTGAAACAAAGCTGACATTAATAAATAAAGAATAATAAGTGCCAAAATAAAACTCTCGCTCATACTCTTTAAAGCTTCTGTTAACGCTTCTGCGCTACCACGGTATTTAACACTCGCTAAACTTGAACTGTCTGCGATTCCATCACCTTTTAATACAGCCATAATAGCAGGCTCTGCTTGCTCCTTAATAATGGCGACAGCCTCTTCTAGACTTATATTATCAGGTGGGGTTACTTGTAAAGTGATAGTACGCTGTCTGTCTACACGTCGAATGGAACTAGGGCCTGCTGTTCTTTCAATATCAACTAATTCGCCAAAGGGTAAAACACCTGCTTTAGGGGTATAAAAAGGCATACCTTCAAGCTCTTCTGGTGTATCCCAATCTGTTGTTCGAAGAAAAACATCCAACCTTTTTTGGCCATTAAAATAATCACCAATGTATAAACCACTACCAAGCGAACTTGATAAAGCTGCTACTTGTTGCCTGCTAACGCCAGCCTCTGCCATCCTTCTCTCTTTAGGTATTATCCTTAACTCTGGCTCTGCTAAGGTCAATCCTGGGGTAGGCTGAATACTCGAACCTTGTAAAGCTTGAGAAATCGCACCTACACCTGCTTGAGCTGCATCAAGCAATACATCGACATCATTACCCTGAATATCAACATCTATTCGCCTGCCACCACCTAAACTAGCAAAGATTTGTGCTTGAGAAGCAAAGGCCATGGTGTCTGGAAAACCTCTTAAAATATCTGAATTGATCGCTCCAATAATAGCGCCAATATCATCAGCATCTTCTGCTATCCCCCCCATAAAACCAAAATTGCCAAAAATTCCCATCCAAGTGTGCTTTATATGCGGATCTTTTTCCCCTGTCAGATAAGGAATTAAACGGCGGTTGATTTCATCACTCATCTCTTCACTTGCAGCCTGATAACTTAAGCCAGGTGGAAGCATCATAAAGGCTTGGAATTGATTTTGATTCCCTTTAGGTAAGTAATCTACTTTTGGAAACATGCTGTAAGTACCAGCAAAGGAAAGCAGCATTAAGCCTAAAATCCAGCTGTAACGCTTAGCGGGAGTTCCTGTAATAAACATGATGCCTTTAGTGATGTTTTGCCACCAATGCGCATGAGGGTCTTCTTCTTTTACCTCTTTAAGGAATTTTTTGGCAGCTGTTGGCAATACAGTTACAGCAATAATCAAAGAGGAAACAATAGCGACAGAAATAGTAATAGCCAAGTCAGCAAATAATTGTCCTGACACTGCATCTAAAAATGCAATAGGTAAGAAAATAGCAACGGTAGTAATAGTAGAAGCGATTAAGGCTCCCCATACTTGCGTAGCTCCTTTTAATGCCGCATCTTGGGCTTGTTCTCCTTTTTCTCGTAGTCGAACAATATTCTCTAAAACAACGATTGCGGCATCTAACACCATACCAACCGCAAAAGCTAAGCCCGCCATTGAGATAATATTTAATGTTCTACCTGATGCATACATCACAATAAGTGTAAGTATCAGTGAAATAGGGATCGCTAGCGCAACAATAAGTGTTGCTCTAAACTTTCTCAAAAACCACCAAAGAACAACAATCGCTAAAAATACGCCTAATATTAAGTTGTTTTTAACTAAATCCATTGAACGATTAATGTATATCGTTTGATCTGACATTTGTATCATTTGCAAGCCAGCACGTTGAAGAGGACCTTCGTTTAACTCTTTCATCGCCAGTTTAAGTTCTTTCATAACTTCTATAACATTAACACCCTGCTCTGGCTGGGCATTAACGGCAATGGCAGGCGTTCCGTCAAGTGTTAGAACACCTGTTTTGTCTTGATAGGTTTGTTCTATGGTTGCTACATCTTTTAACAATACAGCTTTTCCACCTCGCCACGAAAGTACCATTTCTTCAAGCTTTTCAGGGTTGTATTTACCACTAAACCTTAACGTAAACTTTCTTCTTCCCACTTCATTAAAGCCACCTGAAGTATCAGCATTTTTACCTAAACTTAAAGCTAACTCGGGAATATTCAACCCCAAAGAAACCGTTTTGTAAGGGTCAAAAGTAATATGTATTTGAGAAATATCACCGCCGTAAACATTACTTTTGGCAACACCTGAAACACGTTCTATTTTGGGTTGAATCACTTCTTCAACATAATCTTGATAGGTAGCGATATCACGTTCATTTCCCGGTAAAGGCTTTAGTGCAAACCAAGCAAGCGCATTTCCTTGGTCGTTACCACCAACCGATATAACCGGTTCCGTTGCATCGACAGGGTAATTAGAGACTTGATTTAATGAGCTCATTAAATCAATGAGTGCTCGGTCTAGGTTTACACCACTTTTATAGAGCAAGGTAATCGTACCGTTGCCCTGGCTTGAAGATGAGATTAAGGATTCTAAGCCTTGAAGCCCTTTAAGAACATTTTCTTGCCGTTCAATAATTTCTGCTTCAATTTCTTCTGGCGCTGCAGCGCGCCACGAAGTGCTTATGCTAATTTCTGGCTTGCTAATATCAGGGGTAAGTTGAACTGGTAATTTAAATAAACTAATTGCGCCGAATAATGCGACCAATAAAACAGCAACAATAACCCCAGTTGGATTTTTTAATGCAGAAGAAGTAAGACTCATTACTCTTCCTCTTTAGTTAATGACTTTATTGGTTGATTACTTTTTAAAGTCGCTTGCTCTGTGCCTGAAACTAATTGATCATTATTTTCTTTTATAGCAACTACTTGCCCGTCTTGTAGTCGCTCAGCGCCACGAATAACGATATTATCTCCTACTTGAAGAGGTGTTGATGTATTTTTAACACTCACAAAATTACCTGAAGCTAGAGCAACTTCCACTGATATTTTCTCAGCTTGATTTTGCTCATTAACACGAAAAACACTTAAACCTTCGCGCCTTAAAACTAATGCGTCTCGAGGGATACCAATAGTTTCAACACTTTTCCCACTGGCCACTTGTACTTTGATGTTTAGGCCAAACGGCCAATTGATATGCGACATATCTAACCTGACTTCCATCAAGTGAGAAAGATCGTTTGCTACTGGAACAAAACTCTTTATGGGTGCTTCACCCTCCCCCATTGCAGAGGTGATCATTAAAGAGTTTTTCTTATGAATAAATTGATACGACGTAATTGGTGCATAAACAATCGCTTCTTTATTAGCTAATTCTACAAGTCTAATAATCGCATTACCACTGTTAACATATTCACCAAGGTTAGCAATTCGCTGTGCAACAATGCCTGAGAAAGGGGCTTTAAGTTGAGAAAAAGCTAAATCATTTTCCGTTTGAGCAAGTCTTGCTTTAGCAACCATTAAACGACCTTTGGCGATATCTCTGTCGGTGGTATTTTTTTCTAAAGTTATAGTCGCTGAAAGGTTTTTATCTACCAAAGACGCTGTTCTTTTCAGTTCGGCTTCAAGGTAACGAAGGTCTGCCTCGCTCTGTAAAACGTTCGCTTGCTCTTCTAATAAATTGATTTTTAGGTGGCTATCATCAATTTTAGCAATAACCTCTCCCTTTTTTACGATACTACCTATTTCTGCTATTGAAATAAGTCGACCAGAGACTTCAGATGCTATTTTCGAGTTATTTTTGCTAGCAACCGTACCAGATACCCATATTGAAGGCGCTAATTCGTGCTTCGTTATTTTAACAACATTTACATTGGCCGGAGGAAAACCATTAGCAATAGCGGGTAAGTTCAAACTAGAGATAAGGCATGACCCGATGATGAAGAATTTTGTGAGCTTTTTCATTTGATTTCCGAATATTGTATTAATTTGAGAAGGTCAATTAAGTAAAAACGTTCAAGTAATTTATTATTACTTTGAAGATATTTTATTTTCTGTTCCATTTATGAGACGCATAATATTGTCTTTATGCCTGAATACGATTAACGCACTTAACATAAATGTTGGGTATACATATATAGGCTTTAAAAAGTAAACATATAAAGGGGCAAGAGAGACAGTTACAATAGCAGCAAGACTCGAATATTTAGTTAGCTTTGCAATAATAAACCAAGTAAATATAAGTAAACCACCCAAACCTAACCCTATAGGTAATAAAGTACCCAGTGCTGTGGCAACCGCTTTACCTCCTTTGAACTGAAAGTATAGTGGATACATATGACCTAAGCAGGCACATACACCAATAAACCCTAAATAAATAGGTTCTATTTTAAGAAAGTAAGCACTCCAAACAGGTATAGTTCCTTTAAGCACATCTAAAAAAAGCACAGTTAAAGCGGTGAGTTTGTTACTTATCCTTAGAACATTAGTCGCACCGGGGTTATTAGAGCCCGTGGTTCGAGGATCAGGGAAGCCTAACCATTTACAAATTAAAATTGCACTGGAAATAGAGCCTAAAAGATAGGCGAAAAGCATCATGATTAAGATTAATATCAACACGTTTCCCAAAACCTGCTTGATTGTACTGACTATTTTATATTCTACCCTTGTCCTCACATAATATCACAATAAAAATGTTACATTTTGCAAAAAGAAAAAAATTTAACGCTAGTTTTTCATTGCGAGCCTAGGTAAAATTAAGCCATATTAATCAATGATAGAAGTGCTTCTTGGTATGGATAAGGTATTTATAAAGGGTTTGAGCATTCAAACAACGATTGGCTTTTTTGAATGGGAGAAGCAGATAAAACAAACACTTGTTATCGATTTAACCATGGCTTGGGATACTTCTAAAGCGGCTAAAAATGACGAGCTTGCTAAAACTCTTGATTACGCTGACATTTCGGTAGCGATTGAACAATTTGCAAATAACAACCCTGTCGATTTATTAGAGACACTAGCCGAGCGTATGGCTGTTTTTTTAAGAGAGGCATACAACATACCATGGTTGTCATTACAAATAGGAAAACCAGGTGCCGTTCATAATGCACAAACCGTTGGTGTATCAATTGAACGCGGTACAATGCCAAACTAATGCTATTTTAGTGAACTAATTTTTCTAGTGGCGATATTTCTCGTCACTATATCTCTAATAATAGCTCTAATAATAGCTCTAATACCAATACCAGAATTTAATCATACCATGGCACAAATTTTCATTTCATTAGGTAGTAGCATTAAGCGTGAATACCATGTCAAACAAGGCATTCATTCTTTAGCTAGAGCCTTTTCTGTATCAATAGATGAGTTATCTCTGTCTTCATTATTTGAAAGTGAAGCCGTTGGCTTTAGAGGAGAAAATTTTTATAATATGGTAATAGGTATTCATTGTGCTTATTCGGTAGATAAAGTTGCAGCGATTTTAAGAGATATTGAGTATACCTTTGGTAGGTCTGAGCACCCTGAAAAATACAGCCCTCGTACGCTCGATTTAGACTTATTACTATATGATGATTTAGTTATCGATAAACCAGTGCAGTTACCTCGAGATGAAATAGATAAAAACGCTTTTGTATTATGGCCATTAAGTGAAATTGCTCCTGAAATAACTCACCCTATTTTACATGACAATTATGCTTCTTTATGGAAAAACTATAATAAACAAACTCAGTATTTAAAAAGAATTCCCCGTTGCTGGTAAACCAGCAATCAATATAAAACAGTTAAAACATGCAAGGACAGTATGAGTATTCTAGAGATCATTATTTTAGCCCTACTTCAGGGGTTAACCGAATTTTTACCTATTTCAAGTTCAGCCCATTTAATTTTGCCATCACATGTATGGAACTGGCAAGATCAAGGCCTAGCCTTTGATGTTGCTGTACACGTAGGAACTTTATTGGCTGTCGTGATTTATTATCGTCAAACATTGATGTCGATGGCGGGAGCCTGGTTTTCTACATTAAACATTGGCACTAAAAAAGACGATGAAAACAGCCTTTTTGAAGGAAAACTCGCTTGGTGGATTATTTTTGCGACAATTCCAGCAGGCCTATTTGGCCTGTTTGGTAAAGACATTATTGAGGAACATTTTCGTTCTGTGCTAGTCATTGCCGCAACAACCTTAATTTTTGGCTTCCTTTTAGGCTATGCTGATATAAAAGCAGGAAAAAGAGCACAACATAAACCACTTAACAAATTGGGTTTAAAAGGTGCTTTATTGATAGGCATAGCACAAGCAGTAGCCCTTATCCCTGGTACATCTCGTTCAGGTATTACCATGACAATAGGCTTAATGCTTGGCTTAAGTCGAGAGAATGCCGCTAGGTTTTCATTTCTGCTATCTGTTCCTGCTATTGCGATGGCGGGCAGTTATTTACTATTAAAATTAATACTTTCAGCTGAAGCTGTAGATTGGTTTGCCATAGGTTTAGGCAGTTCAATTGCCTTTATAAGCGCTTATGCTTGTATTCATTATTTTCTTATATTACTCGACAAACTCGGTATGATGCCTTTTGTTATATATCGCTTATTACTAGGTGTCGCCTTACTATGGTTTGCACTTAGTTAATTATTTTCTAAAGATTTATACAAAGCAGTATTCAAAATATAAAACAACGGACAAATGACAATGACAGCAATTACGATAGACAATTTTCAGCAACAAGTGGTTGCAACCTCAAAAGAAAAACTTGTTTTAGTGTGTTTTTGGGCAGAGCAAGTACCAGAGAGTGTAGAGCTAAAGAATGCCTTATTAATTAAGTTAGAGCCTTTATCAGCTTACATTTCACTCGCCACGGTAGATTGCCAAACTCAGCAGCAAATAGCACAACATTTTGGTATTCAAGGCGTCCCAACCGCAATATTAGTTAAAGACAGCCAACCATTAGATGGGATTTCGGGCCCGCAAACGGATGAAACCATTAATAGCTTTTTAGAGAAACATTTACCTAAAGCTGAAGATACCTTTCTTGAGCAAGCTAAAGTTGCACTTAGCGAAAATAATCTTAGTGAAGCAACTAAAGCAATAGAACAAGCCTATGCTCATAATGATCAACGAGCAGATATAAAGCTGGTTGTTTGTGATATCTACATTCAAACAGGAAAACTTGAACAAGCTAAAAACTTACTAGATAGCATTTTAATGGCTGATCAAAATGCTGATTATCAGGCGATTGTTTCAAAATTAGAGCTTGCTAGCCAAGCATCTAATTCACCAGAAATTCAAGCACTTGAAGCAAAATTAACAGAGTCACCTAACGACACTGACATTAAGCACCAACTCGCAGCGCAATATAGCCAAGTTAATAGAAATGAAGAAGCACTAACCCTGCTATTTAGGTTAATTCAAAGCGATGCTAGCGATGAAAAAAGTAAAACCTTATATTTAGATATATTAAAGTCATTACCCGATGGAGATGCTTTAGCAAACAAGTATCGCCGTAAACTATACACCTTAATGTATTAAGCTTAATCTAGTAAGTTTAAGGTATGAAAGTCATTTAAAGATGTTCATACCTTCTTTTGCCTTAATGCCATTAAGGCAAATGTTCACGCCCTAAATACTCAGTCGATTGCATTTCAAGTAGTCGACTTAAACAACGCTTAAATTCAAAAGATAAATTGCCACCGCTATAAAGGTTTTCAAGTGGTTGTTCAGCCGACATAATTAATTTCACATGTCGTTCGTAAAACTCATCTACAAGCGCAATAAAGCGCCTTGCACTGTCATCACTACCACTTCCCATCACCTTCACATTTGACATTAATACCGTATGATAAAGTTGGCTTATTTGCATGTAATCGCTCTGGCTTCGAGCACTTTCACAGAGTACTGAAAAATCGAAATAAACCACGCCTTCTGAAGCTTGCACTGTATCTAATTGACGATGATTTATAGTGATAGACTGGCCTTTAGTACCAACCTCATTAGACAGCTGTTTAAAGTACAACTTTAAATTATCATCAGCTTGTTTATCTAATGGATGATGAAATATTTCAGCCTGCTCTAAAGTCCGTAACCGATAATCAACACCGCTATCAACATTCACAATTTCAGTATGCTCGTTAATCAGCTTTATTGCCGGTAAAAAACGTTCGCGTTGTAAGCCATTTCGGTAGAGTTCATCTGGGATAATATTAGAGGTTGCAACTAGCGTCACATTTAAAGCAAAAAGCTCTTCAAATAAGCTACCTAAAATCATAGCATCGGTAATATCCGAGACAAAAAACTCATCAAAACAAATAATACGTGTTTCTTTAGCAAACTTTTTAGCAATAATTTTTAACGGATCAGACTGACCTGTGAGTTCTTTAAACTCTTCATGAACACGGTGCATAAAACGATGGAAATGCACGCGCATTTTATTATCAAAAGGTAAGCAATCATAAAAGGTATCTACTAGATAAGTTTTACCTCGACCGACTCCACCATAAAAATATAAGCCCTTGACCGGTTTTTCTTTTGTTTTTTTATAAACTTTCTTCCACTTGTTCAATACTTTGGTAAAGCCAGATACTTCTACAGGCTTTACTTTTAAGTCATCATATAGCCTCTGTAAATGTTTAACCGCATTTTCTTGTGCAGCATCAAAAAGAAAGTCGTCTTTTTCTAAATCTTGCTTATACTTATCTAAGGGAGATAATTTAATCATTATTTGCCAAGTTCATCATTATTATTGAAAATTAATTATTATTAAAGTTGCGGTAGACAACTTCAAACGGGTTGTTACATATTATATATAAAGCCTGTGGCTATATTGTAGTATTATTTGTTATTATATGAATGCTTTTAATCACGATTAAAATAAAAATTTAAGGATATTTTATGGAATTTACAGCAGCGTTAGTTATTTTCATTATCGGTGGTAGCTTTGGTTTCTTAGCCAGACACTTATTGATAAACTCTTCAAGTGAAAAAGAAAGCTTAGTGAAAAAAGCTAACAAAAGTGATGCCGCTTTAGCTCAATACAAAATAGATGTAGCTGAGCACCTTGATAACTCATCAAAGTTATTAGAACAAATGAATGATACTTGCCAAACAGCAATGGCGCAAATGAAAGAAAGTACGGCTTTATTGCAGCAAGCTAGTGTTAATGAAACGGTTGCTATGCCTTTCTTTTCTGAAGAAACCAATGATGAATTAGCAAAAACGGCCGTATTAAGGCATAAACCCCGTAAACCGAGCTTAGAGGAAAGCATAACAGAGCCTCCTTTAGACTATTCTAATACCTCTAGCGGTTTGTTTATTGATAAACAAAATAAGGAAGTTGCACCAAGTGCTGGTTAAACTAATTTAGCTAACACTAAAATTGATACTAGTTCATGCTAGTTCATGCTAGTTCATGCTAGTTCATGCTAGTTCATGCTAGTTCATGCTAGT
>JBMYWR010000067.1:0-17053 GCA_049607625.1 Colwellia sp.
GCGTTCCTCTCAATCCCAATAGCCAGCTATTACTCAATCGAGCGCCTTGCCCTGATTCATTTTTCCTGTCCACAACAAGATCACAAACTTAATGGAACTGGTATAATTAAAACTAAATACTCTAAGCTTAGGTGACATAATGATAAAAATAGTGCACGCGTTTACGATGATCTTCATCACATCATTCTTATTTAGCTGTGTTCAAGTTGAACCTGTTAAACAGTCAGCAAAAGAAAATATCGCAATTTCTTCGGTAAGAGACTCTGAGAAACTATTTCCTCAAGGTAGTACGTTCTCCATAGAGCAAAAACACGCAAAGGAAACATCATTTACCCCAGAAAAAATGAAAGAGACGTATCAGCTTTATCAAAACACACTGATTAACAATTTAGAAAGCAATGGTTTTGCATACAAAAGCGGAACGGAGGCTGTTGATTTTGAAGTAGGTTTTGGATTGGCTTTATCTTCAGATGTTTCAGATGAAAGCTTAAGTAGTAAGTTTGGTTTAACGCCAGGCCTAGCAGAACAGAATAACCTTAATAAAGCGAGTTTTATTGTTTTTGTTAGAGACCCATATACAGAAAAAATGATCTGGCGTGGTGCTGTTCAGGGCTTTGCTCATGATAAGTTATCATCAACTGAGAGAAAGGCACGTGTTAACGCGATAGTAGAGCAGGTGATGACATTATACTACAAAGGAAAGTAACAATTTTTAACAGAACCTAAGATAGAATCGCATTATTGTATAAGTGCAATTTGTTTTACTACAATACTTAAAAAAGTAAGGGGTACACAATGAAAAATTCACTATTAACATTAAGCTTGCTTGTAACTTTATTAGCTTTTCAACCCGTTGCGAATGCAGCTAGCAGTGAAGTAAAGTGGACTGATTATGAAAGTTATCGCGATATATTGCCAGGAAATGGTAATAAAAAAGCTTTTAGAGAGCGAACGTTCAAAGCACTTGAAGAGCATTTTGCAAAACTAGCTGCTACGTTACCTGAAAAGCAAGTTTTAAAAATAGAAGTTACAGATGTCGATTTAGCTGGCGATACACACGCAGGTGGTATGAACCAATATCGTATTGTAAAAGAAATCTATAGACCTAGAATGGAATTTAATTATCAGTGGTTAGATGAAAACGGCAAGGTAATTAAAACAGAAGAGGTAAATGTAAAAGATATGAACTTCTTAAGCAATTCTCAATTAAAATACCGTAATGAATTTTTAGGTTATGAGAAGAAAATGCTTGATGACTGGTTCGCAGAATCTTTTGCAGAGCACATTGTTGATAAGTCTTAAACACTGAAGCATTGCAATAAAGCATTTCAGTGCTTGTATTCAAACATATCTAAGTTAATTGAAGTCGCTAATAAGTTATTGTTAGCGACTTTTTTTTAATCTTGATAACTTTGTTCGAAGTTACCTAGCAGTGTAAACATTTGCTCTATTTTCTTCACCAAGCTAATGAGTTGACCTTGATCTTGACTAGTTTGCCATGCTAAAAAGTCATCGGCAATTTCTTGTACATAAGGTTGAAAATTCTCAGAAGAACTTGAAAATCCTGCATCTTTCTTAAAAACAGCTTCAAATTTAGCCTTTTTATTTTCACGTAAATCGGCCAAAGTAGCATCTGCTGTTAGTGATTTTTTCAGAATAATAGATATATTTTCAACAAGTTGTTTTTCAATTTCTTTAGTCATTTATTTGTACCAAGTTCGCTAAAATGTAAAATGAGTTGTCCTACTTATAGGGCTAATTATGCCAGATTAATAGGGGTTTTGTTAGCTTCGTTTGCTATTTCTCTTACAAGTTTTGGCATTAAATAACCAGGTAGATTAGCCATCATTTCTTGTGCAATAGCAACAGCATCTTTTTCAGGTATATCAAAATGAGCAGCGCCTTGAACAGCGTCAAATAAGTGTAAATAGTATGGTTGAATGCCATTATCAAATAGATCTTCACTCAATTTTACAAGAGTGGTTGCATCGTCATTAATTCCTTTAAGTAAAACACTTTGATTAAATAAAGGTATTCTTGCCTCTTTAAAAAGTTCAATTGCAGAAATAAATGTATCATCTATTTCATTAGGGTGATTTATATGAAATACAAAGGTCGTCTTTAATCTAGTTCTTTTCAATAGGTGCACTAATTTAGACGTTACACGGTTTGGTATAACAACAGGTAGTCTAGAGTGAATTCTTAATCGCTTTAGGTGGTTGATTTTTTCTAGTTGTTCAACGAGCCACTGAAGATGTTCATCATTTGCCATTAAAGGATCGCCTCCACTAAAGATAACTTCCGTTATCTCTTCATGCGCAGAAATATAATTAAGAGCTTCTTGCCATTTCTTTTTGTTAGGGCTATTTTCTTTATATGGAAAGTGTCGCCTAAAACAGTATCGACAATTTACAGCGCAAGCCGATTTCACAATCATTAACACTCTGTTTTTATATTTATGTAATAAGCCCTCTGCAACCGTATCATGTTCATCAAGTGGGTCGGTGCTATAGTTATCTGTGAGGATAAACTCATTTGAAAGTGGCATCACTTGTTTAAGTAAAGGATCGTTAAAGTTACCTTTTTCCATGCGCTTTATAAAAGGTACAGGCACTCGTACCGGAAATAATTTTCTAGCAGAGAAATGTTCTAAATAGGCTTGAGGGTCGATATCAAGGCTTTCAAGTAAGTTATGGGGATCAGTAATTACCGCTCGCAAATCTTTTTGCCATGATTTTTCATCACAAAGATGCAAATCATCATCAATTTGCGGTATTATCTGTGGTAATTCTAATTTCAAAGGTTAACCTTAATTATTGTCATCGTTTGGTGGCTATTTTAATGGTAATCGGCACATAACAAAAGAGATACTATGGCAACTTTTAGCACAAATCAATTTAAAGCGGGTCTTAAAATCATGCAAGATGGAGAGCCTTGCAATATTTTAGAAAACGAACTTGTTAAGCCAGGAAAAGGTCAGGCATTTAATCGAGTGAAGATTAGAAAGCTTGTTTCAGGTAAAGTTTTAGAAAAAACATTTAAATCAGGTGAGTCAGTTGAAGGGGCTGATGTAATGGAAGTAGAACTTGCTTATCTTTATGCTGATGGTGAGTTTTGGCATTTCATGAATAATGAAACTTTCGAGCAAATTGGTGCTGATGAGAAAGCAGTAGCAGACTCTGTTAAGTGGTTAGTAGAAGGTGATATTTGTACCATTACACTTTGGAACGGTAATCCTATTTCTGTTGCGACGCCTAATTTTGTTGAGATCGATATAACTGAAACTGACCCAGGTTTGAAGGGGGATACAGCAGGTACTGGCGGTAAACCAGCAACGTTATCAACAGGGGCTGTAATCAGAGTACCTTTATTTGTTCAAATAGGTGAAAAGGTGAAAATAGATACTCGCTCGGGTGAGTATGTATCAAGAGCAACAAAATAAATATTACATTTGGGAATGGTGAATATGATTATAAAGAAAATAATATCTGCATTAATAGTGCTTACAATAATTAGTTATAGTCAGTTTTCTGAGGCAAATTACACTAAACGTAGTGACCGATGGGAAGCATCTTTTAAAGTGGTAGGCTCTGAAACATTTGATAACAATGGAGTCAATGGTTCAACTGTAGAGGTGAAAGATGATTTCGGTTGGGGTTTCTCACTTGGTTATAACTTTAACCCCCATCTTTTAGTAAACTTTGAATGGACATCTGTTTCACCAAAATATCATGCTACGCTTATTGAAGATGATGGTGATGAATACGATGTGAGCCATAAAATGAATTTGTATAACTCACAAGTGAATGTGGTATATAACTTTATGGCAGACAGCTTTACCCCTTTTCTTCAAGCAGGGGCTGGTTGGAGCTATATGAATAGTAACATTGCTGATGGTCCACCTAATACCATTTGCTGGTGGGACCCGTGGTGGGGATATATTTGTGAAAGTTACCAAAATACCCACTCTGACTCTAGGCTTTCTTACAATGTTGCTGCTGGTGTT
The DNA here is from genome assembly GCA_049607625.1 of Colwellia sp. Taxonomy (GTDB): domain Bacteria; phylum Pseudomonadota; class Gammaproteobacteria; order Enterobacterales; family Alteromonadaceae; genus Colwellia. Next base: position 4,007 of record JBMYWR010000067.1, read on the forward strand.
CGTTACGAATTAGATAATAGTATGTTTTTTAAAGCAAGCTATCAGCAAGTTTGGATTGATTTAAGTGATGCAAGTACAGCTGGTTTCGGAATGTATCACTTAGAAATTGGCTCGATGTTTTAAAGAAAAGCTAATTTTTAAATAATTATATAAAAATGAATTTTAAGTAAGAACCTAAATGAACCTCTTCATTTAGGTTTTTTTATTTTTACGACTGAAAATTAAAAAAAAGAAATTTCATAGTGTTAAAAATCATATATTTTTTTAAGGTGTCTTTAGTCATTTTATTTAACAAATAATTAACCTGAATTTTATTTAACCCCACGAAAATAAAGACTCCAAATGTAATTGTTAATTTTGCTAGTAACTTGCTAAAACCACAAATGTGGACGATATTTTATAAAGGCTATTCCTAGTATTGTATATTTCGGAGATGAGTTAATGGCAGATTCCAACAGTGGTGATACTTCAAATAATGAAGAACTAAATGACGCAACGGAACAAGTTAGTACAGATACCACAACATCTGGTACAAGTGGTACTACTGATAATAGGCAGTCTACTGTTTCAAATACTGTTGCAACAGGCTCAACTACGGCTGATATTGAAGAAGCAGAAAGTAATTTAACTTCATCAGATGCATCAACCACCACTAATAGTGATGAGACAACAGATACTGATAATTCTGAATCAGCTGATACTTCCGCACCCACCTCTTCGGACTCACAATCAAACAATGTTGAAAGTGTCATTGCTGATGATGAAACGACCTCTAATACCGGTGATGTAACAACTAGTGAATCTGCGGACGACACTTCTCAAGAATCTACTGGTGCGCAAAGTGTTGGTGGAACAGAAAGCGATTCATCCACAGAAACAGCGACTTCAAGTAGTACAGCAGAATCGCCTTCTGGAACAAGCGAAACATCTAGTGAAGCAGTAACGGAAACATCTGAAGGAGCTACATCAACAGAGAGCGATTCTACAACGACAAACAGTGAAACATTTGAAGTTAACGTAGGCCAAGATAATAACAGCGATGGTCAAGTTGATGCAGATGATATTCCTTTATCGGATGAAACAGATAACTCAATGACCTTTGAGGTTAATGTAACCGCCGAGAATGATGCCCCAACAGCGGTTGATAAATCATTTACTCTTCAAGAAGACGGTGTTTTAACTTTTACAGCAAATGAATTACTTTCTGGTGCAACAGACATAGATGGAGATAGCTTATCAATTGAGTCAGTTAGTTACACTGGAGCCGATGGTGTATTAACCACTAATGAAGATGGTAGCTACAGTTTTGCTCCTAACGAGAATTTTAACGGAGAAATAAACCTTAGTTTTGCGGTTAGTGATGGAACAGATTCAGTTGACGCCAATATCGGTCTTGTTGTTGAAGGGGTAAATGATGCACCTGTTGCAGGTGCTACAAGTTACAATGTCGATGAAGACGGTGTATTAACTTTCAGTGAGACACAACTACTTGCTAACAGTTCAGATATAGATGGAGTTGTTTCACTCGACTCTGTATCTTACTCGGGCTCAGATGGCATATTAACTAATAATGGTAATGGTACTTTTGATTTTTCTCCAAATGAAAATTTTAATGGGAGTGTTAGCTTAGATATTGTAGTAATAGACGAAGAGGGCGCTTCAGATACTACTACAGCAGGTATTGACGTTATTGCAGTTAACGATACACCTGTGGTATCGGGGAATTTAGCCTATTCTGTTGATGAAGATGGCGCAATTACTTTCTCCCAAGAGCAACTTCTTGCAAACGCTTCCGATGTAGATGGTGACACGCTAAGTGCTTTTAATTTATCAGCAAATGACTCCACCGTTGTTGATAACGGCGATGGTAGCTTTACTATAAGCCCTGATGAAAATTTTAATGGTGAGATCAGTTTAAGTTTTGACATTAGCGATCCTTCAGGAGAAATTGTTGGAAGCAGTGTTGATTTAACCGTTAACTCTGTTAATGACGGCCCGATAGCCAATGATGATGGCAATGTTGGCTCGTTGTCACTTGATGGTGACGATGCACTTCATTTAGGTGTTGGTAATAATGATGCGGGTGGTCAAGTAACCTCGATGTGGATCAAGATCCCAGAGGATGCTGAAGGCGACCAAGGTTTATTCTCTATTCAAGCAGCAAACGGTGCAACAGATAGAAGCCTGACCATTAATGAGGATGGCCAGTTAGAAAGCTCTGTTTGGGCTGGTGCTCATGGCACGGAAACGACGACCACAAGTGGTACTGATTTATCTGACGGCGAATGGCATCATGTTGTATTTTCACTTGGCGCTTCAGGCACTGACTTATACGTTGATGGCGAGTTAGCTGGGGAAGGGAATTTTGGTAGCTCAAGCTTTAACTGGTCTGAATTTATGACCCTGGGTGAAAATAGCGATGGTAACAACCTAACGGGTGAAATTCGCGACTTCCAAACCTATACCAACTTTGGTGCAACGCAAGATGACGTTGATGCGTTATACGCAGGTGACACACTTGAAGCGACTCGAAATACTGAGCCGCAATTTAGAATGCAGTTTGAAGAGAACCAAGAGTTTGTAGTTGAAGGCTCTAATGCAGACATGATTAATGGTGTACCAACATTGGTTGGTAACCCTGAAGTGATTCAATCACTTGAAGGTACAGTCGTTGCCGCCGATGATGTTGTGACGAATTTTGACGTACTGTCTAATGATAGCGACCTTGAAGGCGATGTTAGCATAACGGGTTTATCGGATGTGGTAGATGCAGATGGTAACATCCTAGGAACGCTTAATATTGTTGAGGTAGACGGTATACAGCAAGTGCAATTTATGCCTGATAGCGATGCCTTAGCTCTACCCGCAGGAGAGCAAATTACCGGCCAGTTTAGCTACACCATCACCGATGAAGACGGCGCAACTGACACGGCGAATGTAGCCTTCCAATATGAAGGTACGAACAACACACCAGAAGTTTCAGAAAATATAGCGGCCAGTGTTAGTGAAGATGGCACGCTTACCCTTACACAAGCAGATCTGTTAGCGAATGCTTCAGATATAGATGGCGACAATCTAAGCGCCAGTAATTTATCGATAAACGAGGGCGGTTCAGCTTCTATTGTTGATAATGGTGATGGCACTTATAGCGTCACCCCTGATGCCAACTTTAATGGTGATATTAGTTTCAGTTTTGACGTAAGCGATGGTCAAGAAACCGTATCGACGGGCGTTGATGTTTCTGTTACCGCGGTGAATGATTTACCGATTACCTCTGACTTGTCAGCAACGGTAGCAGAAGACAGCAGTATCACGGTTACTCAAGCCGATTTGTTAGCGAATGCATCCGATGTGGATGGTGATAGCTTAACAGCAGAAAACTTACAAGCGGATAATGCGATCATTTCTGATAACGGTGATGGCACCTTTACCATTAATCCTGACCCTAACTTCAATGGTGAAATTGATGTTAGTTTTGATATAAACGATGGCACGGGTACAACCCCAGGCTCACTAAACCTTGATGTAACAAATGTTAACGATGCTGCGGTGGTAGAGGATCAATCGTTTAGCGTTGATGAAGACGGTACGCTAACGATTACCGATGACCAGCTATTGAGTGGCGCAAGTGACATTGATGCGGGCGATAGTTTAAGTGTTGCGGATGTTTCTTATACCGGTACCGATGGTGTGTTTGCCGATAATGGCGATGGTACGTATTCCTTTGCGCCGAATGAGAATTTCAACGGCGAAATATCAGGTGAAGATTTAAGTTTTAGTGTGAGTGATGGCACAGTGACCACTGATGCCAATATCGATATCACTGTTAATGATATTAATGATGCACCGGTTGCAGGCTCAACCAGTTACTCGGTTGATGAAGACGGCACGCTGAATTTCAGTGATGCACAGTTACTTGCAAATAGCTCAGACGTAGATGGCACGATGAGTGTCGATAGCGTTGGCTACTCTGGCACCGATGGTGTTTTTACTGATAACGGCGATGGTACTTACAGCTTCGCGCCTAATGAGAACTTCAACGGCGACGTGAGTATTGATGTTGCGATTGTCGATGACGATGGTGCAACCGATACTACTACCGCAGACGTTACGGTTAATGATATTAACGACTCCCCTGTGGCAGGGGGTACCACTTACAGCGTGGCTGAAGATGGCACATTAACGTTTAGTGATGCTCAGTTATTGGCTAACTCAAGCGATGTAGATGGTACCGTGTCAGTTGATTCGGTTACTTATACCGGCAGCGACGGTGTGCTTACTGATAATGGCGATGGCACTTATGATTTCGCCCCTAATACGAACTTTAATGGTGATGTTAGCATCGATGTTCAGGTTATTGACGACGATGGTGCAACGGCTTCAGCCTCAGCCGATGTAAGTGTTATGTCGGTCAATGATGAGCCTGTTATTGATGGGTCTCAGGCTTATTCTGTAGATGAAGACGGCAATATCACGCTAAGCCAAGAGCAGTTGTTATCTAATGCAAGTGATGTTGAAGGAGATATACTTACAGCCAGTAATGTGTCGGCAGGCGAGCACGCAAGCGTTACCGACAATGGCGATGGTAGCTTTACCATTAACCCAGACGCTAATTTCAGTGGTGACGTGTCATTAAGTTTCGATGTCAGTGATGGTACAGATGTCGTGAGTAGCGCTGCCAACGTCACAGTGGGCGCTATAGTTGATGCAGCAGACATTGGTCTGACAGGTGGATTGCTAGATATTGAAATGGTTGCCAATGGTGGCGACAACCACAGCGAAAGCTGGGCATTCGATGGCGAAGCCAATGACGATTATTACGATAGTTTGTATTTTGGTGCAGGTGGTGATCATGCTGGAGGCACGGCAGAGCAATCAATTGAGGGAGGTGTTGAAGGGTTAACTTATACGGTTGAATTTGATCAGTCGCATATAGGTAGTGGTACTTCAGCAGGCCGTGTTGATATTATTGATGATGCCACAGGAGATGTTATTGCCACGCATGATTATGACAATACAGGACACTTAAATGCTGAACACGAGAGTTTTGATTTTACCTTACAAGATTCAGGCTCATTTAGTATTCGTATTACCAACGTACAAGATGGCGCGCAAACCGATCATACAGTTGATAATGTATCTATTCAGGCCTTAAGTGAAAACAATGCAGACTTTACCAACGGCGCAGATGTTGTTTTAGCAGAAGATGGCTCAGCTAATTTAAACCTGAGTGTGAGCTCCGCGGATGATGATGGCTCAGAAACTGTTTCCAGCATTGAGCTTAGCGGATTGCCGGAAGGCTCAGTGATCAGTGATGGCAGCAACACAGCAACCATTGATGAAACGGGTAATGCAGATGTTACAGCGTGGTCGCTTGATAGTTTAGATTTTACGCCACCAGCACAGTTCAATGGTGATGTTGCGTTAATGGTTACCGCAACGACCGAAGAATTAGGCAGTGATGCCGCTCCGGTTGTGACCAGCTCGCAGTTTGATTTACATGTTGTGGCGAATAACGATGAAGTTGAAGTAAGCGGTAATGTATCAGCTAGCGTTGACGAAGATGGTTCATTTACCCTTACACAAGGTGACTTGTTAGCCAATGCGTCAGATATCGACGGCGATGACTTAACGGCCAGTAACCTAAGTGTTGAGAACGCTACGATTGTTGATAACGGCGATGGCTCGTTTACGGTATCCCCTGATGCTAACTTTAATGGTGAACTTGATATCACCTACGACATTAGTGATGGTAACGGTTCAATCGTTCAATCAAATGTTGATGTGACGGTTAATTCAGTTAACGATTTACCAACGGCGCCTACTATTAACTTAGATGGCACAGAAGACGTAGCAATAACAATAGACCCAGCATATATTATCTCTCAGGCAGGGGACATTGATGGTGATAATTTAACACTTGATAATTTAAGTGTTCGTCAACCGGCGAACGCAAGTCTTACACAAAATCAAGATGGTACCTTTAGCCTGACAACACCAGAAAACTTTAATGGTTTGATTGACTTAGCTTATGCAGTTAGTGACGGTCAAGGTGAGAGTGTTGAAGGCTCATTAAATATGGATATTATCCCTGTTGATGATGCGCCATTCCAGCAAAACAATGCTCACTTAACTACAGAGGAAGATGGTGAAATAACCTTTAGTAGTGACGATTTACAAAACCTCTTTGGTGATGTTGACAGTAGTGTAACTATTTCACGTGTTATTACCGCAGAAGGTGATGAAGCCGAAGGTGAGGTGGTTGATAATGGTGATGGTACATGGACCTTTGTGCCGACAGCTGATTTTGCAGGTACCACAGGCTTGCAGGTTGTAAGTACTGATGGAAATAGCGAAACGACTATAGACTTACCTGTTTATATTCGCCCTGTTGCTGATGGGACAGTTATAACAACCGATCATGAAGGGCCGCTTGTATTTAGTGAAGATTCAACCGGGCATTTTGGCCTCAATGTTGAAATGCTAGATACTTCAGAGTCTTTACAAAGTCTGGTTATGACAGGCTATCCGGTTGGTTTTGTTGTTAGTGATGGTACTAATACGATTACAATAACAGAGGAGGGACAGCAGGTTGATATAACCACTTGGAACATGGACGCATTATCTATGACGCCACCAGATAATTACAATGGAGACTTCTTTGTTACAGTAACTTCCGTCACTCTTGATGAAGGCGATGAATCGTCAACAGAAGATGAAAGTGAACTACTATCAGATGTGCCACAAGAGGCTGCATTTGTCATGAACGATGATGGATCAGTTTTAATTGAGGCTGATGACCTTCTTGAGTCTCAAGGCTTGGATTCGAATGCAACCAATGTAGATACGGTAAATTATTCCGGTGAAGATGGAGTACTTATTGATAATGAAAATGGTACTTGGACATTTTGGTCTGATCCTGACTATGGTGGTCCAATAGGAGTCGACTTCACTACAGATGGCAGCTCTACATATACCGTAGATCTAGAAATTACAGCACTCAATAACGCTCAAGAGACTACGACAACAGAAGAAGCCGTAGTCGAGGAATCTCCAGCAACTATCGTCACAACAGAAGAGCTTCTTGCGAATGTTGAAGGTATTGAAGGTGAAAACTTGAGTGTTTCTAACCTGCAATCAGATAATGCAACAATTACAGACCTTTTAGACGGAACTTATAGTATTGAGCAAAACAGTGATTCAGAAGGGGCATTTGATATAAGCTACAGCGTGAGCAATGGGACTGATACCGTTGATAGCTCTATGACACTTAATTCGACGCCGGCAACTGAAGAATTCGACTATAATGCTGCACCTGGCGGAAGTGTCAATATCTCAGTTCCTACTGAAATATCATCAAACAGTGATGTAGATCATATGATTATCTCAGGTTTACCTGATGGCGTAACACCTCAATCAGGAATAGATCAAGGAGATGGTGAGTACTTAATCAGTGGCGATTTAACACAACCGATTACGCTAAATATATCTGAAAGCGCTACAGCAGATATTACAATGGATATGTCAGGTTTAAATAGTATGGACCAAGCTGTTGAAGGTGCTACAGGGCAGGTTTCTATAGATGTCGATCCTTCTTATGAAATGCAAGGCTCAAGTGCAGATAATCAGCAGATGATTACTGGTTCAGAGGATAACAGCTCTGGCGATTGGACTACATCGGATAATACGGATCTTGGTGTTGATGTACTTGATGACAGCGCTAGCTTCGACGATAGCTCTTCGACTTCTTCTAGTGAAGATGCGGCTAACGAGATTGACCCAGCAATATAGGTCTATGTAATTGCTAGAATAGCTGATGTTTTTTTTGTGATTAAATCTTAGAGTATTAAGAGGCTCAAACTTACTTTATAAAGTATGTTTGAGCCTTTTTTTTTGAAATTTTAGCTTACCTTCATTATTCGTAAAAGGTGTGTATTTAAATGTTTATAGTCGGAAAAAGAAATACATTTGAGATATTTAATTAAGTCCTTTTAGCTTCAATAGCATTTACTAGAAAATGAACGTTATAAAGCAATTATCTAATTGGTTTGATGCATAAAAATTTGATTAAAATTGCTTAAAATCAATATTAGAACTATATATTAAATAAGCATTTTTAACTTGAGGTGAATTATGATTGATATTCCAGCTTTAATAGAACTCCTTGGTGGTGATGAAGACTGTGTAAAGGAACTTTTTACTATATTTATAGAACACAATTTAGAGACGATAGAGAGTGTAGAAACAAGCTATCAAGCAGGTGATACTGAAACCTTGTTTCATAGTTGTCATTCTCTTTCAGGAGCATTGTCAAATCTTTGTGAACAAGATTGTGTTCCTTTAATTCAAGCTTGTGAACAAACAGCAAAGGCTGGTTCGTTACCAGATAAGGCTGATTTAGACATACTTTTTACAAAGCTGAATGAGACCACGGAACAAATTAAAAATCATATACAGTAGTTAAAAGTGAATGAACTTCATAATAAGCGCGACAATTTTGAAACTATTATAGAGCAATCTATTGATAGTGTGCATTCATTTGATTCTGATATAGATAAAGCTAAAGAAGATAAAGTTACGTCACAAAAAGTGGCCATTCTACTTTTTATTTTTGCCATTATTACTCTGATTTGGTCGCTTCAAGCAGAGTTAGAAATTACAACGGCAACACGCGGAGAAATATTGCTCAATTCAGATATTGAGAAGGTTCAACACTTAGAAGGGGGAATGTTAGAGGCACTATTTGTTCAGCCGGGTGATGTTGTTTTTAAAGGGCAAAAATTAGCTCAACTTCGTTCATTAGACAAAGTAAGCGAATTAAAGTCTACTCAATTTGAAATAAATCAAATTTCAATAGAATTAATAAAATTTAGATCATTAATTTCAGGTGAACCTCCAAATTTTGAAAGTTTTCCGAATAACCCAAAAACAGTCAGTGTTCAGTATAATTTATGGGAAGTAGAAAATAACAAGAATAAAACCAATGATGGGTTAATTGAATACGACATTATACATAAAACACAGCTCATAAAATCGATGAAAAATCGCATAAAAATGTCTTATGCACAATTAGAGATTATTAATAATCAACTTCGAATTAAAGAGCAGCTTTATAAAGAGGAAATGGCCTCATATACAGATGTACTTAATATGAGAGTACAGAAAATGAATATGGCGCGAGAAATTGAAAACTTGAATGAGTCTGTTTTGAATGAAGGTTTTTTATTAAACAGGTTGAGTAAACAGTTAGAAAATACAATCTTTACAAGAAATAATGAATATAGAACGAATTTGGCAAAACTAGGTAAGGAATTAATTCTTAAAGAAAATATTCTGCCTTCTTTGTCAGATAAAGTAGAGCGGCTATATGTATATTCACCTGTAGATGGGACGGTAGATAATCTTACCTACAATTATATTTCCGCGATTATTTCACCAGGCGATAGTATTGCCGATATTACCCCCCCTTAACAATACCTTACATGCTCAACTTAAAATACCTAGAAAGGATATTGGCTTTGTTGAGAAAGGACAGAAAGTAAAATTAAAATTTGATTCTTATAATTTTGCTAAATATGGAGTGATAAATGGTGTCATCGAGTCTGTTTCACGCGGTTCGTATGAAGAAAAAGAAGAAGAGTTTTTCATCGCTACTTTAAGTATAGATGCCGATTACTTAGAGAGTAATGGCGTTAAATATTATTTGACACCATACATGGAGTTTACGGCAGATATTAAGACAGGCTCAAGAAAAGTAATCGACTATGCATTAAAACCAATTATGTCAGCTTTGAATGAATCATTTAATGAACGTTAAAACATGAAAATAAAACAAAAATCATTGAGGATAAAAATATTTTTTAGTTGCGTGCTGATTCTTATATTAGGACAATTTTTCTATTTGCTTAAAAACTCTCTTTCTTCTAAAGAGGCTATTCTTCATTTTGAACAATTTAAAATACTTGAAAAAACAGAAGATATTAAAAAAAACTTTGAATTAACTCTCGCTACTCTAAACTTATGTGAGAGTAATAGTAAACAAAAAAAAGCTTGTAATAAAAACCAAATACTCGTTTTAACAAACAGCTTAGATGAAGAAATTGTGCAGTTGATGGCAATGGCGGCACAAGAGAAGAAGTTACTTTCAATTGCTGGTTTGCTAGATTTTGACTATGTTCGATTATATTTAAAAAAATATGAGAAGGAGAGTGATGGGGCTAAACTACAAAAAGAATTAAGAAGGAGTTATAACAAATTTAAAGAAATAGCTGAAAATACGCATACCATTTTCCTTAACGAAATAGAGGTAAATAAGCAAACAAAGCGCTATTTATTAATTGTAGTCAATATTATTCTAATTGTAATTTTCATCATGTGTTGGGCTATTGTTGTGAAAATGCAACGTACCTTTATTTCACAAAAAAAACAACTAACAGAAACATTCACCCACATTTTAAGCGATGTTAAAGACTTAAACCACGAATCATTAACTAAGAGAATCTCCAATACATCGGCAACGCCAAGTGAAAAAAAAATTTATTCTATGTTGCTTTACAGTTATGAAAAGCTTGAAAAAGAAATGTCTAAAACTGATTTATATCAGCGTTTGTATAATTTGTTAGGAAATGAAATAAGAGGGATAACAAATACAATTCAAGGTGGTATAAATTTACTTGTCGATGAAGAGGATAATCAGAAAAAGCTACAGGCTATGGAGATAGTAACAGCGACACGAACTTTAGAGAACTTAGCTGAGAATTTCAATTTAATTTCAAGTGTCGACTTATTTTCAGATAACAAATCCATAGACTTTTATCAGTTAGCCAGTGAGTTAATTGTATTGTTGGCAACCAAGTCGAAGCAACGAAATAAAACCATAGAAAGTTATGTAAGTAATGCCATTCCATCTTCTTTTTATGGTAATCAAACGGGACTTTTTTGGGTGCTTTTGATGCAAGTTTCAGACACAATATCTAGCTCAGATAGCAAACATATATTATTTACCATTGGCTGCACATCAGCTCAAAGGGTAGATAAACTGCAAGTCAACATAGATCTTTTCATGTATGAAACTTCAATGCCTTCTATGCAAGAAATAGAGAGCCTTCCTTGGGGAGTATCTCCAAAGAAAACAATTACCAACAAAGCCTTAGCAGAAACATTACTTGGCAATATAAAGAACTATGAGGTTATCCAAAAACATACAGAAGGCGTTACCCGTGTAAGAATTTCTTTCGATATATCGCCAGCAGCTTACCAAACTGAAAATAATAAATTACATGGCAAGAAGTTTTTAATTTGTGGGGATTCAGATATGCAGGTTGATGTAATTGATAAAATGCTATTCGATCATGGAGCTGAAATTATTATAGCGAGAAACCCAAATGAAATTTTCACCTCATTAAAGCAATTAAGGTCGCACGATGGGATCTTTTTAACGGATACCATTCAAGGTGTCAGTTTAAAGCCATTCTGTAAAATTATTAAAGCAAGAATGAACAAAGCCAATATAAAAATATTCCTTTCATTTTCTACGGCCACCATAGATAAAACAATTTATGAACATGTAGACCATATTTTTTATCATCCTTGCCCACCTCTCGACTTTATTTCTTCGATTGTTGAGCACTTAGATAAAGATGAAAAAGCAGATGAAGCTTCAGATTCTGAGGGAATTTTGGTAGTAGAAGATGACAAGTTACAACAGTTTATTTTGAAAAAGATATTGGGAGAATTTGATTTCGATTGTGATACAGCAGGAGATGGTCGAGAAGCTATTTCAATGGTACAGGAGAATGACTATAAAGTTATTTTCATGGATTGTATTATGCCAAATGTTGATGGCTTAGAAGCGACAGAAGAAATAAGAAAAATAGAAAAAGAACATAATTTACCCCCTAAAAACATTATTGGTGCAACCGCATTAACCAGTAAAGATGAGCATAAAAAATGCATAGATTCAGGGATGGATTTTGTTATACCTAAACCCTATAAAAAAGAAGAAATATATAGAGTTCTTAAAAAGTATTTAGCGGTTAAAAAGGTGGATTGATGGAAAAGAAAACTATTTTTAATACTTTTGAAATACTTCTATTGCCAAGTATTGGTAGTTTTTTGCGTGTAATAAGGCGCTGTATTGCTTTAATTATATTTCCAGCAACACTGGGGTTGTATACACAAAGTGCAACTTCAACAGAGTTAAAACAGCTTATTGATAATGCATTAGCTTCTAATTACAAAATACGTAGTTCTGAACATGAGCTTATCTCATCTGAGTATGATAGAAAGAAGGGGCTATCTCCTTTTTATCCTGTCGTTAATATACAAGCTAATACAACTTGGTCGGACTCAACAACCAAGTATCCAAATACTAACACCCCAAATTTAGAGAATGAATATAATAGTAACGGCTATAGCTTATCTATATCTCAGACCTTAATTGATTACTCTAAAATGTATGCTTACGATGAAATCAAACTTGAAGGAGAGATTAATCGTATAAAGCACAATAAAATAATTAACGATATTATTGTTAATGTCGTTGAAAATTATTTTTCGTACCTGAAGTACCAAGCTCAGCAAAAGGCAACAAAAGCAGAATTGTTATCCTCCTCGCTTCGTTTGAAGCAAGTAAAGAGGAATAACAATTTGGGAAATGTGTCTAAAACTGATGTATATGAAGCATTTTCTCAAAAAGAGGGGAATAAAAGAAAAGTTGAAAATATTAAAAAAGATATTGCAATATCTTTACGAAAACTTAATTCGACCACTCAAACCAATACAAAACCGAGATTCGATATAAAGTTAAATTTACACTATAAAAAAATTACTTTAGAAAGACAAAAAACACTTAAAGAAACATTAAGAAACACCAATTACGACATCATTATCGCCAAACAAGGGATGTCAAAAGCTGATACCACATTAGGTAAATCACGCTCTGGCTTCTTACCTACACTATCAGCCTCTGCAGACTACAACTATTCCGATAGCGGCGTTTTTCAAGGCAGTTGTCGCCTAAATTGTTAAGCAGCCTCTTTATATTGC
>JBMYWR010000068.1:0-16786 GCA_049607625.1 Colwellia sp.
TATATATGCTTTACTAAATGCTCTATTTGCTGGTTATTCATCCGTCCAATATCTTCATGGTGTATGGTTTTTTGCTCACCGGTTACGGGGTCTTTCATTGAAGGAGAAATGGCGCCGGTTAGCATTAAAGGGTACTGCTTAACATATTCAACCGTCGCTTTAAGCACCATTTCAGAGATGTTTTTTGCTTCTTCTTGCCATTGTGGGCTATTTGAAAGGTATAAATCGACACTGTCTTTTTTCGATTTATCAACGCCATCTCCTGTTCTTCCTGCAACTTTGTCTTGGCTTGATTCAAATTTTTTAATGAGTTTTTGACAAAATTCCGGAGCTAAAGCATTTTTAAATTCGATAATAAAATTATTCATAATACCTTTCTTATTGTAACGACTATTCAGGTTATATAAAGATTTTAACGGTGTTTACAGTTTTATACCACCACCATTAACCATCCTTCTATTTTGGTCACTTCCTCTTCTCCTAGTAAATATCCTGCAATCAAGTTAAATAATAAAAGACTGTTCGCTGAATAAAATAAAGAGAATGGCTATAAATGATGAAATTAAAACCGTTTACCCTATACTTCTTATGTTCGAGCTGATTTTTAAACGAGTTGCGTATACAATAGCGCCCTTTTTTATTTTCTAGCAATCTGTCTTTAGCAAAAACGTTAATGCAATTGCGATTATTGCATAACGAATATTTTGGAGTATGTTTTATGCCTTTTAAACCAGGTCAACGTTGGATAAGTGATAGTGAATCAGATCAAGGTTTAGGAACAGTCACCGTTATAGAACATCGTTTTGTTACGATCGTTTTTACAGCAACAGGTGAATCAAGACAATACGCTAAAGAAAATGCCCCATTAACACGTGTAATCTTTAATGAAGGTGACATTATCCCAAGTCATGAAGGTTGGCTTCTTAAGGTAGAAAACTACCAAGAAGATAATGGCATAATTACCTACCACGGTGTTCGCCAAGATACTCAAGAAAGTGTGGCGCTAAAAGAAATCATGGTCGATCACTTCATTAAGTTTAATAAACCACATGATCGCTTATTGAATAACCAAGTAGACAGATTAGACTGGTTCAGGCTTCGTAAAGATGCATTAAAGCACCAATTTCAGCAACAGCAATCTTCACTAACGGGCTTAACCGGAGCACGTGTTAGCCTTATTCCACATCAACTTTATATTGCCGACGAAGTAGGAAGCCGTTTTGCTCCAAGGGTTCTACTCGCCGATGAAGTAGGGTTAGGGAAAACCATTGAAGCCGGCTTGATTATCCACCAACAACTAGTAACAGGTCGTGCCAAGCGTATCCTGATCATAGTGCCAGAATCACTAATGCATCAATGGTTAGTCGAGATGTTACGTCGCTTTAACTTAAAGTTCAGTATTTTTGACCATGACCGCTGTGTTGAAAGTGCACAAGACTCGCATGGAGACGATGAACAAGGAAATCCTTTTAGCACCGAGCAGCTTGTACTTGTTAACTTGGCTTTTGTTACGGATAATCCGACTTGGTATGATGCACTGATTGCAGAAGATTGGGATTTAATGGTGGTAGACGAAGCTCATCACTTAAACTGGAAACCTGACGCACCAAGTCTTGCATATCAGTGTATTGAGAATTTAGCCCATACAATTCCTGGCGTTTTATTACTTACAGCGACACCAGATCAACTTGGCCATGAAAGCCACTTCGCTCGCTTAAGGCTGCTTGACCCCGACAGGTTTTATGATTATCAAGCATTTATCGAAGAAGAAAAAAATTATAGCGAAGTTGCCGATGCTGCAAATAGCCTTGTAGAAGGAAACAAACTCTCTTCATCTCAGCAAAAGGTATTAATTGACTTACTTAAAGAGTCTGATATTAGTGAATCACTTGCCATACTTACTGCAAAAAGTGCTAACAAAGAAGAACAAGCTACTACTAGGCAAGCACTTTTAAAGAAGTTACTTGATAGACATGGCACTGGCAGAATTTTATTTAGAAACTCAAGAAATACCATCACAGGTTTTCCTGCTCGACAAGTATTACCTAAAGCACTTGTTATGCCTGAGGCTTATCAGGACTGCCTAAATAACTTTATGGTTTCTGAAGATACTGATTTTTTAATTGAATCTAAAAAATCAAAACTTATTTTTACACCTGAAATACTTTTCTCATTAGAGCAACCTCATAGTCAATGGACCGATTTTGATCCTCGCGTTGACTACTTAATAGACTTACTGCAATCTTTAAATAAAGAAAAAGTGCTAGTGATTTGTGCTCATGCTCAAACGGCTATCGACTTAGAAGCTGCACTTCGACTTAAACAGGGTATTAGAAGTGCTGTATTTCATGAGGGGCTTTCTATCTTTGAACGAGATAAAGCAGCCGCTTATTTTGCCCAAGATGAAGACAGCGCTCAATTACTCTTGTGTTCTGAAATAGGTAGTGAAGGCAGGAACTTCCAATTTGCTCACCACTTAGTATTGTTTGACTTACCACAAAACCCAGACTTGTTAGAGCAGCGTATTGGTCGATTAGACAGAATAGGGCAAACCGATATTATCCGTTTACACGTGCCCTACTTTGAAAACTCTGCACAACACATGCTTTTTGATTGGTACCATGAGGGGATGCAAGCTTTTGAACATACCTGTATTACTGGCAGAGTAGTCTATGAGGCCTTTGGTGATACTTTATTGAAAATTGCCCTTAGCCCTGATAACACGTCAACTACTGCGCAATTAATTGACAATTTAATCAGTGACAGTTGGCAAAAACACATTGCGATTAAAGCAGAATTAGAGTCGGGACGTGACAAATTACTCGAATTAAACTCTTCAGGACAAGGTCGAGCGGATGAGTTGGTAGACAAAATAGCTGAATCTGATAGTGGCACTGAATTACCTCAATTCATGTTTCAGGCTCTTGATGTGTTTGGCGTAAAACAAGATGACAAGGCTGATAACAGCATTGTATTGAGCCAAAGTGAACATATGCTTAATAGTAATTTTCCATGTTTACCAGAAGATGGCACGACAGTTACCTTTAATCGAGAAGTTGCCCTTGTAAATGAAAACTATCAGTTACTCACATGGGATCATCCTATGGTTCGTGGTGTAATGGATTTAGTGCTCAGTGATGAAATAGGTAATGCTAGTATCGGTTTACTTAAAAATGCAGCGTTACCAACCGGTACCTTCTTTTTAGAATGTATTTTTACAGTAGAAGCGACAGCGCCAAGTCATTTACAATTAGGTCGCTACTTACCGACCACACCAGTAAGAATACTTATTGATAAAAACGGTAAGAACTTAGCAAAAAATATTGATGAAAGCTTACTTGATAATCAGTTGATTCCTGTAAAAAAACAAGTCGCATTGCAACTTGTTAAGGCCTTAAAAAGCCAAGTTGCATCACTTGTCGCAAAAGCTGAAGAACACGGTAAACAAGAAGTAGAAGCGATCAGAGAAAAAGCCTTAGCAAATATGCTGCAACAGTTAGGCGATGAACAGCAACGCTTAACCGAATTAAAAGCGATAAATCCAAGTGTTCGTCAAGGGGAAATAGACTTTATCAGTATTAAGCAAGAACAACTTGCTCATTACATTGAAAAAGCGCAATTAACCTTTGAAGCTATTCGATTAATTGTTATCACAAATTAATTCAGTAATTAAAATAATTAATCCCACTTTCCCTTAACCTTATAAAGGCGTATTCAAACAAAGGCTGTTTCAAATCAGTCTTTGTTTGGTAAAAATTTTATGGCAGCAAACCCAGACTTTATTTACACCCCACCCATGCATCCTTATATTGATATCATTTATCAAGACAATGACTTCGTTATATTAAATAAAAGTAGTGGTTTATTAAGTGTTCCAGGGAGATTGCCTGAGCACCAAGACTGCTTACAAAATAGAGTGCAACGAGTTCTTCCAACGGCAACGATTGTGCATCGTTTAGATATGGCGACATCAGGTATTATGGTGATGGCATTAAATAAACCTGCACATGTAGCAATAAGCCGTCAATTTGAAAAAAGAGAAACATCAAAAAGTTATATCGCACGAGTGTATGGAAGCATTAAAGAGGAACAGGGTAGTGTCAATTTACCTCTTATTTGTGACTGGCCAAATCGTCCAAAACAAATGGTAGATCATGAAAACGGTAAGAAGTCATTAACGCACTTCAATGTCATTCAACAAGATATGAAAGAAGGGCTTAGCACCACCTTAGTAGAGTTAACTCCAATAACCGGTAGATCACACCAACTAAGAGTGCATATGCTTGCTTTAGGGCATCCAATATTAGGTGATAGACTCTACGCCCATGAAGAGGCACTTCAACTTAGTAGTCGATTGCAATTACATGCTCAGTATTTATCTTTTACGCACCCAACAACACAAGAGCAAGTATCATTTTCAAGCACTTGCCCTTTCTTTTAAAAATCATAACTTAAACTAACCACGGTACGAAAATCATTTCCTTCAGGTAGGCTTCCGTCCGCTTTGGGTAGGGGTTCAGCGATGCGATCTACGTATACCGTGAAATCAATATCAACATCGTATGCTAAATCAAAAGAGAACCCTGACTTCAAGTTATGAAGTCTTGTACCTGACGCTTCGTTAACAAACTTAAATTGATAATCTAAAATAAAATCAATATTAGAGGTTATTTCATACTCTACTAAGGTATTAATTGAAAGCACCGGACTTTTTTCGCTGTCATTCTCAAGACTCTCTGTGTAAGTTGTTTCTTGATAACTTGGACCAACCGTTACATCCCACAAAGCAATAGGATTATCAATAATATGGTACCCTAAAGATAAACCCAGCGTGTTTCTCGATTCTATATTTTGAATCTCATCTTTAAAGATTTCTAAATCGACAAGACGAAAGAATATTTTGTTAGAGTAAAGCCAATCATAGCTGCTATTAAAGCGGCTAGTATTCGCATTAATAACATTGGGTGCGTTCTCTTCTTCTAATTCTGAATAGTTAAAAACATAATCAAATTTTAATCGAGAGTCTACCGTTCTTCTTTGAATTGTTGTTGATAACGTGACATCACTTTGACCAACATTTCCTTTAAGAAAGTTAAACCCTAAACTAATATCTCCATCCCAAAGAGACAATCGATTTTCTGACGACGATGTTAAGTTAAACAACTCTGAAACAGGGTAGGTTAATTCTTCCCCGCCACTGATAATTTTTAAGACCCCATCTTTTAAAATAACAAAACCTTCAACAACAGTGCCATCTCTTAACCGAATACTTTGATTGTAACGGCTTCTTAATTCTTTAACATCGTCCATATCAAAGGTTTGAATGTTAAACTCTTCACTATCAAATTCTAATTCGTTGTCATAAACAGAAATAATATTGCCTTTAAGCCACTCATTTGAAGCTAAACGAATCCAATCGAATTGATGCTCAAACATAGGCGTAGGTTTTTCCCATATCTTAAGCGTCGTTTCTGAAGACTGCTCTGTTTCTATTTTGGTTTGAGAGATGGTGGTAACTGCGAATACCTGACAACTACAGATTAAAAACAACAGAGCGAGTAAATATGAAGGGATGTATAGTTTCACTTAGAATCACTTAAACTAAATAACAATAAAATAGGTTTTGAATTAACAGCAAAGCCCCAGTAATTACAAAAAACCAAGCTTTACTTTATTGTAAGCGAGTGCGTTATTTGTTCTAATTTTTGCCATTAAAATATGATGCGTAGTCTATCGCACTAGCGTTTATAATTAAATCAATTTTTAAACAATCACCTGTTAAGTAGCTAAACTAAATTATAGGGTCTAATATTATTTAGAGTCCCTTCTTAGATATTAATAAGGCTTTAATTCACCCTTTACATGCGTTAAATATAAAGAGTCCCTTAGTGATAAAAACTACGAAAACAGACAATTACATTACAATTCATACACTAGTCGTTACTATATTTTTAATGGGCTTTCTTATTTGCGTCAAACCAAGCTTGGCATCAAACAAAGCCTCTTTGCCTACGAATCAAAATGTAGATAAATTTCAACAACACCAAGGCGATATAGGACATTTTTTACACAAAGATCAGGTAGACACCCTGTTAGCTGGGCCTGATAGTTACTTGATGCTAATTAATGAAAATACACATGTAGTGAATAAAGGTATTATGGTGATCATCCCTGATTGGGAACAGGCCGTTATTCATCCAAAAGCGCCGCGTTTTTTACAAAATATATTCCCACAAAATGGCTGGACAACCATTGCTGTTTACCCTCCAGCAAAACCATTAAATTACCCCTCGATAACACTAGATAAAGTTAAGCAAGCCCAAGAGAATGATTCAATGTTATCGGCGTATACAGAGAAACTATCCGTACTTATAAAGGCCGTTATAAAAAGAGCTAGAAATTATCCAGGTCATATATTTATTATATCTCAAGGTAATAACGCTGCTATTATTGCCAATATTTTAGCCCAAAACGAACACGCTGAAGGAGACGAATTCACAGTAGATGGTATTATTTTATTAAGTAGTTTTTTACACAGTGATGAAAATAACATTGATTCTATAAATAGCCAATTTGCCAATACTTTAGCGCACTCTGATATACCCATTTTAGATTTAACGTTAAGACACGATCACTTAATAGTGCAAAAAAAAGCTGATGAAAGGAGTGTATTAGCTAAACGAGAAAGAAAGGTTTTTTATCGCCATAGAATGCTTAATAATGTTGTGGCAGGTGTATACCCAGAACAAGATCTAATTAGTCAAATAAAGCGATGGTTAGTTTCAATTGGCTGGTAATAAGAGTCATACCAATGTCATCTAATATGACATCATTTTGACTTACAAAAATCACCTACTACGGCCTCATTCAGCAACCCTCTTCCCCTTTAAAATTAAGTTAGGGGTTATTTATTTTGTTTAACGATCATATCGTATGCCGCTTGGATATCTTGTGTTTTTTGCTTAGCATCTTCCATCATTTCTGGTGGTAGCCCTTTGGCAATTAACTTATCAGGATGATGTTGCGACATAAGCTTCTTATAAGACTTCTTAATTACCGGTAAAGAATCTTTTTCGTTAACACCTAAAACCTTATAAGCGTTACTTAATTGCGATGCACTAGCAGGGGCTTTACCACCATAACGTTGCTGGTAACCAGATTGATGAAACGATTCACTTGCAATAATCATTTCAAGTAAATTATCTAACTCTCTTGTTGAGAAACCCAATAGTTTAGCAATACGGTGTAATACTGAGCGCTCTTCTTTATCAAGATCGCCATCTGAAAAAGCGACTTGAATCTGTATTTCCATAAACATACGTAATAAATCATGGCGATTACTACATGTTTTTTTAAACTGTTTAAGCCTATCACTCAGTGGGAAACTAGATGCTTTACCTTCTTTAAAAGCATCTTGAGCCTGCTTTTTCATTTGGCTATTTAAGCCTAGTTTATCCATATAAGCGCTAGCGAAAGCAATTTCGTGATTAGTAACTTGCCCTTTAGCCTTTGCAACATGCCCCATTACAGAGAACGTGGTATAAAAGAAAATAGCTTGGCGAGATGCTTCGTCCATATTACTCCCTGCTAAGTTATTAAAGTCTAATCCAAGTCCCTTATCAAAGCGATGACCAAGCCATACTCCTAATAAAGCGCCGAATATACTTTTACTTAACATGAAGCCAAATAAAAAACCTAAAACCTTTCCCCAAATACGCATGTTTACACCTAAACTGATAATAAATAATAGAGCAATACTTCTCTGTTACAGCAATATACAAAAAAACTTTCCCATGATAACCGAAATAACTACCCAGCGAGCCTATTTAGCATTAAAATATTCGTAATGCATTTTATAATGTATTAGGTAGCGTTACAAAAACAATAATTTTGTTATTTTCAGCGGATTTTAAATGCCCTTTTCTCGATTACAGCTTTGTTTATTACTCATAGCTTGCCACAGTTCTTCTGTGCTAGCTAAAAGCACCCTTTTTAAAAATGAAAATTACGTCGAACAACCCTTCAAACAGTGCTTTGTGCCCACAATTAACGAAATAACCACTAAAGAAAATAGAATAACGGATAAAAGTATTAAAATTACGTCGCAAAATGCCGCAATCAGACAAGACCAATTTACCAACTTCAGTGGCGATGTCACGTTAATTGATAAATCTCAAAAAATTTCAGCCGATGAACTCGCATTCAATAATTTATCTATGCAAATAAATGCGACTGGCAATATAAACTATCAAAATGCAACGGTTAATGTTTTTGCTGACTCTCTAAAGGCAGATAAACAAAATAACGCCACTGAAATGACTTCTGCATCATATCAACTCTTTAGCAACCCAGGGCATGGTAAAGCACAAACATTAACTTTAAGCGAAGAAAATGGCTTAACCATGATTAACTCGAGTTATACAACATGTATTGGTGAAGTACCCGACTGGCAAATCACAATGAATGAGCTTGAGATCACACCAGATGGCAAATACGCTCATGCTTACGGTGCTAAAGTAAGAGTGGTTGATGTACCAATCTTTTATGTTCCCTATTTTGCTTTTCCTTTAACAGATGAAAGAACTTCAGGTTTTTTATACCCTAAGTTTGGCTCATCGAACCGCTCTGGCGTAGAAATTGAAACACCATTCTACTGGAATATTGCACCGAACATGGATGCCACCATTACACCTCATTATATGTCTAAGCGTGGTACTCAACTTAATACTGAATTTAGATACCTTACTGAGCAACAACAAGGCATTATAGATTTAGAGTATTTAAACAACGATAAAGACATTAAAGATAATGACGATGCCCGTTATTTGGCTCGACTTCAACATATTGGTACTTTCTCTGATAATTATCGACTTTATATTGATTACACGAACATCAGTGATGACAACTACCTTGTCGATATAGGAAGTAGCCAATATAGCGCTAACGATGCCTATTTATATCAAGTAGGGGAACTATCTTATTTTAGTGACAGTTGGCAAACAACTTTAAAGCTACAAGATTTCGCCGTATTAGGTAATCATGAAGCCAGTTATAAAACACTGCCACAAATAGAAGTAGAAGCTTATCAACCATTACCATTCCTTGCTGGTCAATTCGATTTTTATTCTGAACTCAGTAGCTTTAAAACCTCGACTAAAAACACCGTTGAAGCAAACCGATTTCACGCAGAAGCCGGTTTAAGTTTTCCTGTACAAACACCAGCTTGGTTTGTTAACTCAGAACTCAAATTAATGCACACATATTATCAGCAAGATAATATTGCTCTAGGTAGCTCTTTAGATGAAGAAGTAAGCCGTACATTGCCTAAAGTTCGTATTCACAGTGGTATTAATTTTGACAAATCTTTCTCTGCATTTGGACAACAATTTAAGCAGACGCTTGAGCCACAATTACAATATTTATATGTAAGAGATGTTAATCAAGGTAATATCGGTTTATACGATACAACTAACTTACAAGACGACTACTATGGTCTATTTAGGGACATAAGATATAGTGGATTAGATAGAGTAGCCGGTGCAAACCAAATAACTTGGGGTCTAACAACCCGCCTATTAGACGTTACCAACTTAGAGTTTTTTCGATTTAGCTTAGGGCAAACAATTTCTTTATCTTCTGAAGAAGGCTCACAAGCTGTAGTAAGTTCTTCACCCGGCATTAGTTTTATCCGTGAAGAAAGATCTGCTGTCGCTGCTGATTTATTTTATCGGTTAAATGAGCAATGGCAAATTAGTAGTGACATTCAATACAACACTGTTGAAAACTATACAAATAAAAGCCAAGTTAACCTTGATTATCGTTTCGATGAATACCATTCTTTGCAATTAAACCACCGATATACACGAGACGTCTCTGGTAAAAGCATCGAGCAAGTGTCATTATTAGCAAATATTGCGCTAAATGAGCAATGGGCATTTGTAGGACGTGTAACACAAGATCTACAATTAAAGCGAAGCTTAGAAACTTATACTGGTTTTCAGTATGAGAGTTGCTGTTGGGCTGTTCGTATCGCGTATCATAGACACATTAATTCCAGTGTAGATGATCCTAATATAAGCAACCCAGATCGTGAGCAATTCGATAACGGCTTTATGGTGAAATTTATCATCAAAGGTCTAAGTGGCTCTCAATCATCGATTGGCACACAAGAAATGTTTAATTCAAGTATATTTGGTTATAAACAACCCTATTACTTGCAAAATTAATTCGCCACTTTGCGTTCAATTTGAATATTTGTGTAAGCAGAAATTTATTTCAACCATTAAGAATATAAAAACATATGAAAAACAAACTTAAATACATTGCATTATCGAGCTCTATTTTGATGAGTTCTATGTTCACTTTCAGTACGCACGCCGCTGAAGAACTCCTTGATCGCGTAGCTGCAATTGTTAATGGCGGCGTTGTTTTAGAGTCTGAGGTAAATGATTTATTAACCAGTATTAAAGCCCAAGCTAAGAAAAACAATCAAGATTTACCTTCAGATAAAGCACTTCGCACACAGGTTATGGATAAACTTATTAGCGACTCGCTAGTAATGCAAATGGGCGAACGAATGGGGGTGCAAGTAAGTGATGCACAATTAGACCAAACGATTGCTAACATGGCTAAAGAAAGCAATTTAACTCTAGCTCAATTTAGAGCAGGCATTGTGGCTAGTGGCACTAATTATGAGAAATACCGTGAAAATGTTCGCACCGAAATAATCTCTGGTGAAGTACAAAGAAACAGTGTTAGACGACGCATTTTTGTTTCTCCACAAGAAGTAGAAAATTTACTAACAACTATGAGAGAACAAAGCGCTGAATCGGTTGAGTATCATTTAGGCCATATCCTTATTGAACTTCCAAGCAATGCTAACCAACAAGACATGACAGCCACAAAAGAGCGTGCAGATAAAGTTGTAGAGTTATTAAATAATGGTTCTGACTTTACTAAAATAGCTATCGCCTCATCAGGTGGCCCAAAGGCACTAGAAGGTGGTGATTTGGGTTGGAAAAGTGTAAACGAAATGCCAACTTTATTCTCTGAACTTGTTGATGGCGAAAAGAAAGGCACCATTGTAGGTCCAGTTAGAACAGGTTTAGGCTTTAGTATTTTAAAAATAATTGATATACGTGGTAAAGAGGTTGTTGAAGTAGAAGAAGTGAAAGCTGCGCATATCCTCATCAAGCCAACCATTATTTTAAGTGAAGAAAAAGCACAGCAAAAACTGGCTAAAATTTTAGAAGATATTAAAGCAGGTAAAATGACCTTTGCTGAAGCGGCCAAAGAATTTTCTGAAGGCCCTACTTCTGTTCGAGGCGGTGATTTAGGCTGGGCAGATCCTAAGTCATACGATCCAGCTTTCACTGAAGCTTTAGCCGTGTTAAAAGTTGGTGAATACCATAAGCCGTTCCGTTCTTCATTCGGTTGGCATATTGCTGTATTAAACGATAGACGTATGGTTGATGCGACTTCACAAATGAATCAACAAAGAGCTTATCAAATCCTTCATAATCGTAAATATGGTATTGAGAGTGCGCGTTGGTTGAAAGAAACTCGTGATGAAGCCTACATTGAAATTTTCCCACAGGATAAAAAATAATGACTAAGCGCATCGCCATAACAGCTGGAGAGCCTGCTGGTATAGGTCCAGATCTTGTTGTGGCTATGGCGCAACAAGCATGGCCTGTAGAAGTTATTGTCGTTGTTTCTAAAAAACTGCTGCTTGAAAGAGCAAAGTTATTAGGTTTACCGCTAACATTAATCGACTATGACGAAAGTAAAGCTCCAGTTCCTCAAGCTGCTGGCACTTTAACCATATTAAATATTGATTTACCAGATGTTTGTGTTCCTGGCGAATTAAATACCAACAATGGCGCTTATGTTGTTGAAACATTAAAAGCTGTGAGCGATAAAAATATTTCAGGTGAATTTGATGCTGTTGTTACCGGTCCTGTTCACAAAGGCTTAATAAACCAAGCAGGTATTGCCTTTAGTGGTCATACAGAATACTTCGCAAATCAGGCAAACTGCTCTGACGTGGTTATGATGTTGGCAACAGAAGGTTTACGCGTTGCACTTGTTACGACACATATCCCCCTTGCTTATGTTTCAAAAGCGATTACTCACGATCGTTTACTGAAAATTACTCGAATTGTTCATGACGACTTAAAAAATAAATTTGGTATCAGCGAACCTAAAATTTTCGTCTGTGGCTTAAATCCGCATGCCGGAGAAGATGGACACTTAGGGCGAGAAGAAATTGATGTACTTGAACCTGCCTTCAATGTTTTAAAAGAAGAAGGAATCAATATCACCGGGCCTTTACCTGCTGATACCATATTCCAAGATAAATACCTGAAACAAGCCGATGTCATCCTCGCTATGTATCATGATCAAGGTTTACCTGTTTTAAAATACAAAGGATTTGGCTCTTCGGTCAATATTACGCTAGGCTTACCTTATATCAGAACATCTGTAGATCATGGTACTGCTTTAGAACTTGCCGGAACAGGAACTGCAGATATGGGCAGCATGCTTGAAGCAATGAACAGTGCAATCAGTTTAGCTAATACCAAGTAACCCAATCTAACTTTTAAACCGCTTTAACATGTATCACATCGTTAAAGTGGATGCTTTCACTTAAGATAATTACCAAAACCTTATGAACAATAAAATGCATTTAGGTCACCAAGCTAAAAAACGCTTTGGTCAAAACTTCCTTTTTAATGAAATGATTATTAGCGATATTGTAGATGCTATTAATCCAGAGCCTGGTGAAAACCTCGTAGAAATAGGCCCTGGATTAGGTGCTTTAACCGAACCTACTGTTGAGCGAGCTGGTAAAATATCTGTGGTAGAGCTAGATAGAGACTTAGCGAAAAGATTAAAAGAGCATCCTTTTTTATCTTCCAGCCTAACTATTTATGAAACCGATGCATTAAAGTTCGATTTTGCAGCGTTATCGACACCAGAAAACCCATTACGTATTTTTGGTAATTTACCGTATAACATTTCTACACCGTTAATTTTTCACTTATTAACGTTTAAAGATAAAGTCAAAGACATGCACTTTATGCTGCAAAAAGAAGTGGTTGATCGTATGGCAGCTGGTCCAGACTGTAAAGCTTATGGTCGTTTATCTATCATGACGCAATACCAATGTCAGGTCATGCCTGTTATGGAAATAGGACCAGAAGCTTTTAAGCCACCACCGAAAGTAGACTCTGCCATAGTAAGGTTAACCCCTCATAAAGAAATTAAAAACCCTGTTAAAGATTTAGAATCACTAAATACTGTTTGTTTAGCTGCTTTTAATCAGCGCAGAAAGACAATTCGAAATAGTTTTAAAAAACTAATTAATGTAGATGAAATTGAAAAGCTAGGTATTGACGTTAATTTACGTCCTGAAAACCTAACACTCGATAACTACATCTTATTAGCCAATTATCTTACCGATAATCCTGTTAAAGCGAATGAGCAAGAAGAAGTTAAGCTATCTCGAAAAGAAATACGCATAGCGAAACAAAAAGCGGCTAGTGAAGCAGAAAATAAAGCAAACGATACATCAAATTAATAAACCGTCATAAAGGGATACACGATGGCCACCTTTCTTGTTGGTGATATTCAAGGCTGTTATCTAGAGCTTAAAGCATTACTCGACCAAGTTAACTTTAACAAAGACATTGATATACTTTACTTAGCAGGCGACCTTGTTGCCCGCGGTGAAGACTCGCTAAATACCCTTCGCTTTGTTAAATCGCTGGGTTCAAGCGCTAAAGTGGTTCTGGGTAATCACGATTTGCACCTATTTGCCATTCATGCTGGTTTACGAAAAGCAAAAGTATCAGATAAATTCGATGCACTTCTTAATGCCCCTGATGTCGATGAACTTATTGATTGGTTAGCAACTAAGCCGCTTATCGAGAAGATCACCTGTAACCTAGTTTCTGCTAATGATAAGCAGCCAGAGGGTTACATGAGCCATGCCGGTTGCAGTCCACAATGGGATTTAACCACTGCACTTGAGCAAGCAAGTAGCGCGCAACAAAAGCTTAGTTCTAAAGAACGCCATTACTGGCTTAAAAACATGTACGGAGAAGAGCCGAATAGCTGGCAAGATGCTAAGTCTGAGATTGAAAAATTTAGATTCACAATTAATGCCTGTACTCGAATGCGCTACTGTTTCCAAGATGGTTCATTAGAGTTTAAAGTAAAAGACTCTCCACAAGAGGTTGCCGAGCAGCACAATAACACCATCGTACCGTGGTTCACTCTTTCTAAAACAATCACCACAACACCTTGGGTATTTGGTCACTGGGCTTCTTTAATGGGTGAATGTCCCCAAAAAAATGCTTACGCCTTAGATACAGGCTGTGTATGGGGTGGTCACCTTACCATGCTTCGCTGGCATGATAAAAAAGTGTTTACTCAAAATAAAATATAGAGAAAGACAAAAGATCGCGGCTAAAGCACGCTCCTACAAAAGACATTTGCTCCAATCTTTGTTGCACCTGTAGGTGATGCCTTCAGGCTTACAAGCGTAGCGCAAAGTAATTTCAACAAATGCCAAGCCATTTTAGTTTCGTAAGCCTGAAGGCCAACCTACAACGGTTTAATCAAGATTAGTTTTTTTTTCGCCCTTACCCCAAAAGGTCTAGTCACTCATCCGCACTTATCCTGTGCATCTGCGGGCACAACGGGCTAGTCACTTGCCCTTCCCCAAAAGAGTTCTTAATTAGCGTAATCTGCGTAATTCGATGAGATCACTAGTCTCTAAAGCACTGAGAAAAAAGATCGCGGCTAAAGCACGCTCCTACAAAAGTGATTTGCCGCGGTGGTGGTTGCTGTTGCTCTTACCTTAAAAGGTGTAGTACCTAATTAGCTGAGGTAGGGAAGATTCCACCCAAGACAACGTTGGAATGACTGTATTGGAGAACACTCTACTTTCAAGCCTTCAAGCATTCAAGCTTTTGGTCTCTGCCCTTACCCTAAAAGTTCTAGTGTCTCATCCGTTCTTATCCTGTTCATCTGCGGGCAAAACGGGCTTTCACTTGTTCTTACCCAAAAGAGGTCTTAATTAGCGTAATCTGCGTAATTCGATGAGATCGCTAGTCTCTAATTCGCTGAAAAATCGTCGATAATCATCCAAAAAAAAACCTCAGCAATTGCTGAGGTTTTTCATTTATAACATTAACTATTAGAAGTTATATGTTGCTTTAACGTAGTAGAAACCACCGTTGTAATCGAATGGACCACTTTCGTAGTACTTACCACTTACGACGCTGTAAGCACCTGGATCTTGAAGTTTTTGTGCTTCAGTATCTAGGATGTTGTTTGCGCCAGCTGATAATACCCAGCTATCACTAACAAAGTAACTTACTTGTGCATCAATTGTAAATGATGCGCCAGCTGTTTCTGACCAACCGTATGAGCTATCTACATCAGGCTCATCAGCATGCGTTGCAAACCACTCGCCAAAGTAGTTACCACGAACAAACATACTTACACTTTCCCAGCTTTGTGAGAAAGTTAATGTAGCACGATGCTCAGGGATTCCTTCTTCTAAACGACGAACTTTAAAGTCTGACGTAAACTGACCTGCATCATCAACTTCAGTTGTGTTGTAGTTGTATGCAAGGCTTAGTTGTGAGTCACCACCCATCAGTTCCATGCCGTAGTTAGCTGTAACATCAAGACCATCTGTCACGGTATCGAAGTCGTTAGCAAAGAAAGTTACAGAGCCACCTAACAATAGCTCAGGGTTAGGGTACTTACCTTGAAGATCATCAACATCTTGTTGCGTGATAAAGATTTTATCTGTTTGTGCAACACGATCGGTTACTTCAATATGATAAGCATCCGCTGTCATGAAGAAGTTACCCGATTGGAAAACCGCACCAAAAGCATAACTTACAGACTCTTCAGGCTCAAGCTCTACACCACCTAACTGTGCTGAAACAGGGTGTGTTGGCGGATATGTCGCTGACTGAATTAGCTCACCGTTAACTAATGATGTTTGCGTGTTTACAACATTAGCCTGACCAACAGTTGGTGCTCTAAAGCCCGTACTGTGTGAAGCACGTAACGAGAATGAATCTGTTAATTCAAACTGTGCTGTTAACTTATAGTTAGTAGTAGAACCAAACGAAGAGAAATCTTCATAACGAACTGCAGCACCTAATAATAAGCTATCAGTAACGTTAGCTTCAACGTCAACATAAGCAGCAATACTCTGACGAGAGTTAATACCTTGAGACTCAGGAGAGAAACCAGCAAAACCATGTGAACCAACACTAAAACCTTGGTCAGCTAATGGCCCTTGCTCCCATGAAGCTTGTTCACCTGAAACAATTTCAAAGCTCTCTTGACGCCACTCTAAACCAGAGGCTACGTTTAAGTCGTCAGCTAAACCAATATCAAAGCCTTTCGTTAAATCTGCGTTGAAAGACTTTTCTAACTGAATATAAGAACCTGTTTCAAAAGCGTTATTTGGCTGACTTGCATTTAAAGCACCCATTGACGGGTTAACAGTATTCACAAGTGTATAAGTAGACTTGTTACGACCTACTGAACCACTGATATCAAAGAAAGCATCTTTTAAGAAACCAGACTTAATATCACCACGAGTACCCATGGTTAAAGAGGTATCATTGATAACACCGGTAAACTGTGGCGTGTAACCACCAGGGAATAATTCGTTAAATGCCCAACAGTTTTGACCCACGGCTGTATTTGGATCAGCAATAAGTTGGTAAGTAGGATCATCTAAAATGTTATC
>JBMYWR010000069.1:0-16653 GCA_049607625.1 Colwellia sp.
GTGATCACCGTAAAATTGGTAAAACGTTAGACTTATTCCATTGGCAAGAAGAAGCGCCAGGAATGGTTTTTTGGCATAACGATGGCTGGACAATTTATACTGAATTAGAGAAGTTTGTACGCGAAAAGTTGCGTAGTTACGACTATGATGAAGTAAAAGCACCGATGATGATGGACAGAAGCCTTTGGGAAAAGTCAGGTCATTGGGACAAATACGCAGACGGTATGTTTACAACAACTTCTGAGAAGCGTGAATATGCTATTAAGCCGATGAACTGCCCAGGTCATGTTCAAATTTTTAATCAAGGCTTAAAATCTTACCGTGATTTACCTTTAAGAATTGCAGAGTTTGGTTGTTGTCATCGTAACGAGCCTTCAGGTTCATTACATGGCCTTATGCGTGTTCGTGGTTTTACTCAAGATGATGCGCATATTTTCTGTATGGAATCTCAAGTTCAAGACGAAGTGAAAAAGTGTATCGACATGGTATACGATGTTTACGGGTCTTTTGGCTTTGAAGACATAGTTGTTAAGTTATCTACTCGTCCTGAAAACCGCATTGGCAGTGATGAAATTTGGGATAAAGCTGAAGCAGGTTTAGCACAAGCCTTAACTGAAAGTAATATTAAGTTCGAATACCTCCCTGGAGAAGGTGCTTTTTACGGACCAAAAATTGAATTTACTTTAATGGATTGCTTAGGCAGAGCTTGGCAATGTGGTACAGTACAACTTGATTTCGCTTTACCTGAGCGTTTAGGTGCTACTTATGTAGGTGAAGACAACGAAAGATATACTCCAGTTATGATTCACCGAGCTATTTTAGGATCATTAGAGCGCTTTATTGGTATTTTAATCGAAGAATATTCTGGCAAATTTCCAACCTGGTTAGCTCCAACTCAAGTTACAATTATGAATATTACCGACAAACAAGGTGAATATTGTGAAAAAATTGTAAAAAAACTAAAAGAAAATGGATTTAGAGCAAAACTAGACTTGAGAAATGAGAAGATAGGCTTTAAAATTCGCGAGCACACTTTGAAGCGTGTTCCGTATTTGTTAGTTGTTGGCGATAAAGAAATGGAAGCCGGCGAAATTGCAATACGAACTCGAAGTGGTGAAGACTTAGGAAAAATGTCTGTTGATAACTTTATTACTAAATTAGGTAATGAAGTAAAAAACAGGTTATAAAAAAAGTTTAATTGTATTAAAATCAATTAATCATAAATAAAAATTATTTTTACGTTGCTAATCAAGCAAACTTAAAAACTAAACAAGTTAATTAATAAAGGTTTCTGTAGGAGGAACATGGCTATTAAAGGTGGACAACGAGGCGGTCGTAAAGAACCAGCACATCGTTTAAATGAGTTAATCACAGATATTGCTGACAATGAAGTTCGTTTAATTAAATTTGACGGCGAAGCCGGTGGTATCGTTTCATTAGATGAAGCAATGGACCAAGCTGATGAAGCAGGTGTAGATCTTGTTGAAATAAGCCCAACAGCCAAACCTCCTGTTTGTCGTGTCATGGATTACGGCAAGTTTCTTTATGAAAAATCTAAAGAACAGAAAGAGCAACGTAAAAAGCAAAAACAAATACAGGTTAAGGAAATTAAATTCCGTCCTGGTACAGATGAAGGCGATTATCAAGTTAAATTGAAAAACTTGAAACGCTTTTTAGAAGGCGGCGACAAGGTCAAGGTAACATTACGTTTCCGTGGCCGTGAAATGGCCCACCAAGAGCTTGGCTTAGAATTACTAACTCGTGTTAAAAACGACTTAGAAGAGCTAACTGTTTTGGAATTCTTCCCTCGTAGAGCGGAAGGGCGTCAAATGGTGATGGTTTTAGCCCCAAAAAATAGATAAAGCATGGTATGACAAGTAATTAATAGCTTTTAAATGTATTTTATATGTTTTAAATCGTTGTTAATTCACCAACTTTATCTTAAACGCTGGTAGTAAAGGCCTACAAGTAAAATGATTAAACAATATTTTCGAATATTGAATAATTGTTTTCGCCCTCGCTACTTTATATTTGGCATATACGTCTAGCTTTATCGTTAGCGTATAAATTGAGAGAAATACAATGCCTAAAATGAAAACCAATAAAGGTGCTGCAAAGCGCTTTAAAAAAACAGCTACTGGATATAAATTCAAACAAGCTGGCTTGCGTCATATTTTGACTAAACGCCGTACTAAAGTTAAGCGTCACTTGCGTGCTAAATGCATGATCGCTGCTTCTGACATTAAGTCAGTTAAAAAACTTTTACGTCACGGTTAATAGGAGAGATAAAAAATGGCAAGAGTAAAACGTGGTGTACAAGCGCGTGCACGTCATAAGAAAGTTCTAAAGCAAGCTAAAGGTTACTACGGTGCTCGTAGTCGCGTTTATCGCGTTGCTTTTCAAGCTGTAACTAAAGCTGGCCAATACGCTTACCGTGACCGTCGTCAACGTAAACGTCAATTCCGTCAACTTTGGATTGCTCGTATAAATGCAGCAGCTCGTCAAAATGGTTTATCTTACAGCCGTTTCATTAATGGTCTTAAAAAGGCTTCTATTGAAATCGATCGTAAGATCCTAGCTGACATTGCAGTATATGATAAAGTAGCATTTACTTTCTTAGTTGAAAAAGCGCAAGCTTCTTTAGCAGCATAAGTTAAGTGTAAGCTTTAACAGCTTAAATAAAAGGACGCATTAGCGTCCTTTTCTACTTTTTAATGATAAATACTTTATCGATAGTTTTATAATAAATACACTTTATAGCAAATACACATTATAGAAAGCCCATTAATTACCTGTTCATTTTAATAGCCAAAATATATAACTACAGCGTTATCAAATATAGAAGTAGCACAGTTAATTAGCGGAGTTGGTATTACCTTTTAAAAGTCTATCTATTAGAAAATTGTAGAATATAAAGAAAACACTGTTCAACTTTCAAAAAAATAAGGTCTTTAAATGAATCTTGCAGATAAAGTTTTAGCGGTAAACAATGATTTGCCTATTCGTACTAATAAACCGGTTCACAATGGTAAGGTGCGTTCTGTCTACTGGCTAACGGAAACAGATAGTGCTCGTCTTATTGAAGAAAATAACTATGATGTACCAAATGATACGCCATTAGCTATTATGGTAATCAGTGATAGAATTTCTGCTTTTGATTGTATTTGGGAAGGAGAAGGTGGATTAAAGGGTGTTCCAGGTAAAGGAGCAGCATTAAATGCTATTTCAAACCATTGGTTTGAATTGTTTAAGCAACACGGCCTTGCAGACAGTCATATATTAGATATACCACATCCTTTTGTATGGATAGTACAAAAAGCTAAGCCAGTTATGATAGAAGCTATTTGCCGTCAATATATCACCGGTTCAATGTGGCGTTCTTATGAGAAGGGCGAGCGAGATTTTTGTGGAATACAATTACCTGAAGGCTTAACAAAAGATGGTAAGTTAACTTCATTATTACAAACCCCATCTACTAAGGGGATTTTAAAAGATATACCCGGTGTACCAGCCGTGGATGATGTTAATATTACCCGTAAAAATATTGAAGATAATTTTGCAGCATTTAATTTTGAGTCGCAAAGTGATATCGCTCTTTATGAAAAGCTTTTAACTGAGGGATTTGGCGTTATTTCTAATGAACTGGCAAAAATAGATCAGATTTTTGTAGATACTAAATTTGAATTTGGTTATGTCAAAGATAGAGCGGGTCAGAGTAAACTAATTTACATGGATGAAGTCGGAACACCAGACTCATCTAGACTTTGGGATGGTGAATCTTACCGTGTAGGTAAGGTAGTTGAAAACTCTAAAGAAGGTTTTAGACAGCTGTTACTTAGTCATTTTCCAGACCCTGACATTCTACTTAATAAATCTCGAATGGATGAACGTGAAGCCTTGGCTAAAGAGAATGAACTGCCACAATCTGTTCTAATGGACGTATCAAAAACTTATACCGAGATAGCAGAAAAAATAACGGGTAAGAAAATTCAACTTAGCGATAATCCCAAGGAAGAGATCATTAGTATTTTACGTGATAAGTATCAGTTAATAGACTAATCCAATTTACTGAATTCCCTTACTTATTATAATAGTTGGGTGTAATAGCAGATAGCGAACAAAGGTCATTGTGTAGATTAATGACCTTTTTTGTGAGCGAAACTAACTCTAAAAAGTATCTATTTCATACCTTTTTCTAGTATTTTTTGAGCCCATTCATCAGCTACTAAACCAGTAGGCTTGTGCTCTAAAGACGACTTTTGAAATATAGTTGTAAGAGTGTCATAAATTTCTTCAACTTTCTTAATTGAGGTTTCTTTACAGTAATTTTCTTCAAAAGAGACATTGATTATACCACCAGCATTAATAACGTAATCAGGCGCATATAGTATTCCCTTATCAAAGAGTATTTTATCGTGCTTGTGATGAGCTAATTGATTATTTGCACAACCTGCAATGATAGAGACTTTTAATCGGTTTATGGTTGCATCATTAATTGAAGCACCAAGAGCACAGGGGGCAAATATATCTGATTGTTGATCATAAATATCATCTAGACCTACTGATATTGCATCTAGTTCATTTACCGCTCTGTTTACCGCCTCTTGATTTACATCCGTTACAATAAGTTTGGCACCTGCTTCATGTAAAAGCTCACAAAGTGCATATCCAACACTTCCTAAACCTTGTACAGTAACGGTAAGGCCCATAAGGTTTGAACTACCACGTTGATGTTTCACGGCAGCTTTTATGCCCAAGTATGTACCCAAAGCGGTGAAAGGTGCAGGATTGCCACTTTTACCTTCTGTTCCGGTTACATAAGGCGAGACAGAGTTAGCTATGGCAATATCGTCAGTTGTTATATTAACATCCTCAGCACTATAATAACGGCCATTCAAATTATTGAGTGCTTCTCCAAACGCTTTAAATAGCGCTTCGGATTTTAACGTTTTTGCATCGCCAATAATCACGGATTTACCGCCACCCATATTTAAACCAGCTAAAGCATTTTTATAAGTCATTCCTTTTGATAGCCTAAGAACATCGATAAGGGCTTCTTCATCGTTTACATAGTCCCACATTCTGCATCCGCCTACAGCTGGGCCCAGTTTAGTACTATGAATGGCGATAATCGCTTTGAGTTTTGAATCTTTATCGCTGCAAAAAACGACTTGCTCATGATTGTCGTAATCATCTAAATCAAAAGTAGACATAAATAATTTTACCTTCCTTAATTGTGGATAGTACGATTAACAGAACAACAAAAGGTCTATATCAACGGCTGTTGTTGATGTTGTACAACCAAATGAAGTATGATGAAGCAACTTTATCATTAGGCTGTAAAGCAAAATAGCATTCGTTAAAAATTAATGTTTTTGCAAAATTTAAAAGTGTTCAGTAACCGATACAAATAACACTAAATGCTAACGGTTTAATCAATAGATAATTAATATACATCCATTAAAGAGTAGTAATGATGACAGAAAAAAAACAATTAACGAATGAAGAGCAGCAAGCTTGGATCAGAGAACAATACCTTGTAGCAACAAAATATCTTGCAGATAAGGGCTTGGTCACAGATAGTGTAGTAACACAAGAAAGTCGATATTTAGTACCATTGTTAGCTGTTTGGAAATTAAAATTACTAGATGGTTCATTTGTATGGACAATTTCTGGTGATTTGCCATCCGATCATATTAAAGGTGAAATTGCAGAAACGGGTCGAGATTCTTTAAGACATTTTGCTCTAAAATGGCAACTACAGGCGGAAAACTTACTTCAAGACAAAGGTAATACACAAGAAACTTTTGCAAATCTTCTGATCAGCCGCTCAGAGGGTTTATATGAATTGTATGAAAATGAAAACCTTTGGAAGTAGGGGTAGAGGCTTACTCAGAATTAAGGCTGTTGATTAAGATGGTGAATTAGGATTAATAAATAAAGCGATTTATTTTTGTATGTTTTTACCTTAGGTAATTCGCTTTACTGATTTTGATGCTTTTAAATCTAAGTCTTTAATTAAAAAAGTTTAAGTAAGTTAATGGTTTAAGTAGTACTTGGCATTGTTTGCACTTTTCGTTGCTTGTTGTATGGAACATGCCATTCGTTGCTTTGCTATACCTGCTTCCATATAAACTGTGCCAACAGGGTAAAAATTGTGTTTAGTGAAGTCATTTACTTTATCAAGAGAGGAGGCTATGTATATTTCTTTTAAGGAGAGTTCTTTAGCTATTTCGAATAAACCTTGAATAATCATTTTATCAACGCAGTCTTTTCTAAACTCCATTAGAACTGCGATACGGCTTATTTCACCATTAGGGGATATTCTACCTGTTGCGATAGGTTGTTTAGAAATATCATCACACACCAGCATGTGAAATGCATTATTATCATCGATATCAAATTCTACTTTTTTCGGAATCCTCCTTTCACAAACAAATACTTTTTCTCTAATATCTTTGAGTAATGGCGATGCTACATGCCACGGAACACGACTAACACTATACGACATTGTACTTCCCTTGAGTGAATTTATATTGAACTAGCTGAAATAATCACAGCACTTCTATTAACTCTAGTTAAGGGTTGTCTATTTTTCAAACATGTAACAAGATATTTAACATATATCTTATCGTTTTTATGATTAAACTATTGAATAGTTATGAGGATTTTTTTTGTAATTATTTATAATAAATTTAGCAAAAAAAAACCTAAAGTTGATACTTTAGGTTTTTATGGCAATTCAATTCTTTTCTAACTATGTAAGCCGAGCTAAGGTTATTTAACCTGAATTTAGGTTATTTAGTAAATAAACTCATAATATCAGCAATAGGCATTAAAGATTTTTCACCAGTGATTCTATTTTTAACTTCAACTTCCTGAGCGTCTAAATTTCTCTCACCAATAATAATAAGAAGCGGTGTGCCCATTAATTCATGATCGGCAAACATCACACCAGGGCGTTCTTTTCTGTCATCAAATAACACTTCAATATTCGCATCAAGTAATTGTTGATACATAGCATCTGCAGTTTCTTTTACTCGGGCAGACTTAGCCATATTCATTGGTACGATGGCAACTTGGAAAGGTGCGATTGCGGTAGGCCATTTTATACCGTATTTATCATGGTTTTGCTCGATTGCTGCTGCAACAATACGAGAAACGCCAATACCGTAACAACCCATTGTTAAGGTTTGGTTCTTACCATTCTCATTTAAAACCGCACAATTCATCGCTTCTGCGTATTTAGTACCCAGTTGGAAAATATGACCAACTTCAATACCACGCTTAATAACAATTTTACCTTTACCACAAGGGCTTGGGTCGCCTTCAACAACGTTTCTTAAATCAGCAACTTCAAACTCCGAGCAATCATTAGCCCAGTTTACGCCCTTAAGATGTTTACCATCTTGGTTAGCGCCACAGACGAAATCGGTTAAATGAGCAGCACTTCTATCAACAATAACGTCTAACTTCAAGTCGATTGGGCCTATAGAACCTGGCTTACAGTTAACGCTAGCTTGAATTTGTTCATCCGTTGCAAACGTTAAAGGTGTCGCTACTTGTGGTAAGTGCTCCGCTTTAACCTCATTTAATTGATGATCACCTCTAAGAACAAGTGCAATAAGACCAGCTGTTTCACCTTCCTCGGCATGCGCCATAACTAATAGCGTTTTAACTGTTTGTTCAGGTTTAATGTTTAAAGCTTTTGTTAACGACTCGATAGATGACACATTAGGCGTTTCTATAATTTCCATTGATTGTGTTGCTTCAGCCATCGATTTAACAGGGGCTAAAGCTTCTGCTTTTTCAATATTAGCAGCAAAATCACTTTCATCACTAAATGCAATATCATCTTCGCCAGAGTCGGCAAGCACATGGAATTCATGCGATGCTTCACCACCAATAGAGCCAGTATCAGCTAAAACAGGTCGGTAATTTAACCCTAGTCTGTCAAAAATTCTGCAATAGGCATCAAACATATCTTGATATGTTGATTCGAGAGATTCAGGTGTTAAATGGAAAGAGTATGCATCTTTCATGATAAATTCACGGCCGCGCATTACACCGAATCGAGGTCTTATTTCATCTCTAAATTTTGTTTGAACTTGAAATAGGTTAAGCGGTAACTGTTTATAGCTACTTAATTCGTTAGCGACTAGCTTGGTAATTACTTCTTCGTGTGTTGGACCTAACACAAAATCTCTGTGGTGCCTGTCTTTTATACGAAGTAATTCAGGGCCATAATCATTTAATCGCCCCGA
Organism: Colwellia sp.; assembly: GCA_049607625.1. Lineage (GTDB taxonomy): Bacteria > Pseudomonadota > Gammaproteobacteria > Enterobacterales > Alteromonadaceae > Colwellia. The sequence continues at coordinate 8,265 of JBMYWR010000069.1, forward strand.
CTCTTCCCATAAATCGGCAGGTTGAACCATAGGCATAAGTACTTCATTAGAGCCAGCACGTTGCATTTCTTCACGTACAATGTTCTCTACTTTTTTTAAGACTCTAAAACCTGTAGGTAACCAAGTGTATAAACCTGAAGCAACATTTCGCACAAGACCAGCACGTAGCATTAATTGATGACTGATTACTTCAGCGCTAGAAGGTGTTTCTTTCAATGTAGAGAGTAAATATTGACTAGTACGCATACTGAAATTTCCGTAAATTGAGATAGATGATTTTTAAGCGACATTCTAACAGGGCTATGCGCTACTAAGAAGTAATAATTAACTTTTTAAACACTAATTCACTGATATACTAGACCGTAAATGCATTGTTAGAAAATATAGTGACCAATTTATGTTCTTTAATTTACTCTCGATGCCAATTTAATTGAAAACGCTATTAAAAAGTTTAAGGAAATACCATGCAAATTAGCTTAATAACTGCAGATTATAATAATCCTCAACATGGCAAAGATCTTCTGATGCTGTTAAATGCGTATGCACTCGATCCTATGGGCGGGGGTGAACCGCTTAGTGAACATACTCAAAGCCATTTAGTTACAGCCCTCGCTAATCGCTCTGATGCATTAACTGTACTTTGTTATGTCGATAATAAGCCAGCGGGCATTATTAATTGTTTTGAAGGCTTCTCTACGTTTAAGTGTAAATCTTTAATGAATATTCATGATTGTGGCGTTTTACCAGAATACAGAGGGTTAGGTCTTAGTAGAAAATTATTTGAAAGAGTAGAAGAGATAGCGAAAGAAAGGGGCTATTGTAAACTAACCCTTGAAGTGCTTGAAGGAAATGAAGTGGCTAAAAGTGCTTATATAAATATAGGATTTAGTGGTTACGAACTTGATCCAGAACTAGGCAAAGCTATGTTCTGGGAAAAGTCACTATAGTACATTTAAAAAATAGAACAGTCATATAATAAAGTTATAAAATAGCAATATATCAAACAATTAAAAAGAAATAGGGTTTCTTTTTCTAGGTTTGTTCTGAGTTGTGCTTGGCGTAGTAGCTTGGCTGTTATGGTCTTGTTGAAAAGTTTGAGAAGGAGAGGCATTATTGGTCTCTCCACTTTTTAAATTAAGTGTATTGTCAACATGTTCGATTGGCTGCTCGCTAACTTCTAATTCGCTAACTTCTAATTCGCTAACTTCTAATTCGCTCACTTCTAATTCGAGAATGTCCCCATTAAACTCAATAATGTCTTGGTGGTAAATTTTCTTGCGTTTTTGAAACTCAACTTCCCCATTTAAAAACACATAACCTTCACTGATCACCATTTTAGCTTCACCGCCACCACTGACCAAATTGGCGATTTTTAACAACTTGTAAAGTTCGATAGGCTGTTGGTTTAATTCAATAACTAGATGCTGCGACATGACAATTCCACTTAATTTTATAGTGTGATTAATTTAACGAAATTAAAAACTCGTTTATCTCTTCTTTTAATTCTGCATCTTCAATATTTAACGCCGACTCTTGTGCTTTTTTAGCGTGTTCTAAAGCATTTTCAGGCTCTTCAAACTCATTAAAACGTAGTGCCATAGCCAAGTAGATAGAAGCTTTAAAATTATCAAGCGAGAGTTTGTCAGCCGTTGCTAAACCAATTTGATAAATGTCGATTGCCTGTTCGCCATCATCGGTAAAGTCACCTAAAGCTTCCCATTGTAAAGGGTGATCTTTAGGCGTATTTTGATTTGTCGCACACAGTTTTTGTAACGATTGGCACGCGACTAATCTCTCGTCATGGTTGTCTGAGGTAGAAGCATTAGCAATAGCTTGGCAAATGGTTAAAATTTCGTTGTATAGAGGTGCTTTCATAGGAATCCTAATCTATTATTTTAGTCAACTTTATGACAATAAACGCTGTAATGTTCAAAAGTTTCTAAACGCTTAAAAATATAGCGCTAATATCGCATATTTCGGATGATTTTTATAGAGGCAAAGCGATATTTAGCTGTAATATTTAGCTTCTATGACGGCTTATGTTTAGGTCTTCATTGTGCTTTTATTAGAATAAATCCCAATTATTAACTTATTATGAATTGAGTCAGCGCTTAACAAAAATACTGATTAAATGCTGATAATAATAAATCTACTTTAGCATGTTCTTTGTTTACTTTTTTATGCACCATTGACAAATCGAAAGGGTAAGTTAGCTCAGACGGTTTTATAATGCGCATTTCCCCTTTATTGAGAGAGTCTTGAATATAACTCCTAGGTAAATACCCAATATATTTTCCAGAGAGTATCATGGCCTTACGTGTATCAAATTGATACGCTTTGGCTACGAGGTTCAATTTGCTTAATTGTTCTCTCGCATTGATATCAACGTCTATTCCTGGATGAATCGCTAAGGCTTGATGAAGTGCTTGTGCTGAAATTTGATGATCGACTATCGAAAAGAAAGGGTGTGATTTAGCACAACACAGATAGATAGGCTCACTTAGAAGTGTTTGATAATGTAAGTCTTGCAATGGTTTATAATTAGGAAACAAACCAATGTGTGCTTTATCTTTAAGCAGAAGTTTCTCAATGTTTGCTATAGAGTCGCAGTCTAACACTAAGTGAAGGTTGGGGGCTTGTTCGTTGATATGTTGAATCACCTTAGCCATTTTATTTTGTTTTGCTTCATCTAGCGGGTCGGAGCACAATATAACAAGTTCGCCACTCAACTCCTTACTTAATGTACCAACAAACAAAGAAAAATCATTGAGAGAGTCAAACATTTTTAGTGCTGCATGATAAACCTCTTGCCCGTCTTCCGTAAGAGAAAAACCACCACGGCCTCTTGAACAAAGCTTCAATTTCATTCGGGTTTCAAGGTTAGACATATGTACGCTAATCGTTGAGCGACTAATACCTAAATCTTTTTCGGCATTAGAAAAGCCTCGGTTTTCAACAACGACTTTAAATATACGTAAAAGTCGCAAGTCATATTCAGTAACAGACTTAGGAATAATAGAAACATGGCTCATTGTTTGGTTTACTTCAAACTAAAGGTTGATTGTTTTGTATTTAACCTTAGTTAAAAGTAATATTCAATAGCTTTATGGCGATTTGAGTTATTTAGCTAAAAGCTAGTCAAAATATTTACTTAAGAGAATACTGCTTAGTTAAATTATTCGAATCGAAAGAAATCCAAATTAAATAATATAAAACACATTATATAAAATGTAGATAAGGCTAAGTATGCATCAATTAAATGACCCACAATTATTAAAAAATTTCTCCTATATTAATGGCAGTTGGCATAGTAGTGAAGATCAAATCAATGTTTTAAACCCTGCGACGGGTGAAGTGGTTGCTAAGATAAGTAACGCTGGCACGGCAGAAACAGAGCTCGCTGTTGAGTGTGCTAAAACAGCTTTAGCTTCGTGGTCTGCTAAATCGGCTAATGATCGCTCAGTCTTATTAAGAAATTGGTTCAACCTAATGATGGAACACCAAGAAGATTTAGGAAAAATTCTAACGCTAGAGCAGGGCAAGCCCCTTGCAGAAGCAAAAGGTGAAATTGGTTACGGCGCTGCTTTTATTGAATGGTTTGCAGAAGAAGGCAAGCGTGTTTACGGCGATACCATACCAGGCCCTTCAGGTGATAAACGTATTGTTGTTATCAAACAACCTATTGGCGTTGTCGCAGCGATTACTCCTTGGAATTTCCCTAATGCGATGATTGCTAGAAAAGCAGCGGCGGCTTTAGCTGCCGGGTGTACTTTTGTGGTTAGACCTGCAACTCAAACCCCTTTATCAGCCCTTGCGATGGCAGAGCTAGCTGAAAGAGCCGGTATCCCTGCTGGTGTTTTTAATGTTGTTGTAGGTAATGACGCACGTGGTATGGGCAAAGTACTGACAGAGCACGAAGATATCGCCAAATTTACTTTTACTGGGTCAACTGAAGTAGGTAAAAAACTCATAGCACAGTGTGCTACCACCGTGAAGAAAGTTTCAATGGAACTTGGCGGCAATGCGCCATTTATTGTTTTTAATGATGCTGACATTGAAGCCGCCGTAGCGGGTGCAATCGTTTCTAAATATAGAAATGCAGGACAAACTTGTGTTTGTACAAATCGTATTTTAGTACAAGAAGGTGTGCTTGAAGAATTTACCGCACAATTTATGAAAGCGGTTGCAGCACTTTCAATTGGTAATGGTTTAGAAGATGGCGTTAATATTGGCCCTATGATTACAGAGCAAGCTGTTTTAGATGTTAAACAACTTATTAATGAATCTATCGCTCAAGGTGCGAAAATGGTTATGGGTGGTGAACAAGGTAAGGATATTGATCAAGCATTAAGTGAAAGCTTTTTAACGCCAACTGTACTAACCAATGTGACTAATGATATGGCGGTAGCTAAAAATGAAATTTTTGGACCTGTTTCTCCTATCATCAGCTTTAAAGAAGAAGAGGAAGCCATTGCCTTAGCTAACGATACAGAATTTGGTTTAGCTGCTTATTTCTACTCTCGCGATATTGGCCGTATTTGGCGTGTTGCTGAAGGTCTTGATTTCGGTATGGTGGGTATTAATGAAGGTATTATTTCAAATGCTGCTGCTCCGTTTGGCGGCATGAAACAATCAGGGAATGGCAGAGAAGGCTCTAAATATGGTTTAGACGACTATTTAGAAATTAAGTATTTATGTATGGGTGGCTTAGCTAAATAGTATAGCTAAGTAACTTAGCAAATAGATACTTAATACAATGAATTTTATAAAGAGAATAATATGACAAATAATACATCGAAAACCAATAATGAACTTCAAGCGCGTAAAGAGCAGGTTATCGCTCGCGGACAAGGCAATATGTATTCTGTTTATGCAGACAAAGCCTTAAACGCTGAGCTTTGGGATGTTGAAGGTAACCGTTATATCGATTTTGGAACAGGTATTGCTGTTTGTAATACAGGACACAGCCACCCTAAAGTTGTTGCTGCGGTTAAGGCACAAGTAGAAAACTTCAGCCATACCTGCGTTATGGTTAACCCCTATGAAGTCGCAGTTGAACTTGCAGAAAAACTAACGCAGCTAGCACCGGGCAACAGCGATAAAAAGGCCATTTTTGTTTCAACCGGCGCAGAAGCAGTAGAAAATTGCGTAAAAATAGCTAGAGCTCATACCGGTAGACGTGGCGTTATTGCGTTTAATGGTGGTTTTCATGGACGTACTAACTTAACGATGGCATTGACCGGGAAAATAACCCCTTATAAAAACTTATTTGGTCCTTTTCCTGCTGATATTTTTCATGCCCCTTTTCCGATAGAGCAACATGGTGTAACTATAGAGGCATCTCTAAAGGCACTTAATAATTTATTTAAAGTAGATATCGCTCCAAGTGATGTTGCTGCTATTATTGTTGAGCCTGTACAAGGTGAGGGCGGTTTTTATGCCGCACCTAAAGCATTCTTGCAAGCATTACGAAAGCTTTGTGATGAGCATGGTATTGTCTTAATTGCCGATGAAATTCAAACAGGTTTTGGTAGAACGGGGAAAATGTTTAGTTTTGAACATGCTGGTGTTGAAGCTGATATTATGACAATGGCTAAAGGTATAGCAGGAGGGTTTCCTATTTCTGCAGTTGTTGGAAAAAGCCATATTATGGACGCACCACTACCCGGTGGCTTAGGTGGCACTTATGGTGGTTCTCCAGTTGCTTGTGCTGCAGCGTTAGCGGTATTAGATGTTATTGAAGAAGAAAATTTAATTCAACGTGCAAATGAATTAGGCGATTTATTTAATGAACGTTTAAATGCATTAAAAACTAAGTATCCAAACCTTATTAGTGAAGTACGAAATCAAGGGGCGATGATCGCTATTGAATTAGTAGAAAATGGTGACAGTGAACAGCCCAATACCGCTTTAACTCAAGCGATTATTGGTCAAGCAGCTAAACATGGGTTAATTCTTTTGGCTTGTGGGTTTTACGGAAACGTGATTCGTTTTCTTCCCGCTCTTACTATGTCTGATGATATAGCAAATGAAGGCTTAGATAAATTTGAAGAACTTTTTGGAAAAGTGATTTAACCCAGAATAAGTCTTTATAGTAATAAGTAATATATAAGCAAAAAAAATCAAAGCCAGTAAATTTGTATTATGCTACAAATTTACTGGCTTTATTCTATATAAAATAGTTATGTATTAAATAGCCGTTTATAAAATAATTGCTTATCATCTAGTCAGCATTGATCTAGAGCTAAGCTAGCTACAACCCTATTAATGTAAAGGAAATAGCATGACAATAAATAATAACCCTTCAATAAATGTTAGCTCTGTTGGTATTATTGGCTGTGGTTGGTTAGGGACTGAACTTGCTAAAAGTCTTATCAATAAAGGAGTAAATGTTTTCGCAACGACAAGGACAGAAGAAAGACAACAGCAAATTTTGGCACAAGGCATTCAATGTGAGCTTCTCAATCTAAATGCTGAGGTTACTGACTTTGATGAAAAGGCTGATACGGGAACAATAGATAAAGAAGCTATAAAATCTATCGCTTCAAGCCAGGTGTTTACAAAAGAGAATTTGGTTATTTGTATTACGCCACAGTTTAAAAAGGGCAAAAAAAATTACCCCGCAAATATAAAAACCATTTTACTTGCTGCGAAAGATAAGCTTATAAATGGGAATATAAAAAAGGTTATTTTAATAAGCTCTACTGGAGTTTATAAAAATTTATCAGGTAGGATTTCAGAAAAATCTGTAATTGATTTATCCGATGATAAAGTAAAAGCGTTGGCACTAGCAGAAGACTATGTAAAACAATTTTGTCCTCATTATACTGTGATACGTTTTGGTGGTTTAGTTGGTCGTAATAGACACCCCGGAAGATTTTTAGCAGGTAAACAAGATTTAGCTAACGCTGATGAGAAGGTTAACCTCATTCATCAAGATGATGCGGTTGCAATAATAGAGGCTAATTTATTTAAAACAGCGGTATCTGGTATATTCAATGGCGTTAGTGATACCAAATCAACACGAGAGGTTTTTTATCAAAAGGCAGCTAAATCGTTAGGTCTTTTAGCACCTAAATTTTTACTCCAAAACGCTGTTTCCTTAAACAACGTGGCGAATAAATCTATCTCAAACGATAAGATTAAAACAGAATTAAATTATCAATTTATTTATCCTGATTTAGCCAAATCGTTCGATATTTACTAAATCAGGTAAACGGTTTTCAACTTAACTTCTATAGATTAGTCGATAACAAGCAAAGCTTTGATTCACTGCTAGTTTCACTTATGCTTTATTAATTAATTTTATTAGATGCTTACTAGATAAATAAGCATCATCGACGTGTTGTAAGTTGTTATATTTAATCATTGAAATAATTCCATCGATATAAGCTTGACCTCGCTCAGAGTATTTATCGAGTGTTGAAGCGAGTTCAATGCCCGTTAACTTCCTTTTTTCCTTTCTAATACTCGCTCTTAATTTACGCAGTTTTTGGTAGGCTTTATGGGTGTTTATATTAAATAAATAACCTTCTACAGAAGCAAGAGGGCTTACAAAGCGAGCTAAACCATAATTCCCTAGCTCCTTTCTTTGGTGCTTAGGCACCATGCCATTACCACTAAAATCCCATTGGCCAAAAAAGGCATTACCTTCAGATGTAAAACGAGATGTGCCCCAACCACTCTCTTCAGCCGCTTGTGCCAATACAAGAGATGGGGGTAATACATCTACCATGCTAAGGAGTTGTTGCCTCATCTCTTCATTGATCTCGTGATCAATGTTATTAATGAGATGATATTTTTTGGCGATATAATGTAAGGTTTTATCGTTCAATGCTAAGTTTTTTATGTCTTCTCGTTCTTTTAAAATGTTTTCATTCGCAATAAGAACAAGCGGGGCCATCACTCTGAAAAAGACTTGTTTCTTTAACTTAACCGGAATATGAGAAGAAGAGGTTTTCCAACCTTCATTTACCTTATCGAAGGTGATTCGAGGGATTTCACGATCTCCAGCTGCCCATGCTTCGGAAGTGTAACCAAGCTTTTTAAACAAGTTAACAAGATCACTGAGTTCTGACATTTCAATCACTTCAACATCTTGTTGCGCATCTTTTTCAGTTTTTGTCTTTGATATCGCTTTATTCATATTAATTGACAGTGCAAATATACATATTAGAACGGGTAAAACGTACTTAAAGTTTTTCATGTTTAGCCTATAAAATTACTTGGTGTAATCGTTGTAATGAAAGAGATGTGTTTAACAAAACCAAGTTAAATATAGAGATAATAAATAAAAAAATCAATTTTTACTGATAGTTAACTGAATTTAATGGTTTATACCAATATCATTTAATATGTGATCATTTCTACTTGTTAAAATCACCAACTA
>JBMYWR010000070.1:0-16500 GCA_049607625.1 Colwellia sp.
CACGCTTCCGTTCCAGTTCGTCGCAGAGCTCCTCTCGCTACAGCTTGAAAGCAAAACTCTTTGCTTGTCTAGCCCTTCAGGCACGCTTCCGCCCCTAGGTTGCAGTTCCTACGTACTGATTTTATTATAATTTTTACGTTTTGAAGCATAATGCTTACATTGTAGGAGGTGTTTTAACACCGAATATTTTACCCATTCACGGCTAAAGCCGTTCCTACGTTAATGCCGTTTTAAATCACGACTTATAAACTGATTTCTTTATTTTCTACACTTACAGTGATTTGTTTGTTTAGCAAGTTGACCAACAAAATACTACGCATGTCGCCGTCTGGCTCTTGATAAATTGCTTGAACATTTTTAAATGACTCTGTGTTTAGATAAACAACATCACCAGCTTTTGGTAGCGTTGATGTTACCTCACTCATATCACTCATAGATTTGAGATGAGCAATAAGCTGCTCAGGTACAATTTGAAATTTATGACCATAAGCAACAAAGCCACTTACACCGCGGGTGTTTTTTACCGCAGAAAAGTTACAATTTTGCGAGTCTAACTTAATGAATAAATAACTAGGAAAAAGAGGAGATGTACGAATTGATCGGCGACCTTTTACGATTCGCTCTATTTTATGTTCAGGAAAGAAAACTTCGTAACCTTGGTTTTCAAGGTTATTTTTTGCTCTTTGTTCTTGTTTTGATTTACAAAAAAGTAAGTACCAACTTTCCATAGCCACACCTAAAATGCTCATGTTCCTTAAAACCAATCCAAAAGGATTGATTTTTATGAGCCAGCGATTATACGCAGAGAATTTAGGCGTGTCTATTACAAAGTGCTACATTTTTGGTTACTCAATAAACCTCTATTCCGAGAGATAGTACGCGTTTAAACTTAGCTTTAAGTTATGAGTTAACAATTAAGTTTGCCAGATTTTCATTTAACTCGTTGTTATTAAAATCATGTTCAACTTTATTTCGCGCATTTACTATGAGCTCCCCCATACTTTCTGCGTTATTAGTTACATAATTAATGTTATGCACTAACTGTGCTACAGATCGCTCATCTGCCAGTAAACCTGATTTCTTGTGTTCGATTAACTCTGGTATGCCCGAATGATTCGTCGATAAAACAAGTAGCCCCGACGCCATTGCCTCCATAAGCGCGACCGGTATTCCTTCCATATCGCCATCTTTTGCTGTTACAGATGGTAAAATAAACACTTGCGATTCAGCGAGTAATTTAAGTACGTCTTCGTGTGGTAAAGGGCCTAGCAAAGTAACTTTATCGGTTGCTTTTAGCTGATGGATCAGCTGTTCTAATTCAGTTAACAGTTCTCCACCACCGACAATAGATAAATGCGTATTCTCAGTTTGAGATATAGCCCTTATCGCATACTCTAAGCCTTTTTTTTCTGTTGCTCTGCCTACAGCAATAAGCTTAATAGGGCCGTTTTCGGGGCTAATATTACGAGGAGAAAAATTAAAATGATTAATATTCACTCCCATATGTTGAACCTTAACTTTACCAGGATCTGCGCTGAATTTATTAATGAGTATATCTGCCCAGCGTTCACTAATTGGTAATAGTAACTCTGTACCTGCCACCAGTTTAGAATATTCGTACTGCCATTTAGCGAGTACTTTATACAAGCTAATATCATAGCCATGAGCAATCGTTGCTATGGTATCGCAATGTAGTCCGCTGAATTTTCTCAGCGCATAAGCTAAATGACCATTGGGTAAAAAGTGGCAAATAACAAAATCAGTATCAAAGCGCGTCTTTGCATACTGCGCACATATTGCCAACTGCCTAAGCGACGACATGTTTTTGTTCTTAACGCTGTAAAATAGCGCTTTTATAAAGTCTTTTTTGCTCTTGATTACATAAAAGTTTTTAACCAGAGAGCTTAACATTTGCAACTTGCCTTTTGCCCCGCTCGCAAATGTATCTAGGTAAGTTAATTTTTGCTCTAATTTATACTGTTTAAACTTAGGAGTAAGGTTTGCATCGCTCGTTTTTTTACAAGCAAGCACGTTTACATCAAAACCTTTATCAATTAAGGCACACACCTGCTCAATTACGAATGTCTCAGATAGTACCGGAAACTCATTTACAACAAAGGTGACTTTTTTAGTCATGACGACTCCAGATCCTTATTTTTTTTAAGCAATACACAGCATAAACGCCGGTACATAACAGTACATAAATTGCACTTGCAGTTAGCGAGTCACTTATAACTAACTGCGCTGTATTTAGGGTAAACATAAACCCAACACATATGAGTAGTGAAATTAGCAAACTTGTTATTATGGGTGTTATGTATCGCGAGTAAGCTAAACTCACCGTGTTTTTATAAAACAAAACATACACGGCATTAAGTAACAGTAACTGAATAATTGCATAACTATATGCTGTATACAGTTCGCTAAATTGGGCGCTGATGAAGGCGACTATTGCGTAGATGAAAAAAACACTCACATTCCAGTAGAAGTCGATATTGGTCTTACCTAACCCTTGGCAAATGCTCCCTGCTAAAGCTCCACCAACTGAACGTAACATGTAAAAAATAGTTAATGGTATTAAATACTCAGCTGCACCTAGCTTTTGCTCTGAGTAAAACAAAACGGTTACTTGCTGAGCAACAAACAATAGCAGTATATGTGGGAAAACAAGCATCACAGTTGATATACAATGCGACTTATATACTACCGACGTTAAATTTTTTAGGTTAGATCTGCTTTTGGCAATGAGCGGTAAGGTTAGCTTTCTAACTATCGGGACAATGAGTGATGCTATTTTTTGGGCTAACTGCTTTGCTAAGCTATACAAACCTAACTTAGCAGCATCAATAAACATACCTAATATAATGATATCTAGCTCTTCTCTAAGCTTATTAAGTATCTGAGAGCCCACCTGAAATTTACCATAGCCCCAGGCTTGCAACGCATGCTGTTTACTAAACTTTAACTGTGGAAGCCAAGCTTTGTCAGAAAATAAAGCTAATAGCAGCAGTTTTACAGATGCAGATATCACCACACCAAATACCACAGCATCCAACCCATAATCGAACACTGTTACTGCAATAATCACGAAGCTTGTTGATATTAACCTTGCAGTTATATCAAACTTTGCAAGCGCACTTAATTTATACTCGAGCATATAGCGAGCTTGTAATTGAGCTCCTAACGAAACGGGTATCAAAGCTAAGGCTGCAACATTGAGTAAATAACTCAAGCCTTGCATGTCATAATAGTTTGCAATTAAACCTGAAGTAACCTGCATTATCAGGCAAAGTACAATACCTGCCAAACAACAAACCCAAAAGACCGTTGAATTTAAAGCACTACTTACCTTTTGTACAAAAACCAAGTAATTGGCCATGCCTAAGTCTGACAAAGTTTGATATATATTCACACAAACCATGACTATCGCAAGATAACCAAAGGCTTTGGCATCAAACACTCTAGCTAATACAGTTAACTGCAGCAAACTCAATGCAAATGTGATAAAAGTGGCTCCTGTTTGCCACTTTGCAGCAGATATGATCATACTATTTTTAAGCTTTGCACTTTTACTCGCGCAGGTGTCGGCGGCATATAAGCGGGCGCGCCAATCGCTAAAATAGCCACCGGTTCTATATAGTCTGGAATAGCCATGTGCTCACAAAAGTTAAGATAAATCTTTTTATTTATTTCTCTTGAGTCGATCATGTCGCGACCAAAGTGATTCCAGCACGTCCCCATTCCGGTACTTTGTGCTGTTCCAACCATATTCATGATGGCTGCACCCGCATCAATATATAAAGCTGTTTCAAATTGCTTTAGTGATAATGAGCCATAAAGGCGACGATCCATGCCAATAAAAATAAGTAATGGCGCCGATGTGCAATGCTCTTCTTTTATCTTTTTGAGTAGGTCTTTATCTTGTTGCTCTGTCAGCACTTTAAATTGCCAAGGCTGCCTGTTACCAGAGCTTGGTGCCCATCTTGCTGCGTCTATACATTGATCAGCAAGGGCTTCTAGCTCATCTTTAGAAGGCTGTTTATCGTGCCACACTCGAACACTTCGTCGCTGCTGCACAAAATCCACATATTCTTGCGCTTTTGACAAATCATAACTTTGTGGCGCTTTGCTATACGGCTCAATAAAATTAGATTTCAAATCATTAAAGGCTGTTAAAATTTGCTTTGCCCAGACCAATGTTGGTTCATTTTCGTCTAAATTGCGCTGCTCTAGCTCTTTGCAAATTTCTTTTATACGTTTCGCTTTTTCGTTGTAAATATTAAATTTACTCTCGAATATATCGTTATAAATCGACTTTTCGATTCTGTGGGCTTCATGACGCATTAAAGACAGCAGCTCTTCTTCGGTTAAGTTTGTGATCAACTTATATGGCGGTACCGAAGAATATAAATACTGCTTAGCAGGATCCATTTTTAATCCTGCTTTAATTAATATTTTTTTAAGTGGTTTTTTTAACAGCTTTTTCATTTTATGTATTTAACTAATTTATCAAAGTGCAGTTCATTCCAATTTGGCGTGGTTCTTTCTTGTACAGCCAGAACATCTTGCGTTACTGCTGGCACATCTTGAATTTTATGCGCAAATTTAACGAATTTAACTTCATCAAACCAGTCAAATGCTGAGGTTAACTTGTGATCTACTGTCGGTAGAACAACTGTTGGCTTTTTGCATAAAACAGAGAATATTAAGCCATGAAACCTATCAGTTACTATGTAGTCATATTGACTAAACATAGTTAGCGTATCATCAAGTACTGCTTTTCTTTGCTCCTTTGTGATTGCCTCTGGTATCGTTGTGTCGAATACATCATATGGTCTATCAGCAGATGCAAATAGTTGCTCTAAATCAGTTTGCGTGTATGCCGACTCTGAATCTTTTCGCATACAGTAAAGTATTTTGCCGTTAGTTTGTTCAGGCTCTTTTTGTTCGTTATAAGAAAGAACAAAGTCAGGCGCTTTATCAAGTTTGCACTTAGGGAACATTTCATTAGCAATATCAGACGATTTATTGTCTCTTGCAACCACGGTTAAGTTTTTGTGGTTATTATATATAGCTTCTGTTTTTGACTTTTGTAATTGGCCGAAGTCTGTGTCATGAAAATAGATTGTTTGCGGTAAACTAAGCACTGTATTATCAGGAAAGCTTTCTATCATGATACGGCGAGAGGTCTCGCTCCACATGGCACGGTCGCCCATATTACCACCAGAATGAAGAACAATAGGCGTGCTACTATCTACAAGTGATTTATAGCTATCAGTAAGCCAAGTTGCTTCATCTTTATCTACTTCGACAATTGCATGCTCTGGAAAGTGCCTTTTCAACCATGCCTCTATAGCAACAAACTGTGCTTGATCTCCGATGTTTTTTAAACGACTCGGCGGTGTGATCGCGTAAATGATTTTTTTGCCCGGCGCTTTTAATTTTTGAGTTATTCTCTCTAAGTTTTGTGCAAACTCACGCTTTTTCTTACGTGATAAATAAATTCTATAAATTGGGCGTAGGAGATTTTTTATCAATGTTTTCATCATTTTCCAGGATTCAGTTAAAAATAATCAATTAGAGCAATGTAAATGAGGTTAATCGCTACCAAATAAGTCTCGCGTGTAGACCTTTGCAGCAATATCTTGCAGTTCAGGGACCATGCGATTTGCAATAATGACATCGGCTTTAGTTTTTAATTCCGATAAGCTATGTGTCACTTTTGAGTTAAAAAATGTGTCTTCTTTTAGTTCTGGCTCATACACTATTACTTCAATACCTTTAGCCTTAATTCTCTTCATAATGCCTTGAATTGCCGAAGCCCTAAAATTATCTGAGCCTGTTTTCATTATAAGGCGATGAATACCCACTACCTTTGGATTTCTTGCTAAGACAGAATCAGCAATAAAGTCTTTTCGCGTGGCATTAGCATCCACAATAGCGCGTATCATATTATTTGGTACATTTTTATAGTTTGCTAAGAGTTGCTTGGTATCTTTAGGTAAACAGTAACCACCATACCCAAAAGAAGGGTTGTTATAATGATTACCAATTCGAGGGTCTAAACTTACACCTTCGATGATTTGCTTTGAATTAAGGCCATGGCTTTCTGCATAACTGTCAAGCTCGTTAAAATAAGCAACACGCATAGCAAGGTAAGTATTTGAAAATAGTTTTATAGCCTCGGCTTCTGTTGAGTCTGTAAATAGAGTTTCTATGTTCTCTTTTATAGCGCCGTCAGCTAATAAATTTGCAAACTGAGCCGCTCGTTCAGAACGTTCGCCAACAATAATACGAGATGGATACAAGTTATCGTAAAGCGCTTTACCCTCGCGCAAGAATTCTGGCGAAAATAAAATGTTATCGGTATTAAATTCTTTCTTGATACTTTCTGTAAAACCAACGGGCACTGTCGATTTAATCACCATTACAGCTTTAGGGTTTATTTTTACTACATCGTTTATGACAGCATGAACCGATTTTGTATTAAAGTAATTAGTCTCAGGGTCATAATCTGTTGGTGTCGCTATAATTACAAAATCAGCGTTTTCGTAGGCTCTTTGCTTATCTGTTGTTGCCGTAAAGTTTAGAGTTTTATTTTGTAAAAAGTCTTCAATTTCGGCATCAGCTATCGGTGACTTACCCGAATTCAGTAATGTAACTTTTTGCTCAACGATATCAAGCGCAACAACTTTATTTGATTGTGCTAACAACATTGCGTTAGACAACCCAACATACCCTGTGCCTGCAATTGCGATGTTCATAATGACCCTTTATATATGTAGTGTAATTATATGACTGAATTAACTGCTGTATAGCTAACGCCAGTAGCTTCCATACTTTAAATCTGTAGATGTAGATGAAAACGGCTCAAAGCCACTTCCTGGTGTAAAAGTCATTTCACCAAATAAAACTGTGTTATTAGCAAGGTATAAATCGACCCTTACATAATCAAAACCTTTAGCTAACTTAGTTGCTACCTCTTTTAATTCAACTAAGTGTTCATGTAATGGTAATACGTAATCTCCTGATGGAAATAGCAACTCATCGTCCAGCTTATTAAAAGATAAATCATATAAATTTCGCTTATGATCAGAAAATCGGTCGAAATCAATTTGCAAAAAGCCATTTCCATTACTAAATAAATGGAATTTGAAGTCAGCTAAATCTTCACCGTTATTTTCAATATACTCTTCGACTATTATTTTTTTAGGTATATCGTCATATTGAGTCTCTCCGAGGATTGCACCAATGTATGATGATGCCATTGCCTCATTAAATTTCTGCTCAGTTGCTGGCCAATTTATAGCAAATTTATCGGTAACAATTTCTAGATGCTCTGAACCACTACCAAAGTTAGTTTTAATTACAAATTTATTTGGTAATGAGTTAAAGTCTATTTCGCTAAAGTGATTAAACACCCCGTAGAGTTGAACTAAGTGTTCCTTACCTACTTTCTCTGTAACAAAGCCTCTTACTTGGTACTTATCAGATAGCAAACTATATTCTGATTTCATATTAAGCTTTCTACACTGTAACTTTTCAGTGTAAAGCATAGGCTTAGAAAGCTTAGGAAAGCGCCTAAACTTTATGAAATAGAAAAACTTAATTCTCACCGTAAGAGGAATTAACTTAATCAAGGGTACTAAAAATTTTAAGATGAATTTTTTCACTTAGCCTTTATCCAGTTTCCACTTAGCATTTTGCTAAGCCGCTTAATTTAACTCACTGTTTTTATTTGATTATTGTTAACAATCTATCTAACCAATATTGCTGGTTTGAATATTTTGCCATGCTTTGTGCCCCAGACTCTAAATGAGAATATAGGTTGTCACTTTCAACTAGGCTCAAAAGAGACTCATATAATTCCTTTTGACTACCAGGTTTAAAAATTAAGCCGTTTTCACCGTGTTTAACGAACGCTTTTATACCACCCACATGTGAAACGATTACCGGTTTTTTATAAGCCCATGCTTCCATAATGACTCTAGGGAAGCCTTCATAATGGTTATTAGAAGGCACGACCACTAAAGATGTATTTGTGAAATATTGACCTAAATCACTGTGTGCAAGCTGCCCAGTAAAATGAACACTCTCGTGTAATGATTGTTTTTCTACTTCTTGCTGTGCTTCATGTAAACCGGGGCCATTGCCAATTATTGTAACGTCTATTAAACCTTTTAATTTACTAGCAACAGCAATGAGATCTAATACCCCTTTGTCTTTAACTATTCTTCCAAGGAAGAGAACTTTTAGCGGCTTTCTGTTAGATACAGGGTGGTCATGATGCTCAGGCGCTTTAGCCATTAGATCAACAAATTGAAATGTATTATCAGGCGAGTGCTTTGCACTAAAGTCTTCTAAAACGTCACCTGTGCATAAATTAATTGTATTTTTATGCTTGCAAATTTGCCCTAACTTAAAGCGTAAATATCGCGAGAACAAAAACCCAAAGAGCTTTTCTGGTAATGAGTATTTGCTATCGCGCCATGTGCTAGAGGCATTGGCACACATGTGGTGAATTACTTTTTCACCTGCTTTTAAGGCTTGAATACCAAAAATAATACTGCCAATTGATGGGGTACGAATCCAAAAATAAGCACCTTTATGCTCACTAATTACCTTGTCGGCTTTTGCTTTATAGCTATTGATATAATCACGGTTAAAAATACTTTTAAGCGCAAAGTCCTTAGTAGATGAATAGCTGGGAAATGAATAAAAATGATCTTCATTTACAACTGTACTAAACCCTTCTGGAGGCGTATCAACAGCTTGGCTTGGTGAACAAACATAAACAGATTCAGCTCCTACGGCATCTTGAATAAAAGCTGCAGAGGTTTGTTTGGTGTAATAACAGCCATTATTCGAGTAAAAAGTTTCGCCAACGAATGCAACAATCTTCATTACAAAAAAGCCTTAGGATTAAATGTTATTAATTTTAAATAGCAAAAAGAGCAATACATGATAAATATAGGAAAGAAATATTTTTTCTTGCCTATATGGTTATAAAAATAAAATAAAACAAATGGCTCAACAATTGAGTAAACAAGGGTAAAACGTCCAGATATAATAGATGACTTAGCAAATATAAGGCTAAAAACAACTAAAACAAAGCCTAAATAGACATACTCTGAGTATTCTTTGCTTATCTTTCTGCTCAATAAAAAAAGCAACAATAAGAAAGACATACACAAATACAAAATTGAACTTAAAGACTTTCCCTCTTGGTATTTTGTACCAACGTAATAATCATAACCTAGTGTCGTTAAAATATAATCCATTAACAAGCTCAACCCAGTTATTGATAACACAAAACAGCCTAGCCAAAATAGGTTTCGCTTTAAAAACATATTTCTTTCAGAGTTTAATAAATAACGCACAGAATTAGCTAAAAAGTATACTACTACTGCGGCATTATGAAATAGAATACTGACTGCTGAGATCAGCCAAAACCTCTTACTCTTATAAAAGAACGAAAAAATAACTAAAAATAAGCAAACAGCTATTCCAAATCGTATTTGCGTGCCCAAAAAACCTTGTGAGATAAAAAGTAGGTTAGGAAATGCAAATAAAAATATTGTGTTATTTCTAAATAATATAGCTATTAATACTGACTCTAGAATGAGTGAAAAAACCCAAAATGTTAAAAAGTCGGCCTCAACAAGTTTAAAAGGGTAAGCAACAAACTCAAACCCAAGTTCAAACTGCCACCAGTCATGCTCATAGTTGGCTAAATAGTTACCGTAATCAGCATTTAATGACTTATCAAAATTCATTACCATGAACAAAATACATAGTAATGTAACTTTCAAAAAAAACAGGTAGTAATCTGTTTTTTTAACGTGCCAACTCATGTTATTTAACAACCTTGAGTTGCTTTAGCGTTAACCTGGCAGTTCTTTTTATTAAAGCTTTAAAGAAAAGCAATAGCAGCTTATTATCGTAAGAGAATTTCATGGCTTTTTTATACTCTTTTGCTGCTATCATTGCCCTTATTACAACCAAGTATTTAAAGCCCTTCATTGCGTCAACTGATAAAAATTGCTTATAATTTTCTAACCAAGAAAGAGCAAAGTTATAATCAATTTGCTTAGGTATTTGAATGAAGTCATATACAATTTCATCTAACAAGACGAACTTAGCTCCTGCGGCTTCAAGTGATAGACAAAACTGATAATCTTGATGGCGCTTAAGGTTATCGAATGGAGCCTCTAAAGCAAGCTCTCGAGTAAGAAACAAGCCACTCGTTTGTATTATTTCTTGTGCACAAAATAAGTAATCACCAACTGGCTCGTTTTGCTCAATTTTACGCCTTGGGCGTGTAAACTCTCTCTTACCATCGATAATTTTACATTTTGAGTAAATTACCGCTTTAGAGTTATGCTCATTATCTTCAGATATAAATAATTCATATTGCTTTTGTAGCTTGTTTGCGTACCAAACGTCGTCATAATCTAAGAACGCAATAAATTTACCTTCAGCCTCTTTAACACCAGTATTACGAGCAATACCACCATGTTGATTTTTTGAGTGCTTAACAACTTTCAAACGCTCATCTTTAATCTCAGCAAGTTCATCAACAGCACTAACTGGTGAGCAATCATCAACTACTATAACTTCGATATCATGCACTGACTGAGAAAGAGCACTTGATACAGAATTTTTTAATAACCCTTGAGTCTTTGTATAAAAAGGAATGATGACGGATATTAAAGGCATTTAAAAAATATGTTCCATATATGAAAGAGAAGTAACCACTAGTTTTAACTGTTAAAACTTAAGAATAAGCTTAAGTTTTGTATTTTACATAGCCGTTGAGTGCATAGAGTAAAAAATGTTTGATAGAAGCAAATATAGGCAAGTTTTCTACTTCCCTATATAGTCGCCATTGCCATTTTAGTATCTCAAATTTATTGCTACTCATGCCTACATTAACACGGTACTTTGCAAGGTTTTCCGGTAAAGAATATGCCTTAGGTACCTTCTTAAGAATATTTAACCACATGCCCATATCTTGTCGTTTGCGAATACTAGGCATGTACTGCTTGCCGATAATATGGCTATCATAGACGGCTGTTAAACAACCAATGACATTGCCATTTAATAATTTTTTGTAAGTGGTGTAAGTAGGCGGAATTACGACACCTAACAAATTGTCATCATCAAATTTTTGATAGCCAGTGAAAGATAACGCCACATTGTTAGCAATCATAAATGCTATTTGCTTTTCTAGCTTATCTGCAGCCCACAAGTCATCTGAATCAAGAAATGCGATAAAGCGCCCTTTAGCACGCTCTATGCTATTATTTCTAGCTACGCCAGCACCTGAGTTCTTAGGCAAAATAGCTAAGTCAACTCTGGAGTCTTGCTCCATGTACCCTTTAATAATTTTAATAGTTTGATCGGTGGATCTATCGTCAGTTATTAAAAGCTCAAAATTTGTATAGGTCTGTGCCAAAACAGATTCAATACTCTGTGCAATGTACTTTTGCCCATTGTAAGCAGGCATAATAATAGAGACTAAAGGTTCCATTAGCGACCCATACCACATAAAACAACCTTGATGGTCTTAAATATGATTTTCAAATCATCCATTGTACTGTGATGTTTAATGTAGTGGATGTCATATTTATGTTTCCAAATCGCGTCATTTAATGAAGCGCCATATGGGTAGCGAATTTGCGCAAGCCCTGTCACACCTGGCTTTACCGCATGCCTAAACCGATAGTATGGTATTGACTTTTCAAGCTGCTCAATAAAAACTTCTCGCTCAGGACGAGGCCCAACGATAGACATTTCACCTCTAATAACATTGATCAATTGCGGTATTTCGTCGATACGGGTTTTACGAATAAAATGCCCAACTTTAGTTATTCTGTCATCATTCTCTTTTGCCCATTTAGCACCGTCACGCTCAGCATCAACACGCATCGATCTAAACTTTATTATTTTAAACTCTTCATTATATTGCCCAACCCTCTTCTGTTTATAAATAGCAGGGCCGGGACTCTCAAGTTTAATTAAAATATAAGCAATCAGCGCAATAGGTGAAAATAACAAAATCAAACATGTAGCCAGAACTACATCGATAATACGCTTAGATACCTGAGTTCTTTTATTATTTAAAATTGAAAAAGCTTTCTGATGTAAGAAGTAGCTACTTTGTAACAGAGTAACTTCAGTGTACCCCATTCTTTTATCTAAATAGCTAACAAGAGGCTCAACCCAAGCACCTAGCTCAGTTGCGGTAACTAAGAAGTTTCTTTTGTCTTCAGATAACTTTGAATTGTCAAAATGAGTAATGATTTTTTTATCTAAGTTCACCAGTGAGTAATCATTAAAAATAAAGTTTATTTTGTATTCACTCAATGCTTCCTTTAACAAACCAAGCTTACTCTCTGGGCAATATACATAGACATTTTTTGAACAATATGCATATTTTGGTGCTTTTACTGAGCGCCCTTTCTTTAACTGCTCAAAAAGCAATGAGCTGTCTTCAGTCTCACTGAATTTATAATGCAACATTTATCTTTTAATCCTAAATACGCTTTGAATCACTTAAATAAAAGAGTGAAGAAAATATACTCAAGTTAATTTCTGAATAAATAACCAAGTGAAACAAAGAAAACTGAAAAAAACATTCCTAAGGCTGTACCTACGATACAAATTAATCCGCGCCTAGGCTTCGCCTTCCTTTCGGGAACAACTGCAGGATCAACAGTTTTGAAAATGTATTCATCTCTGACATTAGCAAACATGATTGTTTTTGCTTGCTCTTCTAGTAACTTGTAAAGTACAGATTTAATATCAAATACATCAGTTTTAGATATTTGCTGAGTTAAAAACTCTGCACTTTTATTCGCCTCTGCTACATCTCTGGCTTTCATTACTAAATTAATATCATCGATTAGCCAATCAACCCACTGCTTCGCTACGTAAGGCGAATGGTGAAGAACTGCAAGCTTGATCATCCCTGTTTCTTGATCCTCTTCGACTATTACTTTCTCTAGATATTTTTCATGGGCCTCTTGCATTGAAGGCTTAGGTTTGAATGGTAAACTAACCTCTCTTACCCACTTACCTGTTTTTTGGTCATATAAAGCTGGATCAAACGACAACGTATTTGTTGTAATATCCCAACTTTCTGTAGCCATTAACTCCTTTAGAACATCATGCTTTTCAATGAATTGGCTGCTGAACTTTCTTGACTTTAAAACCTCTAAAGCTAGTTTTACTTCCTTATTACCAGACCCTCCAACATTGATACCGGCTAGATTTGCCAATCCTCCAAATTGACCAGCAAGTGACGCTAATCCGCTATTTTTATCGTCTTCTGCTGGCGCTAACAACGCCTCAGCTTGATAAATATTAGGCAAATTAAGCGCAATAGCGACAGATGAAACTGCGAAAATAAAGGTTATTAATGAAATAATTAGTTTCTTATTCCACAAATAAATAAACAACGCCTTTAAATCAACTTCATCGCTAGGAGTAACTGTACTTACTACTCCTGTTTCTAACTTTTCCATAATTTCTGTTTGGCCTTATAAACTTTTAAATACTACTAATTGCAGCAACAGCAACACCCATTTGGTACACTATTTGTGTAGCGGTGCTCCAAAGCGTTAAATCATTCATATAGCCAGAATCTAGAGGTACAACAATGGTATCTCCAGCACTCAGTAGGTCAGAGTTATTCACAGCAAACCAGCTGCCATTACCCGGTATTTTTACTGAGCCATTAGCTTTAATTATATATACTCGATCTTCGGCTGCTCGCTGCTTGAGGCCCCCACTTAAGTCAATATAATCATCAACAGAAATTCCATTTTTATATAAGTGAGATGTTGCGTAGTTAACTTCGCCAATTACGCTAATAGAGTCTCTTTTACTAGGAATATAAAGCTTATCTCCATCCTGAAGAATTAGGTTTTGCTTGTTTTCTACAATAAGAGGTAAATCAATTACTAATCGTCCAACGGCTTCAACATTTGCTATATCATCTAATAGTTTTGTCATCTCACTGTATGCAGGGGTTTT
Organism: Colwellia sp.; assembly: GCA_049607625.1. Taxonomy (GTDB): domain Bacteria; phylum Pseudomonadota; class Gammaproteobacteria; order Enterobacterales; family Alteromonadaceae; genus Colwellia. Next base: position 14,041 of record JBMYWR010000070.1, read on the forward strand.
ATTATTATTCGAGTTTTCAAAACTCTTAGATGCGATTTCTCGGCGTAATTCTTCAGATAATTTCGTAAGCTGTTGTTGTTCTTGTTTACGAATTGACTCTCGAGTGAATACAGCGGCATTTAGTTCAGCAAACTTAGAGAAGCCTCCTGCGCGTTCAAGTAGGTTTGTAAGTGTCTCACCGCGTCTAATGGTGTAAACACCAGGGAACCTTACTTCGCCTTTTAGCTCAACTTTTACATTTTCTTGCCAGTTAGGCACTGCAAAAATATTAATACTATCCTTACTCTGCAATAATTTATTCGCATCAGGCTTACCTAACATTGCATCGCTCAAATTAAATTTTATATGCTCAATTTCTGATGCACCGCTAGATACTACTCGAGTTATCTCTGCTTGCTTTAAGTAGGCCGATTCAAGTAATCCACCTGAAGCAGCGATCAACTCATTAACCTCACTTCCATTTGTAAGTGGGTACACACCTGGATAGGTCACATGGCCATTGATTTCAACAAGTTTAATTGCTGACCTTACTGATGCTTGTTGCTTTAATTTTGCTATAACTGGCTTTAATAAGTTGTGACGGCTAAACAGTGCGAATTCTTCAGGCTTGAGGCTATCTTTTCTCTGTGCTGCTTTGTTCTTAGAAATTTCGGCAACAGATTTTACTTCGCTCTCATTATCCTGCTTAACTTCCGTTGATTTTAAACCTATAAACTTTTCATATTCTGACTTTTGAAATGAGTGCCATTGCTTTACTTTTGTTTGCTGAATTTGTTGCTCTTCGCTCAAAGCCATATTTTTCAGAGCTATATCTTCGTCAAATTTACTTTCATAACGACTAAAAACCATTAGCTTATCGTTAACTTGTAAGGCTAAGTCATGCTCTGGAACTTTCACGATAGCTTGAGCAATATCAAATTGATAAACCTCGATGTCTCCAGCAATATTAATTTCTCGAACTAATAGGCCATAAGCCAAATCAGCTTGAGGTAATAAATCACCACGTACTGAAGTTAAAACATCAGAAATATGCTTACCTTGATGCCACTGGTAGTGACCTGGACGAGCAACAGCACCGATCAAGCTAATACTGTTTTGGTATTGCAAACTTATAGGGTTAAAACGAACTCGATCGCCGTCACGAGGAATGTAATCAATTTTTTCGCTACTAAAGTTAACTGATAACACTTCTTTCATATTATTGTTATTGAAGCGTTCAACAATTGCTTTTTTTGCGTAGGCCTGTGGTTTTAAACCGCCTGCCATTTTTAATAACTGCGCCGCTGTTTCACCTTTTTTTAGCTCAAATATAGCAGGGCGTTTTACTAACCCTTCAACAGCAACTTGTGAACCAACAGGTGGAATAAACACAACATCACCTGGTTTTAAAATGATATCGTTACTGCTATCACCATTTATTAATAAATCGTACAAATCAAAATTAGCAACTACTTTACCAGCCCGTTTTACTTGAATATTACGAAGAGAGGCAATATCAGATACGCCACCACTTACAAATAAAGCATGTGAAACCGTTGTGAGTGAAGAAACACTATAACTACCTGGTTTATAGGCTTCACCTAAAACCATCACACGGATACTTCGAAGCTTTCCAATAGAAACAAATGCTTTAATTCCTATGATTTCTTGTTCGGTTTTAGATTTAATTAGCTCTTTTACTTCTGAGAAAGTAAGGCCAGCAACTTGAACAGGACTTAAATTAGGAATACTAATACGACCTTCGCGGTCTACTGTTACTTCGAAGCTCTGATTCTCTTTTCCGTAAAAGTTAACATTTAGAGTATCGCCTCGACCTATCAAATAAGTATCTGGAACAGCAGCATTTTCACTTGGCATAAATGAAGTTGGCTCACCTGCAAACAAATCGTAACCAAACGGAACTATACTCTCTGCTTCAGGGTTGAATTTTTCTTCCTCTGTAAGAGGCTCTTCAACTTTTACAGAGCGTGGATAAATACTCGGGGCTGTCTCAGTTGAATTATCGTTAGCTGCGGAGCTTTGATTACTGATAGATGACAAATCAACGCCATACTGCTTAGCAAGTGCTTCTTGTTGAGCTTTAGGAAGCTTTTTAAATTGCTCGATTTGTGAAGCCGTTGGAGTAAAAGCCAATACTGATGCGGAAGTTAACAGCAAAAAAGTAATGAAAAGTCTTTTAAAAAACATCACAAGTAGGGATATCCATAGTTCTACAGTAAAAAAAGATTGGGTATTCTACCTGAAACTAAAGAAAATAAAAAAGGGACAAACGTCCCTTTTTGTCATTAAACTGTCAACAAAATGGCTTATTTAGTTAAAAACTGTAAACCAACGTTAATGACGTTTCTGTATCCGTGTTTTCTTTATCATCGGCAACATCTGAGTTGTGGGTGATGTTATATGCCACTTTCATTTGTAGTGAACCGTTGATCTTAGCAAGGATTGCAGACTCTGAACGTG
>JBMYWR010000071.1:0-16319 GCA_049607625.1 Colwellia sp.
ACAGAACTAAATCGATTGCAGATATTGCCAAGCACAATTTAACTGACGATGAAGAGCTACTTGAGACAAAAGATTATGCTGTTTTCAGTCGCTTTAACCTATTAAAGCCAATTATTTCTAAACTAAAGCAGCAAGCTACAGTCACTATGGCAATGCAACTTGTAGAAATAAATGGCCATGTAACTTACCCAGGTGTTTATCCGCTTACAGTTAATGGCGAAGTAAACGATTTGATAGCCGCCGCCGGTGGTTTACTTGAGTCTGCTTATACTGAGCAAGCTGAAATAACCCGTGTAATGGATGGCGACGCATCAAAAGTTAAACATATAAAATTTAACCTGCAAGCTGCTATGTTAGGTAGTAATGGTGAAAATATCGCGTTACGTAGTAAAGATAGTATTAATATCTTCTCTATTCCTAATTGGCAAGAAAACGTAAAGGTAGAGCTTAAAGGCGAAGTGAAATTCCCTGGCGTTTACACTATTCGTCGCGGTGAAACATTGAGCAACTTACTAGAACGTGCTGGCGGTTTTTCTGAATTTGCCGCGCCAAATGCTGCTATTTTCACTCGTGAAGCTATTCGCAAACAAGAGCAACAGCAACTTGCAAAACTTTCGGAAGATTTACGCCGTGATATTGCATCAAAAAGCTTTGAGAATTCTGTAAGCAGTAACAGCCTTTCATATGATGAAATGAACAAGTTATTGAACGATCTCGCGAGTGTAGAAGCCGTTGGTCGTTTAGTTATTGATTTACCACTGATTGTAGAAGATAAACAAAGGCTTGTTCTGCAAAATGGTGATGCGCTTTATGTACCAAGTAAACGTGATTCAATCAGTGTAATTGGTGAGGTTAACTACGCAACCTCACACTTATTCCAGCAAGGTATTACGGTAGACGATTACATTGATCTTAGTGGCGGCTTAAAAGAGCGCGCAGCAGATGAACGTATCTATATAATCAAAGCTAATGGCTCAGTGAAAATCCCAAATACAGGCAGCTGGTTTGCAGTTAATGACACAAACACGCTTGAAGCCGGCGATACCATTGTAGTGCCAATGAACTCAGATTACATGGACAACCTAACTCTGTGGAGTACAGCAACACAGATTGTTTACCAGTTAGGTGTAGCAGTTGCTGCTATTAGTAGTATATAAAGCCTATTTTTACAGAGATTAAAATGTCTAGTTTAAATCATAATATGAAAGTCGAAAATTCATCTGAAGATGTTGACTTAAAAAAAGTTTTTAATGTCTTTTTTAGGTACAAATGGCTGATTTCATCAATAACTTTAGTAGCAGCTTTAATTTCAGTAGTATTTGCTATTAACCAGCCAAATATTTATAAATCGACTACTTTAATTATGCCTGCTGAGCAAGAGAGTAAAGGAGGGCTATCCTCTCTCGCTAGTCAATTTGGCGGACTTGCTAGTTTGGCAGGAATGAATATTCCATCACAATCAAATAAATCAAAGATAGCTGTAGAAATACTTAGGTCGCGCCTATTCATATCAAAATTTATAAATAAACATAACTTATTACCTGATTTGATAGCTGCAGAATTTTGGGATTTAGGTAGTAATAAGTTGAGTTATAGCCCAGATTTATATGATGCTGAGATGAAAAAGTGGGTGAGGGAAGTGCAGCTTCCATTTACGCCTAAGCCTACAGATCAAGAAGCTTATAAAAGTTTTTTAGAGAAGCTAAGTATTATAGAAAACATTGAAACTGGCATGATCACTATTTCATTTGATCATATTTCACCTTATTTTGCTAAAAATATTCTCGATTTACTAATAGAGGATATCAATAATGAAATGAAAAAGAAGGATATTGAGGAAGCTAAAAAGAGTATCGCATTTCTAGAAGAGCAAATACGCAAAACAAGTGTTTCAGATATAAAGTCAATTTTCTATAACCTAATTGAAGAGCAAACTAAAACTATAATGTTTGCCGAAGTAAGAAAAGAATATGTTTTTAAGGTAATTGATCCTGCAATTGTTCCAGAATTAAAAGATAGACCCAAAAGGGCATTAATTTGTATTTTTGGCACTTTGCTTGGGTTTATGCTGAGTCTTTTGATTGTCTTTTTCTTGTCGAATATAAAAGGCATCTATTCAAAGTGATAGTAGTATTTGGCCTGAAACGCTATGAACAACTATAAATTTTACTTATGAATCTAAGAACTATAACTCAATACTCACTAGGACCTGTCGGTTCTGCGTTCCTTGGGTTTGTAACTTTACCTCTGATTACATGGCATTTCAGTTCAGAAGATGTTGGAAGGCTGAGCATGCTATTTATAGTACAGAGTTTTGCTGTACTTTTTTTTTCCATAGGTTTAGATCAATCTTACATTCGTTATTATTACTCCTCAAAAGATGTTGGTCAATTATTTAAAGATTGTATTACACCAGGCATTATCTTATTTATACTTACGTCTTTAACATTATATCTATTTGATCCCACTCTGATATCTTACATTTTGTTTGGGATTGAGGATTCAACATTAACTTTAATGACTTTAGCATGTATTTTGGTCGTTTACTTACAAAGGTTTATATCTTTAATTGTACGAATGCAGGAAAATGCATTATTGTTTTCCTTAAGTCAATTCTTACCTAAAGTATTCTTTCTATGTTACTTTTTCATTATAATTTTATTTGAAGAAGACTCAGGTTTTATATATTTGCTATTAGGTCAGCTTATTTCGAACCTATTAATTCTTTTATATTTATTGTATGGAAATAAAGAGGGAATTTATAAATCGATATTGAGAAAGTTTTCTATTAAAAGATTTTCAGAGTATTTTAGTTACGGTTTGCCTTTAACTATTGGTGCTATAGCTTATTGGGGGCTTACTGCTACAGATAAGTTTTTTTTAAGAGCTTACTCATCATTAAATGAGTTAGGCATCTACTCTGTTGCTATAAGTTTCTCTACTGCAGCAATAATTTTCCAGAAAGTATTTACAACAATATGGACTCCATACGTTTATAAGACTATAAACGGCGGGCATGATGATAATGAAATTAGGAATATAAATAAGTATGTGGTTTTATTTGTTGCAGTTATAATTTCACTGCTCGGTATGGCAAGTTGGGTAATTGATTATATACTGCCAAATGAATATTCTTTGGTGAAATATTTAGTAATACCTTGCATGTTAGCCCCATTATTTTATGTACTTTCAGAAACAACAGTGATTGGACTTAATATAGTAAAAAAGACTAATTACTCAATGTTAGCATCAATTTTTGCTTTTGCTATTAATTTTATAGGTAACTTTTTCTTAGTGAAAAAATTCGGTGCATATGGAGCTGCGATTAGTACAGCAACTTCATTTTGGGTATTCCTTGTTCTTCGAACTGAGTTGTCATGTTATTTTTGGAAGAGTATACCGAGGGTAAGGTTATATATATTAACCTTATTTCTTTTGGTGGCATCAATAGTAACAATAATATTATCAAGTAAAGTTATAGTGTTAATTTGGATTTTTTTATCACTAGCAGTAGTAACCCTTTTCTATAAGGATTTTTTGTTCATGTTATCAACTATAAAAAAAGCAAAAGTATAGAGGCTTAAATGAAAATCTTTTTCTTTGGTCAAGCCACTGGCGGAAATGCATTATTGTGGTTCAACTTCCTAAACCATCAAACTAAAAATAATAAGCAATTAGAAATTACATTTTTGGCACGAACCCTTTGTACTTTGAAGCACTCTTTTAAGGTTTTTTCACCTTATGGTTATAAAAAACTACCAAAGGTAATTCAAAAACTAAGGAATAAAAGTGTTTCATTATTTTTACTTGACCTCTATTTATTCCTCCTAAAAAGAAAAGGAATACAAGATTTATTAATTCTACAAGGGAACTATACACCAGCGACTAACTTGAAAGTATTAAGTAAGATAGAGCATAAAAAGTCAATATTAAACATTTATGGAAGTGACTTTTATAGAAAATATCTTAGAAAAGAACTCGATAAAGCTGGGCTGAAACAATTTATAGAGGTTCTTGAAAAAGTAGATGTAATTCATTGTAACTGGCATACAACGAAAGATGACTTCCTAAATGAGTTTCCACAGTTCAGTGAAAAGGTTCTGTGTTGTCCATGGGGAGCAGATTTAGATTGGTATGAACATGAAATGAAACCTAAAAAGAGAAAAGAAAACAAAGTCTTTTTATCTACTAGAGCATTGCACTCATATAATAATGTAGATCTAGTAGTTGAAGCATTTTGTAAAGCTTTTCCTAGTAATACACATCATCAGTTACACATAGTTGGTGCTTATGGTTGCGATCCTGAAGTACTTAAAAAGATACGTAAAATCATTATAGATTATGATCAAAGCAATAACATTAAAATTGATATAGATAAATGGTACGAAGGTACTGATCTAATGAATTTATATGACACCGCTGATTATAATATTTGTTTTGGTTCTACAGATCAATTAACTATAAGTATCGTTTATGCTTATTTACGGGGAACAAAAAACATACTTTCTCCCTTAGATAATTATCAGTACCTTAGCCAATTAGGTTTCAAAACACAGTCTATATGTGAAGAAATTTCAGTTGAAAACCTTAAAGAAAAGTTTCTATATTTAGTAGATAATTCGATGGATGAAAAAAGTATTATAAGTGATGAAAAATTAGCAAGAGAAGTTTTTAATTTAGAAACAGTCTTTAATCACTATATGGAACAAATTAATGAATAATAATATTACTCCAGGCTATATAACATTATTAGATATTTTGATTAAGGGCTCTGATAAGCTTGATTTTTCACTAGATTCTATAGAAGCAGGGCATAATGGGCCTTATAAAGACGAAGAGACAAGAGCTAGAAATATCGCACACTGGATAATAATTTTCAGTTGTATATATAAGGAAACTAAAGAAATTAAATATAAAGAGTTTTCTTATCAAGCTATTGATCTTCTTTTATCAGAACAGTTCCGCCCGATGAAAGCAGCATTTTTCTGTCGAAAAAATCCTCTTAAAGACTTCTCTAATGGTGTTATGGGACAAGCATGGATCATGGAAGCATTAATCTATTCATCAAAAATTTATAATGATGGTGAGTTGATGAAGCAGGCTATTTCTCTTTATAGAATGCATTCATTTGACAGTAACCGAAGTCTTTGGAGGGTATTGAATGTAGAAGGCTCTTTTGGAGACTTCGATCAAACTTTTAATCATCAACTTTGGTTTGCATCTATAGCTGCAAAGTTGGACTTTAGCATTGCAAAAGAGCAAAGCCTAAGCTTTATGGATAATGTATTAAGCAATGTAGAATTGTATTCAGATGGAATTATCTATCATAAATCATCGATTTATAATTTTAAAATAGAAAAGAACCTAGGATTTGGTTCGATCTTAGATTATTTTTTCAATAAAATGTATTCTTTTAAAATTAAGCGTTCTCTTTATTCTAAATCTGTAGGTTATCACTCCTTTAACCTGGTCGCCTTAAGTTATTTATATTCTGAATTCAAAGAACATGCTTTTTTCAAAAGTAAAAAGTTTGAGAAAATTATATCAGTAATAAAATCTGAACAATATTTAAAGTCATTAAAGAAATCTAAATATTCTTATCAATATAATCCGCCAGGCATTGAGGAGGCAATAGCACTCTCAAATATTATTTCAGATGAGAATTCTGCAATTAAAGCACTTGAAAGGCATTTTTCGATTACAGGAATCAGTAATACAGTCAATGTGCATGACTACCATACAAGTTTAGCTAGGCTTTATGAAATTGCTTTGTTAGATATTAAACTAACTACACCTATTAAGGTATCTTCTGAAATGGTGTCTAAGTGACAAAAGATAAGGTCAACTTTGTAATATTCTTTAGTATTTTCTTTTTTCCATTATTTCCAACAATAATGGTTAATTCTCAGGTTCATATTAATATTTTAGTTTTTTTACTTTCAATACTATACCTGGTTATTTATAAAAAAAGTGTTGATTTTTCCAGTAACAAGGTTGTTATAAGTTATTACTTAGTCCTTTTATTATTACTTAGTGTTAGTTTTATTTTTGACATCGCAAGCTTAGAGATATCTATTGGAAGTGGATTTTCCTACTTAAGGCCATTGATGTTGTTGGTGATAACTATTGCCGCTATTGATGCAGTCAAAAATTCTGATTTTGTATGTAAGCAACGGCTAGCTTTGATTGTTCTTGTTTCGACTTTATATGTTTTTGTTGAGTTGATTTTAAACTCTCAGCCATATTTTCATGAGCTCGTTTTTTATCTTTATAAAAGAGAGTTTAGATTTGAACTTTTATTTTATGCTGTAACCTTTTTTGGAACTAGTTACTATTCAGGCTATGCTTTTCTGATTCTTTTCTTTTTGGCATTAATTAATTATAACAAGTATCAAACTACACTTTTTGGTTTCCTTTTAGTCGTCTTAACAGCACTGCTGGTTTTATTATCACAGAGCAAGTCGATGATTTTCTCTTTATTTATCTGTATATATTTGTATGCTTTTTTTAAATCTAAGAGTTTATTGCTTAAGTCTATCCTATTCTTCTTCCCTTTTGCGTTAGTGTTTTTATTTTTTATTAATAAAGATGTAATTTCTAATCTACTTATCTCAACAGAACTTCGCTCACTAAAGTCTCTTGATACATTATTAATGAATACATCAAACTCTGGAACTTTGAATGTCCGCTTTGAGCAAATAATTTCAGCTTTTAATTCAGCATATGAAAAGAGCATCTTTTTTGGAAGCGGGCTCGGAAGGGATGAAAGTTTAGAATCATTACCGGCTGTATACTTTTTTAGATATGGACTCCTATCAATATTTTTTCATTATTTTGTTGTATTTTTTATTGTAGCCTTCTCATTTATAAAAATGCGTGAACTGCGTAAATCAGATGACTTTATTTACCCGCTTGTGGTATTCTTATGGGCTTTTACTTTACCCTTAACGCAATTTAGTGGGGTAATGGTAGAAATGTCAAAACTATCATATATGTCAGCGCTGATGGTTGGTTATCTTTTAAAGTTGAGAGGTTTGAGTGCCAAATAAAGTTCTTGTATCAGTAATTATACCTTACTACAACTCTAGGGCTAGTTTATCCAAACTGTTATCTTCAATTCCTGAGCATGATTGGCTAGAAGTAATTGTTGTAAATGATCACTCTGACAGTATAGAAGATATAATTTCTAAACATAAACGTTCTACTACATTTATGCAATTACAAGGGCATCGGTGGGCTGGAGCGGCGCGAAACTTAGGCTTACAAAAATCAGTCGGTCAATTTATTCTATTTGCTGATGCCGATGATTGTTTTTTAGAAGGTGCGTTTGATAAAGTTTATAATTATTGCCATAAATCAAATGATTTAGTTTTTTTTACACCGACGAGTAGAAAAGAGTCGGGAGAATCATCTACAAGGCACCTAAGTTATAAACAGCTTATCTTAGATTTTATTGAAACAGGCAAAGATGCGATAAAATACAGATTTCATGTTCCTTGGAGTAAACTTGTAAGTAGAAAGTTAATTGTAGATAACAATATACTTTTTGATGAAGTGATTGCTTCAAACGATGTTAACTTTTCTTTGAAATGTTCATATTTCGCTAAAAATATTGCTGTTACTACTGATGAAATATACTGTGTTGTTGAAAGTGATCAAAGCTTAACAAAGCAACTGTCTGAAGAAGTAATTGACTCTAGGTTCGATGCACTTTCACGCTACAATGACTTTCTTATTTCTAAAGGCGACCCGAATCTAGCTGCTATGTCAGGCCATCTTTTTTCAGCTTATAAATTTGGCTTTAATAAGTTTTTAAGTCGTTATTTCTACTGTCGCTATAGAGGGTATAAAATTTTTTATAGTTGGTCTCATATTTTTAGTGTTATTAGGAGAAGAAAGTTAGTCTAATGAAAATTTTATATTTGCATCAATATTTTGCTACCCCTTCTTCTAAAAGTGGAACTCGTTCTTATGAGATGGCTAAAAGGTTAGTTAAAAATGGCCATGATGTGACTTTTGTTACATCTTCGGCTTATTTATCTGATGAATTCAGTTTAAAAAATGGATGGAATTATTTAGAAATTGAAGGAATTAAACTTCATATCTTAAATCTTAATTACTCTAATAATGATGGGTTTATTAAGCGAATTTTTAAATTTATTAACTTTTCTATTCGCTCTACATTTAAAGCTTTAAAAATTAAATCCAATGTGGTTTTTGCTACTAGTACTCCGCTTACAATTGCGATTCCAGGATTAGTCTATTCAAAAATTAAAGGAAAGCCTTTGGTTTTTGAGGTCAGAGATTTATGGCCAGAGCTTCCTATTGCAACAGGGGTGATTAAAAATCCATTAATAATTTCTTTTGCTAGGTGGTTAGAAAAGTATACATATAGAAACTCTTCTCGCCTGGTTGGTCTTTCTCCCGGAATGTGTGATGGTATTGCTCAGCAAGGGATACCTAGAAGTAAAATAACCTTAGCTACTAACAGTTGTGATACAGAACTCTTTGATGTCGATAGTATCGTAGGTGAAAATTATATTAACTCCAATTTTAGCTTTCTAAATGGCCGTAAATTAATTGTTTATACAGGAACTTTCGGTTTGATCAACGATGTTGGGTACCTTGTCGAAATAGCTAAGGAAGCTATGAACATTGCACCTGAGTTATGCTTTGTTGCAATAGGTGAAGGTATGGAGAAAGAAAAGGTTATTGAGAAGGCGTCAAGTGCAGGAGTACTCAATAAGAATCTTTATATATTACCAGCCGTACCTAAAACAGAGATTGTAAAAATTCTTTCCGCTGCCGACTTATCACTCTCATTATTTGGACCTATAAAGGAGATGTGGAATAATTCGGCTAATAAACTTTTTGATTCTTTGGCCTCACAGACTCCGATTGCTATAAATTACGGAGGCTGGCAAAAAGAATTTATACTTGAGTCTAAATGTGGTGTTGTTCTTGACCATAGGAACTATAAAAGTTCGGTTATTAATATCAAAGATTTCTTATTTGATATGAAGGCATATAACCTGGCAAAGGATAGTTGTCGCACACTTTCTTATGAGCGTTTTTCGAGAGATATTATGGCTAAAAAGTTAGAGAACACGATACTGGAAGCATGTGATGATTAAGCGGTTTTTTGATTTTATTGTTTCGCTTTTTGCTTTGCTTTTATTATCCCCACTAATGCTTATTTTATCTTTATTGGTGCGATTCAATATAGGCTCACCTATTCTTTTTAAGCAGGAGCGGCCAGGTCTCAATGGTCATGTGTTTAATATGCTTAAATTTAGAACCATGTTAAATGATACAGATAGTCAAGGCCGACTCTTACCCGATGAAAAAAGAATTACAAAGTTTGGCGCGTTCTTACGTTCAACAAGCTTGGATGAATTACCTGGTCTCATAAATGTTCTCAAAGGTGAGATGAGTTTGGTTGGTCCAAGACCTCTTCTTGTTCAGTATTTACCTCTATATAACAAAGAGCAGGCACGACGCCATGATGTTCGTCCAGGTATAACTGGGTGGGCCCAAGTTAATGGCCGAAATGCTATTAGTTGGGAAGATAAGTTTAAATTTGATGTTTGGTACGTCGATAATCATAGCTTTTTACTTGATATAAAAATTCTTTTTTTAACAGTAAAAAAGGTATTTGTTCGTGAAGGTATTAGTGCTGATGGTGAAGCAACAATGCCACTCTTTAAAGGTAGTGATAAAGAATGAAAGATATTATAGTTATTGGCGGTGGAGGCTTTGCCAAAGAAGTTATTTGGCTAGCTAATGATTGCAATCGTAAAGTTAGAGGTGTCTTAGACGATAATTCCGAAACGCATGGCCTTGAACTTCAAGGTGTAAATGTCTTGGGAAATATAGATTCTTGGATTGAATATGCTTCAGATTGTCAGTTTGTAATTGCAATTGGTAATCCTCGTGTGCGTAAGTTAGTGGCTGATAAAATGAAGCTTTTAGGGGACCCTGATTACGCAATCTTAGTACATCCTAGTGTACGTTTCTCAAACACAGTTAAAATTTCCAAAGGAGCTATTGTTTGCGCTGGAACTATTTTGACAACAGACATTGAACTTGGTGAGCACTGTGTTTTAAATCTTAATGTCACTGTTGGTCATGAGTGTGAAATTAGAGATTTTGTAACAGTTGCACCTATGGCTGCTATTTCAGGAAATGTGACCTTACATGATTTGGTTGAAGTTGGCACTGGGGCTGTAATTAGGCAGGGGCTAACTCTAGAAGGCGGTTCAATGCTTGGAATGGGTGGGGTTCTAACTAAGAATATACCGGAAAAATTTATTTTTGCAGGTAACCCAGCAAAGAAACTCAAGGAGATTGTTGAGTAATGGAAGTATCAATCATTGGTTCAGGTACAATGGCAACAGGTATTGCCCAAGTTATTTGTAACTGCGTTCAGATTACTAAGGTTAACATTATTGCTCGCACAGAAGCTAAAGCAGCTAATGTGATAGATATCTGCGAAAAAGGTATGAAGCGACTTATTCGTAAGTCTAAAATTACCGAAGAGCAAGCTTCTACATCTGTTGAAAAATTACAAGCCTGTACAGATTTAGAGGTCATTAGGAATTCAGATTTAATTATAGAAGCTGTAGCCGAAGACTTTACAGTAAAAATGGACTTATTTTCTAAGCTATCTAACTTAGTGTCCAATAATGCAATCGTAGCAACGAACACTTCTTCTCTATCAATTACTGCTTTTGCCAGTGTACTGCCTAATCCTAATAATGTTGTAGGCTTGCACTTTTTCAATCCTGCACCCGTAATGGAGTTAGTTGAGATTGTTGTTGGTCATGAAACATCTAGCTCTATAGTGGAAAAGTTAGAGTCACTAACAAAGATGTTAGGTAAATCACCTGTGGTTGTGCAGGAGGCTCCTGGATTCGTAGTTAATCGTATGCTTATTCCTATGATTAATGAAGCTGTTAGTATTTTAGCTGAAGGTGTTGCTACAGCAGAGGATATTGATAAGGCTATGAAGCTTGGTGCGCATCACCCGATGGGCCCATTAGCTCTAGCTGATTTAATTGGTAATGATGTGAATTTATCAATTATGGAAACGCTTTATAGCGAAACAGGTGATCCTAAATACCGAGCACATCCTTTACTAAGGAAAATGGTTCGAGCAAATCATTTAGGGCGAAAATCTAAAAAAGGCTTTTTTGAGTATAAGTAATGTTAAACACTCCTTTTTCTCCGTGGCCAAGCTTTACCCAAGAAGAAGCTGATGCTGTTAGCCGCGTTATTTTATCGAATAAAGTTAATTATTGGACCGGTACAGAAGGCCGTGAATTTGAAAATGAATTTGCAGCTTGGACTGGTACAGAGTACGCTGTAGCGTTAGGTAATGGAACTCTTGCTCTCGATCTTGCTTTAAAGGCATTAGATATAGGTCCAAACGATGAGGTAATTACTACACCTCGTACATTTTTAGCTTCTGCGAGCAGTATTGTTACTGCAGGTGCATCGCCAATATTTGCTGATGTTGATCTTAACAGTCAAGCAATCACAGCTGAGTCTATTAAAGCCGTACTTACTCCTAAAACTAAAGCTGTCATAGTTGTGCATTTAGCTGGAATGCCGGCTGAGATGGATGCAATCATGGCGTTAAGTAATGAGTATGGATTCTATGTTATTGAGGATTGTGCTCAGGCACATGGAGCAAAATACAAAGGTAAGTCAGTTGGGAGCATTGGCCACATTGGAGCTTGGAGCTTTTGCCAAGACAAAATAATGACTACAGGCGGTGAAGGTGGCATGGTTACCACAAACTCTAAAGAGTTATGGTCAAAAATGTGGAGCTACAAAGATCATGGTAAAAGCTTCGATGCCATTTACAATCGCGAGCATCCTCCAGGATTTAGATGGCTACATGAAAGCTTTGGTACTAACTGGCGTATGACCGAGATGCAGGCTGTAATTGGACGTATTCAGCTAACTCGTATGAGTGACTGGACTGCAAAGCGTCAAGCTTATGGTGCACAACTAGATCAGGCTGCAAGTGGTTATAATTGTGTCCGTTTAGTGTCAATACCTGAATATATTGAGCATGCTGAGTATAAGCATTATATGTTTATAAAGCCTGAATCTTTAGCTGAAGGATGGGATCGGGACCGAATAGTTAACGAAATAGTAGCTCGTGGTGTGCCCTGTTTTCAAGGAAGTTGCTCTGAAGTTTATTTAGAAAAAGCTTTTGATAATACTTTGTGGCGACCAGCTGAGCGCTTGAAAAATGCTGTCCAGTTAGGTGAAACCTCATTAATGTTCCTTGTACATCCATCTCTAACTCAGCATGAAATTCAGCAAACTACAATTGCTATACACGAGGTTTTAGAAGCCGCATCTAAATAACATAGTCTTAAGTGGTAGTTAGTTGCTTCTCCGGTAACAAATTGCCACTTTTTTTTACAAAAAAGCAAAGGATTGTTAAGCACTGCTCAACTAGATTATAGGAATTGTTTTAGTTGTTCCTAATGTAGTAGAATTAGAGTAGGACTGATATGTTACTTTTTAATAGGGACCCTTTCTTGTTTTTAGATACTCTTGTCAAATTACCGCGAAACCAAAAAAGAGTTGTTTCTTTAATTATAGATACTTTTTTTATATTTTTATCTTTTTGGCTTGCATTTATATTAAGACTCGATAGCTTGAAAGAGTTCTATGACTACCAGAACTGGTTATTACTTTTAGGGGTATTACCATTAAGTTTGTCTGCTTTTGTGAAGCTAGGCTTATATCGTGCTGTTTTACGGTATATTAACTCTCAAGCTTTATGGGCAATTTTAGCAGGTGTGATCTTATCCACGGTCTCTCTAATTGGCCTTTCATTCTTTATTGGGGCGCAAGTCCCAAGAACTGTACCTGTTATATACTTTTGTATCGCTTTGCTGCTTATTGGTGGTAGCCGATTAACAGTACGTGCGATCGTCGGTAAACTCATTATGCGCAGAAAAGAAGGCGTGGTTATTTACGGTGCAGGCTCTGCTGGACGTCAATTAGCAACTGCGTTGGCTAATGGACCTGAATATGCCCCAGTTGCGTTTTTAGACGATGACCCCAAAAAACAAAATACATTCGTACAAGGGTTGAATGTTTTTTCATCTAAAGAAATTGCAAAAGTAGTTGCTACTAAATCAGTCACGAAAATTTTATTAGCTTTACCAAGTGCTACCCGAAGCCGCAGAAAAGAAATCCTCAATGAAATTGAGTCTTTTAAACTACAAGTTATGACGATTCCTGGAATGGCCGATTTGGTAGCAGGGAACACTTCATTAGAACAAATAAAAGAAGTAGGTGTTGAAGATCTTTTAGGGCGTGACCCAGTAGAGCCAAACACCGAATTAATGTCTGCTAATATTCAAAATAAGGTTGTTTTGGTTTCAGGTGCAGGTGGGTCAATTGGCTCTGAGCTTTGTCGTCAAATTGTTAAAAACTCACCAACGAAGCTAGTCTTGTTTGAACTTTCTGAATATGGCTTATATGCAATTGAAAAAGAGCTGAAAGACTACGTTTTTCAAAACTCCTTAAATATCGAAATAGTGCCAATTCTTGGCTCTATTCAAAACTTTAAACTCATCTCAATGACACTTTCGTCATTTAAAGTGCAAACTATATATCATGCTGCGGCTTACAAGCATGTGCCTTTAGTTGAGCATAATGTTATTGAAGGTGTTAAAAATAATATATTTGGCACCAGTAACATTGCCCGTGCTGCGATAGAAAATAACGTTGAAACCTTTGTACTTATTTCAACCGATAAAGCGGTTCGACCTACCAATGTGATGGGGACAACCAAACGTATGGCTGAGTTAGTGCTGCAAGCATTATCTGATACGCAAAAAACTACGCGCTTTACTATGGTTCGTTTTGGTAATGTTCTGGGTTCTTCAGGCTCTGTTGTACCATTATTCAGGCAACAAATTAAGCAAGGCGGCCCTATCACTTTAACCCATAAAGACATAACTCGTTATTTTATGACGATTCCTGAAGCTGCACAGCTTGTTATTCAAGCAGGTGCAATGGGTAAGGGTGGCGATGTGTTCGTTTTAGATATGGGCGAACCGGTTAAAATAATGGATTTAGCGACTAAGATGGTCCACCTCTCTGGCTTAGAAGTGAAGTCAAATAAACACCCTGAAGGTGATATTGAAATTCAATGTACTGGCCTACGTCCTGGTGAAAAGCTTTATGAAGAGCTATTGATTGGTGATAACGTTGTTGGTACTGATCATCAAAGAATCATGAGTGCACACGAAGTTAAAATGCCATGGGATGAGCTTGAACAAGTTTTACTTGAGCTTAAATCGTCATGTGATTTAAACGATCACCACTCTATTCGTAAGTTGTTGTTAGAAGCACCAACAGCCTTTAATCCCACAGATGGTATTTGTGACCTCCATTGGCTTGAGAGTGTAAAAAATAACGAAAACGTAACCGTATTAAAGAATGCAAAGTAAAAAATAAAGTAGTTTAATTAGGTATATATGAATATTACAATCGCGGGTACAGGTTATGTTGGTTTATCTAATGCCATGTTGTTGGCCCAACATAACAATGTAGTAGCTCTAGATATTGTTGAAGAAAAAGTAGCGCAACTAAATGCCGGGAAGTCGCCAATATCAGATACAGAAATTGAAGATTTTCTTGCTAATAAACAACTGAGTTTTACTGCCACTACAGATAAGCAATTAGCTTATCAAAATGCAGATTTCATCATCATCGCTACACCTACCGATTATGATCCAGAGACCAACTACTTTAATACAAAGTCAGTTGAAGCTGTTATTGCTGATGTACAAACAATAAACCCAACAGCAGTAATGGTTATTAAGTCAACTGTACCTGTTGGCTTTACCGAAAGCATTAAGCAAAAGTTTAATACAGGAAACATTATTTTCTCTCCAGAGTTTTTAAGAGAGGGTAAAGCGTTATACGACAACTTACACCCATCGCGTATTATTGTGGGTGAACGATCAGAGCGCGCCGAGGCATTTGCAAATTTATTAGCACAAGGGGCTATTAAAGAAGGGATTGAAGTATTGTTTACTGATCCAACTGAAGCAGAAGCCATTAAGTTGTTTTCAAATACTTACCTTGCTATGCGCGTAGCCTACTTTAATGAGCTTGACAGCTACGCAGAAAGTCATGGTTTAAATTCTAAACAAATAATCGAAGGGGTAAGTTTAGACCCACGTATAGGTGGTCATTACAATAACCCTTCCTTTGGCTATGGTGGCTATTGCTTACCTAAAGATACCAAGCAATTATTGGCTAACTATCAAAACGTGCCAAACAACATGATCCGCGCCATTGTAGACGCAAACTCTACTCGTAAAGATTTTATCGCAGAGTCGATCCTCGCAAGAAAGCCAAAGGTAGTGGGTATTCACCGTTTAATCATGAAGGCTGGTTCGGATAACTTTAGAGCATCCGCTATTCAAGGCATCATGAAGCGAATCAAAGCTAAGGGTGTTGAAGTGATAGTTTATGAACCTGAATTACATGAAGAAACTTTCTTTAACTCTAAAGTGACCCATGACCTAGCTGAATTAAAGTCTTCTGCAGATATAATTATTGCCAACAGAATGGTAACTGAGCTCGATGATGTTGCAGAAAAAGTGTACACCAGAGACCTGTTTGGTAGTGATTAGTTCTCACTTGGGGTAATAACAATTTTGTAATAGACACGCCTAAATTCTCTGCGTATAATCGCTGGCTCATAAAAACCAATCCTTTTGGATTGGTTTTAAGGAAAATGAGTATTTTAGGTGTGACTATGGAAAGTTGGTACTTACTTTTTTGTAAATCAAAACAAGAGCTAAGAGCTCAAACTAACCTTCAAAACCAAGGTTTTGAAGTATTCTTTCCCGAACATAAAATCGAGCGAATCGTAAAGGGTCGCCGATCAATTCGTACATCTCCTCTTTTTCCTAGTTATTTATTTATAAAGCTAGACTCGCAAAACTGTAACTTTTCTGCGGTAAAAAATACCCGTGGAGTAAGTGGTTTTGTTGCTTATGGTCATAAATTTCAAATCGTACCTGAGCAGTTAATTGCTCAACTCAAATCTATGAGTGATATGAGTGAGGTAACATCTTCGCTACCAAAAGCCGGTGATGTTGTTTACCTAAACACAGAGTCATTTAAAAATGTTCAAGCTATTTACCAAGAGTCAGATGGTGACATGCGTAGCATTTTGTTAGTTAATTTATTGAACAAACAAGTTACCGTAAGTGTAGATAATAAAGAAATCAGTTTATAAGTCGCGATTCAAAACGACATTAACGTAG
>JBMYWR010000072.1:0-15839 GCA_049607625.1 Colwellia sp.
TAAATCAATAAACTACGTAAAATTAAGCTATCTCTTAAACCGAGTTCAGGTTAATAAGTACATCTTTGTATGCGTTTACTTCTACCTTAATTTGTCCATACCCCCTCCTTTAATAAACACAAACGCCTAACTAATAATACCTGAACCATAAAACTACTTCGTGTAGAAATTAAATGTTTAATACCAATATTTCCAAACGTTTAATACTCCTTCTCTTGAAATGATTAGAAAAACGAATATTACCCTGCTTTTTTTACTATTTTGCAACCTAGCTTTAACAAGTGTATGTTTTTTGTTAAAGTAGCTCTGCGATAAATATAGTTAGTACTCTAACTATATTTAATCATACTAAAAAACATACAGGGATAACTAACATGAAACTCACTAAGCTACATTGTGCTGTACTAACAGCCATCGCAGCATCAACCCCTATTTATGCTGAAGAGGTAAAAGAAAAAGCACAAATAGAAACTATCGAAGTCACAGCTACCAAACGTAGCGAATCAATTCAAGATGTTCCTGTGACAGTCACAGCTATAACAGGAGATAGTTTAGAGAAGCTAGGCGTTGCAAATTTTGATGAGTATGTCGAATTTTTACCTAGTGTTTCTTTTCAGGGGACTGGCCCCGGACAAAATGAGATTATCATGCGCGGGGCGGCAACAAACCAAACTAATATATCCGTTTCATCTGTACAAGCACTACAACCTTCTGTTGCCTTTTACTTAGATGAGCAACCGGTATCTATGCAAGGCCGTAATCTAGATGTTTACGCGACTGATGTTGAGCGTGTTGAGGTACTACCGGGTCCACAAGGCACACTTTTTGGTGCTAGCTCTCAATCAGGTACTGTTCGCTTAATTACCAACAAACCAAGCCATGATGGTTTTGCTGCCGGTTTTGATACCAGCATTAGCAGCACTAAAGGCGGTGATATGAGCAATTCAGTTGAAGCATACTTTAATATGTCTTTGACCAATTCACTTGCTGTGCGCGTGGCAGCTTATAATGACCACGCAGGTGGTTGGATTGATAACATTCTTAGTGTCCCTGGTGAAGGTGGATATATAGGTAGTGCTGTCGTGGTAGATAGAATTTCTGCTGGCTGGGGCAAATTAGCCGATCCAGAAAATACGCCAATAGTATCACCCAAAAATGATGCCTTAGTTGAGGATAACTTTAACACTGCTAATTATGCTGGTGCACGCTTTGGTTTATCTTATCTAATTAATGATGAGTGGGAACTATTAGTTCAGCACACTCAACAGTCATTAGATACCGAAGGGGTGTTTGCTTATGATCCTAACCTTGAAGGAGAAGAGTCAACCAATCGCTTTCAGCCTGAAAATAACAATGATGACTTTGGTTTAACCACTTGGACACTTGAGGGTCGTCTAGAGCAGCTTGATATTGTATATACTGGTGGCTACTTAGACAGGGATATTAATTCAACTATTGATTATACGGGTTACACTAATGGTGGCTTATTTGCTACTTACTATCTTTGTAATTACGCCGCGGCACCTGAAGCTCAAGAATGTCTCGATCCGACAAAATTTTATAAAGAAGCGACAAATGCATCACGTATTACTCATGAGTTACGCGCGAACACTTCTGCTGAAAACCGCTGGCGTGTTACTGCGGGTGTTTTTTATGACTCGCAAGAATTATCAACCGTAGGTCAGTTTAAAATTGCCAATACAGAGTTATTCCCTAATTTGGCTAGAACATTAGTCGGTAATGAAGGAATTAATAGTGACGGTGGACCTTTCTCATCTGAAGTGAGCTTCGTTAATGATGTGACACATACTATAAACCAAATTGCCGTCTTTGGTCAGTTAGAGTTCGATATTACTGATACTGTGACAGCAGGCTTTGGTGCTCGTTGGTATCAAATTGATGACATCTATAAAGGCTCTACCACTACAGCTGATGTGAGTGGTCGATTACGAGCCTTTGGTGATGGCAGTGATGAAGCCTTAACTGAGTTTTTTGGTGCAAATGAAGCCGCTTCAATTCAAGAAGCTATTGCAAGTGGACAATTAGAAACTAGCTTACTTGATGATAATGGCGAGTTAACGGTAGATGATACTATCATTAAAGTCGGGCTTGATTGGAAAGTGTCAAAAGACTTCATGGTTTATACTTCATATTCAGAAGGTTTTAGACCGCCAGTGACAAACCGAGTTGGTGGTGGTTCAGCTACATCACAAGAGGGCGCTTTTGACGGCTATCGTATTCCAGTGTATTCCACCACGGATAGTTTAGACAATATAGAATTGGGCTTTAAATCAACTTTGCTTGATCAAACATTACGTTTTAATGCAACGGCTTATTATTCAAAAATATCTGATTTGCAAACTTCACGCTTTGATCCAACCAATATAAGTTTCTTAGTGTTTACTGATAATGTCGGCGATGCAGAAATTAAAGGTATTGATGGTGACTTTAGTTGGGTTGCAACTGACAATTTAGTTATATCTGGCGCATTTAGTTGGATTGATACTGAGCTTACTTCGGTTAATGACGAACTTTCCGGTATAGCTGCACCTGTTGGTAGTCGATTACCTTTTACAGCTGAATTCTCAGGTAATTTACAAGCAAGTTACTATTATCCTATAAAAGGAGATATGTCTGGTTATATTAACGGCTCAATAAGTTATACCGGTGATAGACTTACGGGTATGGCCATGAATGCTAATGTAATCGAAGACGCAAGCCATTTAATCTATGGTACAGGCTCAGGCTTAAGCATAGAAAATGAGGCGGATGTTTATTCTGGCATTAATTATCAAGACCGAAACGGAGAATCTTTTAAAGGTGGTCGTTATGTGGCAGATAGTTACATTTTGGCAAATCTCAGCTTTGGTGTAACGAATGATGAATGGAAAGCCGAGTTATTCATCGATAATTTAACTGACGAAAATGCCATTTTAAATATCGATACTCAACAGTTCACACCAAAAGTGGTTAGTAATAGGCCTCGTACTATTGGCTTTAGATTTTCATATGATTTTTATTAAGCTTTGATCTAAAGATAAAACCTAAAAAAGCCGTCTGATATCTGTATCAGACGGCTTTTTGTTGATAAAGTATTTCACTCAGTACTAAAACTATAAACCCTTAACCCTCCATGGAGCCAAGTCGTTGGAAAATTCTCCCTCTTCCTCAATTAAACCACAGTTAAAATCAATACAACAATTGATTCAAACTGCAAAATTCAATGACGCGATTAAACAAAGTAAAAACCTATTAGAAAAGTTTTCTGATAAGCAACATCAAATTGAATTATGGTATTTGCTTGCTGTTGCACAACGTTATGCAAAAATATTTTCAGAGGCGTTAAACAGCATTAATGCCTTGCTTGAACTTGATGAAACCCATAGTCGAGGCAATCAAGAGCAAGGTTATCTTCATCTTGCTCTACATAATACTGAACAAGCTACCTACGCCTTTGAAAAAGCAGTGAAACTTAACCCTAGTTTAGTGGCAAGTTGGCAAGAACTGATAGAACTTTATCGTAATGCAGAGCAACCACTAAATGTGCAAAAAGCGGCCAACCAGTTGGCGAAATTAAAAAAACTGCCACCAGCGCTTCTCTCCGTAATGGAGTTGATGCATGAAGGAAAGTTACTACGCGCAGAACAAATTTGCCGGCACTTTTTACAAAATAATAAACGTCATATTGAAGGTATGTGTTTGCTTGCTGAAATAGGTATTGAGCTAAAAATTTATGACGATGCTGAGTTTCTCTTGGCGAGTGCTCTTGAGTTATCACCCAATCATACGATGGCTCGTTCTCAATACCTTAATTTACTCATTCGTTTAGGGAAATATAAAGCAGCAGAGCAGCAAGTTGAAAAGCTACTGTTAGAACAACCCGAAAACCTGAGTTTTATGGTGGCTAAAGCCAATGTATTAACAGGTTTAGGAGACATAGAACAGGCTATAAGACTATTTGAACAAGCTATTACAAAAGATGATCAAATAGCGGCTTTTCATCTACAACTTGGGCACGCACTTAAAGCTAAAGGTGATATTGCCAAAGCCGTTGCAGCTTATCAAAAAGCTTATCAGGTAAGCCCAAACTATGGTGATGCTTTTTGGAGTTTAGCTAATACCAAAACTTATCGTTTTAGTGATGAAGAAATAGTTCAAATGCAAACGCAGGGCAATACCGAAAACTTATCACTCACAGATAAGGTTCAACTGCACTTTGCAACCGGAAAAGCCTTTGAAGACAGGCAAGACTTTAAAAAAGCGTTTCAAGCCTACCAACAAGGTAATGAACTGCAACACGCACATAATGGCTTTGATATTAATAAGGTAGAGCAACAAGTTATACAGCAAATAACACACTGTACAAGTGAATTATTTGAAAAGCGTGGACACCTTGGGCTTCAAACCCCTGATCCAATCTTTATTGTTGGCTTGCCACGTGCGGGGTCTACTTTACTTGAACAAATCTTGGCTTCACATAGTCAAGTCGATGGTACCATGGAGCTACATAACATATTAGGATTAGCTTCTAGATTACGTGGCCGAAACCACAATCCAAACAGTAAAAATAATGAAAATCAATATCCACAAAATTTAGCTGAAATTAATCCCGATTACTTTAAACGTTTTGGCCAACAATTTATTGATGAAACGCGTGTATATCGCCAACAAGCGCCTTTGTTTATCGATAAAATGCCTAATAATTTTCTCCATATCGGATTAATTCGTTTAATCTTACCTAATGCCAAAATTATTGACGCAAGGCGTTCGCCGATGGCATGCTGTTTCAGTGGCTTTAAACAACTTTTCGCACAAGGGCAGGATTTTAGCTACAACCTTGAAGATATTGGGCGTTATTACCAAGCTTATCTAAAATTAATGTCGCATTGGCATAATGTATTACCTGACTTCGTATTAACTGTTAACCATGAAGATGTCGTGGATGATTTAGAAAAACAAGTGAGAAGAATACTAGATTTTTGTGGTTTAGAGTTCGAACAATCTTGCTTAGATTTTCATAAAACCCAACGCAATATAAAAACACCTAGCTCAGAACAAGTTCGACAACCCATTTATAAAAGTGCTACTGAACAATGGCGACATTTTGAAGATCACCTGATGCCATTAAAAAAAGCCTTAAATTACTTGTAAGATAGAATCTATTAATACTAACAGCTAGTACTGACAAAAACAGTTATGCCAACTAATACCAATTCAATTAAGTTATTGCTCACTTGTACTGGTTAAAATAACTCATAGCTGCTTGTAACCAAAGCAAGTATTCCATAACTTAAATTAATTGGTGTTTGGGAGATCGGAAACGACTTCCTTTAACGCTCTTATCTATTAATCCCTAAGCACAGTGTGAATTAGTTCACCTCATAAAGCCAAAACATCCCCCCCAATCATTAAATATATATCTAGAATATTGCAAAATAACAAAAACAAACTAGTTTTAGTCATGTAGACACAACATGTTGATGGCTTTTTTTGTCAATATTTCACTACTATGTAAAACTTATTGGCGGAAACATGACTAAAGCATTTCCACTCCTACTTATTACCTGCACCTCTTCACTTAGTGTTGCCAACGATACACAAATATTAACTGATAAAATTAAGCAACTAGAAATAGAAATTCAACAAATTAAAAACACGTTATCTACTGAGCAAGAAGTTGAAGAAGAAGTGCTTATTGTTGAAGAAAGTAAAGGCATTGAACTAGGCGGAGCGGTTCGTTTTCAATATGTACTTGATGAGCTAAACAAAGACAACGGTGGCGATCTAGATTTTGATATTTTTAGGCTCGATTTAGACGGAGAGATTGGCGGTGTCATCTTGTCTGCGCAATATCGTTGGTTTCAGTATATGAATGTTATTCATCATGCTTGGGTGGGTTATGACTTTAATGATGAATGGCAAGGTCAAGTAGGTATAACGCGAGTCCCTTTTGGCAATTTAGATTATAACTCGCACAATTATTTTTTTAGTAGCAACTACTATGTTGGTTTAGAAGATGATTATGACGCTGGTATAAAATTTATCAGAGTGAGTGATCAGCATGATATACGTTTTGCATTCTTTTTAACTGATGAAATGGGAGGCATTGATGGATTTGTGGATAATAGGAGCGATCGATATTCTTATGATATCGTTGGTATTCGCTCAGTTGGTGAGGGCATATACGACGAGCCGAGCGAAGAAGCTGCGGAACAAAACACCTTAAGTTTTCGCTATGCCTATAAACTACCTAACATGGAAATAGGTGCATCATGGCTTTCTGGAGATATTGCAGGTAAGAATGATTCACTAGGCAGCCGCAGTGCTTATGCCGTTCATGGCGACGCGCAATTTAATGCCTGGAATATAAAATTACAATACACGCGTTTTGAGTACGACTTAGACAGCACAGAAACCGCTATAGCCGTTGGCGCTTACAGTTTTTACGATACCATTCCAACTGAATCTTCACTATACACCGCCAATGTCGCCTATTTACTAGATGTAAAACTTGGCCCTATTTCGTCATTAAATTTTTATAATAACTACAGTTTAATGACCGATAAGTCGGGTGACTTTAATAACGATACCATAATGAATGTATCTGGCGTGGCAATTTCTGCTGGTGGTCTTTATACCTATGTAGACCTCGTAAATGCCAAGAATCAACCTTTTATTAATGGCACGATGGCGGGTGATGATGACGAATGGCAGACACGATTCAATATTAACTTCGGGTATTATTTTTAGGTATTTCACCTAATTTAGGGTCAGAGTAAGACACTAGCCCGTTTTGCCCGCAGATGAACAGGATAAGAGCGGATGAGGCAACCAGCTAAAAGATTCAAGCTACGAGTTATAAGCTCAAAATAAGCAAAGTGCGCCCAACTCCCCTTACGAAGCAATGAATAAAACAGGAAGCAAATAAAAGTAAATTCGAGACTGACGTTACATGGATGTAATTTATTAGACAATGCAGGACGCATATTGTCCTGATGTCGAGAACTGCTGTTGTTCAGGGACGATAAATCAGCAGGTATTTGCTTTTATGCTTCATGTTTTATGAATGCTCTGCTGAGTTGGGGCTCCGAGGGGTTCCTATACCACTTCAATAGAGTGATGCGCTTGTTGTGCGAAGGAAAAATGAATCAAGGCAAGGCGCTTGATTGAGTAATAACGGGTTATTGGGATTGAAAGCAACGCAGCCATGGTTCATTTTAACAAGCACAAGTGAACAATCGCTTTATTGAATTGGTATTACGGGAGGCCGGAGGCAGTCTCCCTTTGGGTGCTGTCGCCACCGCGCCCCCCAAAGCTCAACAAACACATAGCCGTTTGGATAGGTAAAGGAAATTAACAAGGACTTGACTAGGTCACTCTGTGTAGCGCAGCGACTCCGTGCACCCGGCGGTAAAAACGGGTTTGTGTCTTGAACTGCACTTGTAAGGGTAAACCCTCACCTACAACAAGAAAGAAAATTCGCGAACAAGTTCACTCCTACAAGTACAAAAAACTCCACCTTCAAGCCTTTTAGCTTTCTAGCTTTGAGCCTTTTATCTGTTAAAAAGCATTAACATTACTGAGCGCTGCAATTAAGCCTATCGTTCCGCCAAATACACCACCCCAAACAACTAACCAGCCAAGGTGTTTAGCAATCATCTCTTGTACAATTTCTTTAACTAGCTTTGGTGTAAGTTCATTTAAACGTTGCTCAATAATATCACTGACTTTTTCCTGCATGCCATCAACCATACTGCCGTGCTGTAATTCTTCTTTTAATAGCTCATTAAAGTCATCGCTTTGTGCTATTTCACTGATGCTAGCTTTCATTTTTTCTATGAAGGGTTCTTTCATCGGTTGCAACGCTTCACTGCCACCGAACATAGCTAACATCCCACCAAAAGAAGAGCCTTCTATAACCTTCACTAAATTGTCAAAAGCTGGTGTTAGGTCTACTTTTTCTATCACTGGGCTTAAATTGATTTGGCTTGCTTCGCTTGAGCTCGACGTTAAAAAACGTTCAATGTTCTCTTGCGTAAAAAACTGCTCCATCATGAGGTGTCTTATCGCTACTTTAAACTCTTCAAAGCGAGCAGGAATAACTCCTGAACCATATAAACCAGGTACTTTTTCAAATAACATATGAACCGCTAACCAGTTGGTTATAGCGCCAGATAAAGCAAAGAGACCAATTGAATAAACAATAGGATTATCGAGGAAATAACCTGTAACCGTTAAGGTTAGAGCAATAAGATTAGTAACAATGCTTTTGTTCAAGGAAAACTCCAAAACAATAATGAATGATGATTTAATATTGATGATGCTATGATAGCAAAAGACACCCACAGGGTTAAGTAAGAAACAGTAAGTATCCTTAATCAATCAACAACAGATTCAAACAAGGCGTTAATATGACTTATATAATAAAAAATAAAATCCTTTTATGCTTGTCAATTCTAGTGACTTCATTACTCGCTTCAGTTGCAACCAAAGCAACCGAATGGCGTAAACTCGACTTAGATAAAACTGTATTGCTCACCTTACCACATGGAAAAGTGGTTATAGAACTCGCTCCTCAATTTTCACCTAATCATGTCGCTCAATTCAGTAAATTAGTTCAACAGGGCTTTTATGATGGTGAAAAGTTTTATCGTGTAATTGATGGCTTTGTTGCGCAAGGTGGACCTAAGGACGAAGGTAAAAAAGATAAATCAGTTCCAACATTAGCAATAGAAGAGAGTTGGAAAACTCCTAAAGACTGGAACTTTGCCAAAGTTCAGCATAAAGGTTTATTTGCTTATGAAACAGGTTTTAAAGACGGTTTTGCTATTGCTCGGGATAAACCCAGTGAAAATACAGAAACTTGGTTAACTCATTGCCCTGGTGTTTTAGCCATGGGTAGAGGTAACGAACCCGATACAGCGACCAGCCATTTTTATTTTGTTATTGGTCAAGCACCGCGTTATTTAGATCGCATCATGACCGTTTTTGGCCGTGTTGTTTACGGTATGAATCATATTCAAGCTATTCAACGTACCTCAGTACTAGAGGGCGAAAAAAAGATTAATCCAGAAAATTTTACATCAATGATTAGTATGAAATTGATGCGTGATGTACCCGAGAAAGAAAGACTACTAATAGAAGTTGAAGACACCAATACAAAAGACTTTACTGAAAAACTGCATAAACGCCTGATACGAGAAAATGCCTTCTTTTATAAAAAACCACCACAAGTTTTAGATGTGTGCCAAGTGCCTGTTATAAGCAGGATGGCAAAATAGAAACTATAATTGATACATTACTAGCTAACTTGATATAATCAACTCGCCTTGTGTGGTGCAACGCTATTGCACCGCTCTTTTATTTAAATAGTAAGTTTCATATTATGTATCACCTGCTCATCAGAATCGCTTGCATATTAGGGCTATTCTTACCCCTTTTTAATTATGCTGACATTAACCCTGAAGGCTTAAATCTAAACTATGCGCAAAAAGCGTTTTCAAGTATAGGTAACCCAGCATCTGCGGCTCTTGTCATACAACGAGATGATCCAAACACAGTTAAAGGTGGCTATATTTCTATAGGCGCGGGTGTCGAATTTGGTGATTTAGATGAAATTTTCAATAAAATAAACGAGTTTTCCGATAAAATTCCTCCTCCAAGTAATCCTGATGCGCCACAAGAGCCTCCCGAAATAGAGAACCCTGACAGAAACTACACTTGGGAAGATATTCTCGCAAAGTACCCCGATTTAGATGACCGACTCGATATCATTAAAGATAGAGTGGTTACTTCAGCAGCCCTATTAGCCTTAATTAGTGCAGAGGGATACGCCAAAGCAGCTGCAAATAGCCATGCTAGTTTTATCTTGAATGAAGATTTGTATGGTGGCACATTGCTTTTAGGGGCCACTTTTAAGGGTAACGCTAAAGCATTAGGAATTGCTGAAGCACTTAATTTTGATGCTGAGTTTGCCAAAGAACAGTTAAAAACATTACCTTCTTATGATGAGTCAGACCCTATTCAGGATATAGATTTAAGCAGTGGTATTGTATTGCATTACGATCCCTCTCATCAAAATACATCTCTTTCAATGAGCAATGACAGCATATTACTTGTTAAATCTACTAAAATTGCCTCCTTTTCATTTTCTTACAGTCATATTGTGAGTAGCTTTGAACTAGGAGATTTATATTGGGGCGTCGAACCTAATTTTTATCGTGTTGGACTTACTAATGTTACCGCTCGACTAGGTGATATCACCGACTCTGAAGAATTATTTAATGATATTAAAGATGCTGATTATATCTATAAAAATAATTTTGATTTTGACTTCGGATTGGTTTTTGCTGCACAGAATTATCAGCTAGGTGTAACCTTTAATAATGTTATTGAGCAAACCTATTCTTTTCCTGAAATTGACAGAAGAAGGTATAACTCAAATTTTGTACTGAAAAAACTCGACCAACATGCAAAATTTACAATGGAACGTCAGGCCACTATAGAAGCTGGTATTTATTCTGATGATCGAGCCTGGAATTTACACTTAGAAGTAGATGCGAATGCTATCAGTGACCAAATGGAAGATAAATCGCAATGGTTATCAATAACAGGTAATTACGCCTCAGAACGATACTGGTTACCTGACTTACGTTTAGGTTTTAGCAAGAACTTAGCTGGTTCAAATTTATCTTATGTTAACGCTGGCTTTACATTAATAAAATTTTTAAGTTTAGATGTATCATCGACCCTTGATACTGTTAGGTTAGATGACCAAAACATACGAAGAGGACTACACGTTCAGCTAGGAGTGCAATTCCCTTATTAGCCAAACAGCTCACTAGGTAATTAACACCCTATAGTTCTTAATCTTCTTGATACCAAATAGCATTGATAAACCACTCTACCTCACCATGTGGGGTAAAAACGGTTGCTACATCATCGACTTCTTTTTTTAGGAGTGACTTTGCCATTGGCGAGTCTATAGATATATAATCTTTTCTGCCAAAAATTTCATCGTAGCCCACTAGCCTAATTTTTTTGACTTCGCCCTCACTATTTTCTATTTCAACCCAAGCACCAAAAAACACTTTGCCGTCTTGTGCAGGGTTATAGTCGACTACTCTCACAGCTTCTAAACGTTTAGTGATATATCGAATTCTTGAGTCTAACTGCCTTAATTTACGTTTGTTTTCTTTGTAATCGGCATTCTCGCTGCGATCTCCCAGACTCGCAGCCCAAGAAACTTGCTTTGTGGTTTCTCTTCGATCAACACGCCATAGTTTGTCTAATTCAGCTTTTAATAGATTGAATCCCTCACGGGTTAAAATAGCTGTTTTCATAAGTACTGAGTTGACCTTGGCATGTAATTTAAAAAGAGAAAGTATAGAGGGTGATTGATTATACTACCCCAAAAATGATTAGGCTATCTAGGGGCTGTTGAATTCGTTTACATTTAATTTAATGACAAAGCATAAACTTTAGAGTTTGTTATAAATGACCTTAACTCGGTTTAAGAGATAGCTTAATTTCAGGTAGTCTATTGATTTGCATATAAAAAACCTCTAGCTTGATAGTTTTTTTTGATTCAAGGCAAATTCATGCGTCAATAGCTTGCCTATTGCAAATGAATTTAACGCAGAAGCTAGGAAAAGTAGCTGCTAGAGAAGTATGTGTTAAGCCGAGTTCAGGTTAAATAGCCAGCAATAAAGCTTTAAGTATACTCTGCCCATCTTTTCGACCATTTCGGTATTTTCGAAGCAAACATAGGCTTGGCAATATAATACCCCTGCCCCATATCACAACCTAGCTCTGTAGCTAAAGACATGGCACTGACATCCTCTAACCCTTCGGCGATAGTTTTTAAATGTAGTTTATTTGCTAAGGCAACACTGGTGTTAATCAAAGAAAGCTGATTAAGGCTATTTTTATGTTCGATAAAATAACTTTTATCTAATTTCAAATACGTTAAAGGAAGCTTCTGTAAACGTTCAATGGTGGAGTTATTTTGACCAAAATCATCAAGTGCTAACTCAATGCCTCGCATACTTAGCCTATTCAAGTTCATTAACTCTTGCGTATCATTAGTAGCTATCGCATTCTCTGTGATCTCTATACATAGGTTTTCAGGTTGTTTACCTGTATCAGCTAATAAGTCTACGATAATATCCACAAAATCAGGGTCTTGTAATACAGCAGGAGACAAATTGATTGACATTTTAAGGTTTAACCCTAACTTATCCCATACTTGCCAGTCTTGAAATGATTTTTTGATAACGGCAAGGCTTATATGGGTAATTAAGTCACTTTTCTCCGCTTTATCAATGAATCGATTGGGGCAAACTAAACCAGTTCTAGGGTGGTTAATTCGACATAGAGCTTCAACACCAATAAAGGTTCTTGTTGAAAGATCTACTTGGGGCTGATAAAGCACTTCAATATCGTCGCTTTCTATAGCACGAATTATTTCATAATCCTTGAGTGGCGCTTCATCCATTTTTTTCACTTGTGATTTACATATTTTGCCCATCAAAAGGTCAAAGTCACTTTCGTGAAGTGGTTTAATCAATGTACCAAGATAATTTAATCCGTACTTTTCTGCTAACACCTCAACCGAAGTAATCACCTGAGTGGACACTCCGCTCATGATGACGATATAACCCCTATATTTCATATCATTCAGGCGATCTAGTAATTGAATTCCATCAATTTTTGGCATATTTAAATCAAGAAAAATTAAGTTGAATTCATTAGGCTCTGCAAGTAAACCAAACCCCTCATCGCTAGAAGACACACATTGAATGTTTTTTATATGAAAATTTTGAGTCAGAATTGTATCTACAAATTTTAAGATAGGCTTACTGTCGTCAAGTACTAATACATTTAGCCCACTTAATTTTTTATTATCCATAACCATCCTAATATAATGTGCTTTGTGACTTGAAGAATGCACTGTGAAAAGCCAGAGTTTTCTCAGGCAAAATATAAATTCAACTTAAGACATACTAATACCTATTAATGTATACGTTAGTATTGTTGAAAATGGTTTAAAATCAAGTTATCGCTATACAATTATCTATGGTTGCAATTACATAAAATTTATTTAGATTAGGCCTTTATTAGGAGGGAAATATATTAATTAAGTTATTGGTGAAGTTTAAGATATATCAGCAAAGGGTGAGTTATCTGCTACACTAATACCAATTCCATTGATTAAGTGTACTATTTTTTCATGAGAAAAAATGGATAAATACAAAACTTTAAATCTACTAAGTCGTTATTCTACTTTTATATTTGATAACACTGTAGTTATTTATTTTGGTCATTAAAAATGAACAGGTAATTAGCTGACTTGGTACAATACTAAATTAGAAATTCTAGGAGAATAAATTGTCTTCAAGTGACAAGAGCTATTTAAATAAAAAAGTATTCATTGGTGCATCTTTCATAATCGGCATACTCCTTTTCTACACTTCACTTTTGCCAAAGCAAGCCAAAACCTTTTTCGATCATCTGCAAGCAGGAATCGTCGAAAACGGCAGTTGGTTCTACGTACTCACTGTGGCGTTTATTCTATTTTTTGTTATTTATCTTTCTGTTTCTCGCTATGGTGATATTCGTTTAGGACCAGATCACTCAACTCCTGATTATTCCTTACTATCATGGTTATCCATGCTATTTTCGGCGGGAATGGGTATTGGCTTAATGTTTTTCGGCGTTGCAGAGCCTGTTATGC
The DNA here is from genome assembly GCA_049607625.1 of Colwellia sp. Taxonomy (GTDB): domain Bacteria; phylum Pseudomonadota; class Gammaproteobacteria; order Enterobacterales; family Alteromonadaceae; genus Colwellia. The sequence continues at coordinate 13,736 of JBMYWR010000072.1, forward strand.
ACTTTTTAAACCCTCCAACAGCTGAAACAGGTACAGTTGAAGCCGCAAAAGAAGCCATGAAAATGACATTCTTTCACTGGGGATTACACGCTTGGGCAATATATGCCGTTGTCGCATTAGTTTTGGCTTATTTTAGTTTCCGTCATAAATTGCCATTAACTTTACGCTCTGCACTTTATCCATTAATTGGTGACCGTATTTATGGTTGGCCTGGTCATTTAGTCGATATTTTTGCTGTCGTAGGTACAGTGTTCGGTGTTGCCACTTCATTAGGGTTAGGCGCTTCCCAGGTTAACTCTGGTTTCAGCTATCTTTTTGGTTTTGAAGTATCAACAACCAATCAAATTATTATTATGTGTGTTATTACATCTTTTGCTGTCATTTCTGTTGCGACAGGTTTAGATAAGGGTATAAAAATATTATCTGAAACCAATATGATGCTCGCGGTTGTGCTACTCACACTTATTTTTGTTTTAGGTCCAACCATTTTATTATTACAAGCTTACTCTCAAAATATTGGTGATTATTTAGCAAGTTTAATGCATAACACTTTCAACTTATTTGCCTACAAAAAAACTGATTGGATTGGCGGTTGGACAATATTTTATTGGGGCTGGTGGTTAGCTTGGGCGCCATTTGTTGGCTTGTTTATCGCCCGTATTTCACGTGGCCGAACAATTCGAGATTTTGTTTTAGGTGTCATGCTAGTGCCTACGGTTTTTACACTATTATGGATGACGATATTTGGTAATAGTGCGATAGATTTATTATTTAACCAAGGAGTTACGTCTTTGGGGGATATGGTGAGTAAAGACTCTTCTGTTGCATTGTTTGTCTTTTTAGAGAACTTTCCTTTTTCTTCTGTACTCTCTTTTTTCAGTGTACTGATGATAGTTATCTTTTTTGTTACCTCCTGTGACTCTGGTGCTATGGTCGTCGATATGCTCTGTTCACACGGAAAAAATAACACCCCTTTATGGCAGCGGGTTTATTGGGCTGTTGGGATTGGCATTGTGGCCTCTATACTACTCCTTGTGGGTGGTCTCAATGCCTTACAAACGATGACAATTGCCAGTGCGTTACCTTTTAGCATCGTATTAATCATTGCCATTTTCGGGCTTATTAAGGCGTTAAGGGTGGAGGGTTTTAAACAGCAAAGCTCTTTAATTTCTTCTGTACCACAAGTTTCAGGTGACTCAAATAATTGGAAAGATAGGTTACAAAACATAGTCGATTTCCCGAATAAGAGAAACGTCAATAAATTTATTGAAAGGACTATCGTGCCTGCCCTCGATGATGTGGCTAAAGAATTATATGCAAAAGAAATCGCTGTCTCTATTTCACATGAAAATGGTGTTAGCTTACTCGTTAACCAAGAAGAAGCTCATCCGTTCATATACAATGTAAGAGTTAGGCAACACGCTCAACCAGACTTTGCTACAGAAGAAGACGATACAGAGTCTGATGACGAACAAACTTATTATCGAGCTGAGGTTTTCTTAAAAGAAGGTGGTCAAAATTACGATATCATGGGTTGGTCTAAATCAGCAGTTATTAATGACGTGATTGATCAATACCACAAGCACTTACACTTTTTACACTTGATGCGTTGATATGATCATGTAAATTCGGGACTAGAGACCTAGAAAAGCTTGAATGCTTGAATGCTTGAAGGCTGGAAAGTGGAGTGTTCGACAACACCGTCATTCCACCGTTTTATTGGGTGGAACCGTTTTTTTTCTCAGCTAATTAGTGACTAGAGATCTCATCGAATTACACGGATTACACGAATTAAGACAGTTTTGGGTAAGGTCAAGATACTAGCCCGTTTTGCCCGCAGATGAACAGGATAAGAGCGGATGAGACACTAGGGCTTTTAGGGTAAGAACTCAAAACAAGACCTTGGATGATTAAACCCTTGTAGGTTGGCCTTCAGGCTTACGAAACTAACATGGTTTGGTGTGTATTAAAATCTCTTTGCGCTAGGCTGTAAGCCTAAAGGCTCACCTACAACAGCAACAAGCACCGGAGCAAAGGTCTTTGTAGGACCGAATTTATTCTGAAGGATCCCCACAAGTTTATCCATAGCTCTCTTTGATTATTT
>JBMYWR010000073.1:0-15395 GCA_049607625.1 Colwellia sp.
CTAGTTCAGCCTAATATTTAATAGCGTTAAATACATATTCAAAAACGTTAAATACATATTCCAAAACGTTAAATACTAGGCTTGAACATCCAAGCGTTATTTTATTTGTTATTGTCTCAACGTTCTACCGTTTGGTGCTAATTGTAGATGAGTGCTTCTAAACGGGTTGATATCTAAACCACCACGTCGGGTATACCGAGCAAAGACGGTGAGTTCTTCAAACTTTCCATAACGTTGTAAATCACAAAAAATTCTTTCAACACATTGCTCATGAAACTCATTATGCTGCCTAAATGAGATCAAATATTCTAGCAATACCGCGTGATTAATCGGTGCTCCTTTATACTGAATATAGACACTTGCCCAGTCGGGTTGATTTGTTATTAAACAATTAGACTTTAATAAATGGCTAACAAGGACTTGGGATACGTTAGTGTCTGAATCTGGTTCACCTAATGGTTCACCTAACAGTTTAGTTAACAGTTTAGTTAATAATGCAGGGTTGTACTGATACGCATCAATGCTGATATCAAGATCATCAATACAAAGCGCGTGTTCAAAAGGTGTTTGTATTTTGAGTGAGTCAACGCCTTCTACGGGTGATAATGTCACTTCTGCTTGAGCTCCAGCAATAACAGATAAGTCTTCAGTTAAGTGCTTTTCAACATCTTCAAAACGTTCGAATTTACTTTGATTAAAGCTATTTAGATAAAGCTTGAATGACTTTGATTCAACTAAGTTAGGGCTCGTGCATGGAAAGCGAAACTCTGCGACAGCAACAACGGGTTTGCCTTTAGTATTTAGCCAAGATAATTCGTAGCCGTACCAAACATCTTCCCCTTTAAATGGAAGCTTTTCACCTTCTAAAGATAAATCGTCTCTATTTAAGCTTCTGGGTACCCCTTGCAGTAATTCTGGGGTATATTTACTGCAATAATCGGTTGCTTTACCAAGCGTTAAATTATCTAATTCTTTCGCGTTTTCGTAGGTTGCCATAATATCCTAATCGTTTTCTTTTAAGCAATAAAACAATGCTTATATCTGCTGTTGGGGTTAACAGTTAGCTAGTATTGATTTAACATTGTCATACTAACTACTTAAATTTAATTTTCCTATTTTAAAGGATAACGCCTGTATATGTCATCTTCTAATCCAATGACAAGTAATAAAACCGCTATGACAGCTCATTTAACCGAAAACTTGATTGCTTTATCTGAAAACTATATTCTCGCATATCAAGAAAAAACAGGAGCATTACCCTTAGTTGAATTTGACGACGACTGGCGCTCTCCTTGCGAACAAGAGCGTCTTGACGATAACGTTTACTGGAAGCCTGTCAAGATAGAAGGAGATCAAACTTTGTCGTTCGATAATGTCGAACAGGCATTAAACATTAACCTACATGATGATATAAAAACATACTTCACAACAATATATAGTGAAAGTATAGATGCAGTTTGCGAAGAAGGGGCGCTCTCTTTGTTATTTGCTTGGAATGAAGATGACTTCTCACGTTTACAAGAGAACATTATTGGTCATGTGCTCATGAAGCAAAAGCTAAAACAAGAAGTAACGCTCTTTTTTGCGGTTACAGATGAAGAAGATATTATCATCTCGGTACTTAATGAAACTGGCGAAGTTTGGGTAGAGCGAGTAGGCTGTAAGCCCCATAAGAAAATAGCGAATTCATTAAATGACTTTATAGAATCGTTACATTTCTAATTCAGTCATTTCGACTGATAAAGTCATCTATATGTCTAGGGCTTGCCCAAACTAAATAGCTCAAGTAGTAAACCTTTAAAGGATACTAAGCTCTTTTTATTAAAAGAGCTTTCAACTCAGCTACTTCTTGTTTTAATTCGGCTATTTGAGAAGAGAAGCTATCAACAATCTCTTTTTTTAATAACGCTAAGTGCTGTTCTAAGTCAGTACTTTCATTTGTTTTTGAGTCGTTATTTACAATGACTTCTTCGTTTTTGTCTTTAGAATGGCTAATAAAGGTTTTGTCGTGCTGCCAGTTTTTTAAGACGCTTATTATGGTGGGTAAAGGGAAAGGTTGAGCCAGTTTTGCTTTAACTAAGGCAACCGTAGGTTTTTTTCCTTCGTTGGCAATAATGTTTGCGGTGATCAATATGTCATCAATGTTTGTCATTTTCATACTTATATTCGTTTGTTTAGCTATATTTTAGCGAAGACTGCTAACCATGTCTTTAGTTATTTACTTTTAAAAATCTATACTTGTTATATTTCAATAGCTTAAATAATTGGAACAGATGTTGCTAAAATACAATTAGACAATTCAAAAATATTGTTCAAAGCTTGATACATTATTTGATAGCATTACCTATAACAATTTTATAAAAGAGAGATAAACATGAAAAAATCACTATTAGCTTTACTTGTTGCTGCCCCTTTAACATTAACTTTATCTGGCTGTGTTATTTCAGTAAACGACGGTGAAGTCGACCATAGCTGGAGTTCTTCTCATCAAGATAGAGTAACTAAAAACCGTGATTTAATCGCTGAAGCGAAATTAGGTACCAGCTTTAACAGCCTTAGAGAAAAGCTAGGTGTAGCGGACTTCTCAGAAACCTATTCTAAAGGTGAAGACACCGTAAATGTTATCTATTATAGAACTCAACGTCTTCACAAGGACGGTTTAACGACTAAAGATGAATGTACTTACCTTTACTTTGTAAACGAAGCATTAGTAGAAACAGGTAATGGTGGTGACTTCTCAAGAAACACTAAAGGCTAATATTTCCTCATAAATATAAAGATAAAAAAAAGCACTTACCTCGTTTGAAAAGTTATGCGAGGTAAGTGCTTTTTTGTTAGTACGGGTTAAAAAGGGCAAACAATTATCGAGAAAGCCATTCCATATATGGGAAGTTTTTTTATTTATTTTTCCCACATATGGGAGTATACAATCTCATTTTAAATCGAATTAACGAACAGGTTTAGTCATTTTTAAGAAGAAGTATCCAGCAACAAATAGTAAAATCATCGGGTAAAATGCATGGCTAACAACGCTTAAAGGAGATATTGAAAGAGTTGCGCCCAGCAATAAAGCTTGAGCACCATAAGGAATAAGGCCTTGGTTAATACAGGCATAGATATCTAATAAACTGGCAGACTCAGCAGGAGAGAGTTCTGCATTCGTAGCAAGCTCTTTTGCCGTATCGCCATTTACAATAATTGAAACAGTGTTATTAGCGGTAAAAAAATTGGTTAAAAAGGTTAAGCCGGCAATGCCTAAGCCCGCAGAGCGTTTTGGGTTGTTGGGGCTTAGTCGATTAGCTAAGCGGGTAATATGATGAGTGAGCGCCTTTAAACCGCCTTGAGATTTTATCAACTCGCTTAAGCCACCAATAAATAATGATAAAATAAAGATATCTTGCATACTTGCAAAACCAGCATTGATATCGGTTATCCAACTAGATAATTGATAACCTGTGGTTAGCATACCAATAAAAGCTGCCAGAATAATACCTAGGGTTAACACGACAAATACATTCACTCCCATAAGAGCCAAAATAAGTATTACGACGTAGGGAATTAAACCGAGTAAACTATCTTCATTATTGACTTCGTAGGGAACATCCACGCCTAAAAAGAAGAATATAACTAAACATATTAACGCAGCAGGAATCGCAAATTTAAAGTTAATTTTAAATTTGTCTTTCATATGTGCTCCTTGGGAGCGTGTAGAGGCAATCGTTGTATCAGATATTATTGATAAGTTATCACCAAACATGGCACCTGATATTAAGCAGCCTGCAACTACAGCTGCATCCAAATCGGTGGTTTCTACAAAGCCAAGCGCAATAGGTGCGATTGCAGCAATAGTTCCCATAGAAGTCCCCATAGCTGTTGATAGAAAGGCGGCAACTAAAAACAAACCAGGTAAGATTAAATAAGAAGGAAATAAAGCCAAGCCTAATTGAACGCTAATATCTACACTTCCTGTTGCTTTAGCAACGCTAGCAAATGCACCAGCGAGTAAATAGATAACACACATGGTAATGATATTGCTATGGCCAGCACCTTGAATAAACTGATCGAGTTGTTGGTTTATAGAGAATTGAGATAACATCTTGCCAATAAAAATAGCAACAAAAATAGCTGGAATAATGGCTATGCTGGCAGGCAGCTTATAAAACGCAAATTCGGTTCCTTGCAAAGTTAATACAAGCCCTGTACCTAAAAACAAACACAAGAAAACAGCGAAGGGCAATAAAGCAATAAAGTGTCCTTTGTGCTCAATGTTACTTGGCAATGAAGCGTTATTTTGGCTTAGGTCTGATTCATTTAAATCTTTGTGTTGCGACATATTTTTATCTTTTTGTTGGTTAAGGGCTGTTGACTATGATTTGTTGGCAATGGTAAAGGATAAGCTATTACTTCGACGAACTAAATACTTTATTTGAAATTGATATGGGCAATGAAATGTTTTAAGTAAAGAAAACAGGCATACAGGGCGATAAAGGCTGTATTTTCATGTCTGAATTATGCTAGAATGCGCGCGATTCGATAGTAGGTGGTTATAGCCTATTAAATACATATAAATTTTGGAATTATGCATGTCAGAGAATAAGTTTGAAACAATAGAACAACGCGTTAGCTACGGTGTAGGTCGTCAATTAGGTGATCAACTAAGAAATAACCCATTTGAAGAATTCGATATCACTGCTGTTCAAGCGGGTATTGCTGATGCACTTGCAAATGTAGCAAGCCAAGTTTCAGATGAAGACTTAAATGAAGCATTTGGTATTGTTTCTAAAAAGTTACAAGAGCAAGAGCAAGCTAAAGCTAAAGAATTAGCGGCAGACGGCGAAGCTTTTTTAGCAGAAAATGCAAAGCGTGAAGAAGTTACTGTAACTGAGTCTGGTTTACAATACGAAGTAATCACAACTGGCGAAGGTGAAAAGCCAACGGCAGCAAGCACAGTAAGTGTTCATTACCACGGTACATTCGCAAATGGCGATGTATTTGATAGTTCAGTTGAACGCGGTCAACCAGCAGAGTTCCCTGTTGGTGGCGTAATTGCTGGTTGGACAGAAGCTTTACAATTAATGACTGAAGGAAGTAAGTGGAAAATCACTGTTCCTTACAACCTAGCATACGGTGAACAGGGCTCTCAAGGCGCTATCCCTCCATATGCTACGTTAGTATTTGAAGTTGAATTACTTAGCGTAATTAGCTAATTAGTTTTATTCTTAAAAGCCCTCAAATAGAGGGCTTTTTTTTAAGTAAGTTTTGAGTAATTGTATAATATACAATTACTCAAATTAGGATAAAAGTTACATCCTCATTAAAAGGGTTAATGATGAAAAAAACACTCGAAACATTTTTTTCAAATTATCTGAATGCATTTAAAAATTATGACCTAGCGGCCGTATCAAATTGTTATGCTATTCCGTGTACTTTAAATACCCCAGAAAAAATCGTTTTGATAAATAATTTAGATTCTTGCAAAAAAGAGTTTGATGCTATATTTGAACAACTAAAAAAAGAAAGAATGGAAGAGATACGAGTTAATCAATCAAGCTATATGGCAATGTCTGATGACTTAGTGCTAACTTCTATTAACTGGCAGTTTGTCGATGTAGATGGTGAAGTATTTGCAAGCTTTTGTGCTGTTTATCATATATCGATAGAAAAAAATCAAAACACGAATAGTTGTAAAATAATTAACATTGCATCACACCACGATGAAAACTCAATAAAACTATCTTCAAGTTTTACGATAAAATAAGCAAAGTACAAAAAATAATTAATAATTAAAAGAGAAAAAACATGAAAGTAAAAGTAGCGATTTTAGGTTGTAGTGGACGAATGGGCCGTAATTTAATTCAAGCAGCCCACGAACATGAAAGTATAGAACTCGTTGGTGGAACAGTTCGTGAAACGTCGTCTTTTGCTAATTTTGATTTAGGTGAATTAGCGGGTATTGGCGCTATAGGTATAAAAACCTGCTCTGAGCTATCTTCACTAGCCAATGCTGACGTATTTATAGATTTCACGGCAATAGAAACCAGTTTGTCGCATGTTGTATGGTGTAAAGAAAACAAAAAGGCACTGGTTATAGGTACAACAGGCTTTAGTGAACAGCAAATAAAAATAATAGAAGAAGCGACAAAAGATACGGCAATTGTTTTAGCCCCCAACACATCGGTTGGTGTAAATTTGATGTTTAAGTTACTCGAAATAACATCTAAAGCAATTGGCGACTATACTGACATAGAGATCTTTGAAGCGCACCATAGATTTAAGAAGGACTCACCTTCTGGTACCGCCATGAAAATGGGGCAAGTTATTGCTAAAACCCTTAATAGAGACTTAGATAAAGTAGCTGTTTACGGTAGAGAGGGTCTATTAGATGAAGGGATTGAAGAACGCAGTAGAGATACCATCGGATTTGCAACGGTACGCGCTGGCGATATTGTAGGAGAGCATACTGCTTTTTTTGCTGATTTAGGTGAGCGTTTAGAGATTACGCACAGAGCGAGTTCTCGAATGACCTTTGCTTTAGGTGCAATGAGAGCGGCTTTTTGGGTTAGTGAAGCGGATGCCGGCTTTTATGATATGCAAGATGTTTTAGGTTTAAAAGATTAGCATAAATATATTCGTCTAAAATAAATAAAAAAGCCCAAAATGCTCATTTAAAACTAGACGAAAAGGGGTTAGAGGCGTAAAATAAGTGGATTTTGTCAAAAGCTTCATCAATATTTAAGTTTTTGACATTTTTTATGTGTAAATTTTACCTTTTTAGGTGTAGAGCGCATAAAAAACGTACTAGACACAAAAGCGTACTGCTTGTTTTAACTCCATGCGGTGCGATGTTATGAATTTATAGTAAAGCTATATTTTATAAGATATCTCGGTGATCGAATTGCGTTAATTACATCATCGATAGAGTTTATTATTTTTGGAGGTTACATTGGCTATATCTGCTATTTTGGTACTTGAAGAAGGTACTGTATTTAAGGGCACAGCAATCGGTGCAAAAGGGGTTTCTGTTGGTGAGGTTGTTTTCAACACTTCAATGACAGGTTATCAAGAAATTTTAACAGATCCTTCTTATGCAGAACAAATTATCACCCTGACTTACCCGCACATTGGTAACACAGGTACAAATAGCGAAGATAAAGAGTCTAAAAGTATTTACTCCAAAGGCTTAGTTATCCGTGATTTACCTTTATTAGCCAGTAACTTTAGAAATGAACAAAATTTAAGTGAATACCTTGTTGAGAACAACATCTTAGGTATTAGTGATATTGATACAAGAAAGCTTACGCGTATTCTAAGAGAGAAAGGTGCACAAAACGGTTGTATTTTAACGGTTGAAGAAGGCAATGAAGAAGCACTTCAAGCAGCTGTTGATAAAGCATTAGAACAAGCGAAGTCTTTTCCAGGTCTTAAAGGTATGGACTTAGCAAAAGTTGTTTCTACTAAAGAGTCGTACCAATGGACTGAAGGTAGTTGGGAATTAGGAAAAGGACATGTAACCCCTGATAACGCTCAATATCATGTTGTAGCATATGATTTCGGTGCTAAAAATAATATTTTACGCATGTTAGTTGACCGTGGTGCTAAGTTAACTGTTGTTCCAGCGCAAACAAGTGCTGAAGATGTATTAGCAATGAACCCAGATGGTATCTTCTTATCAAACGGACCGGGTGACCCAGAGCCATGTGATTACGCAATTACGGCAATCAAAACATTTTTAACAACCGATATTCCAGTATTTGGTATTTGTTTAGGCCACCAGTTACTTGGTCTAGCAAGTGGCGCAAAGACTGTTAAAATGAAGTTTGGTCATCATGGTGCAAACCACCCAGTAAAAGACTTTGAGCGTGATGTGGTAATGATTACCTCACAAAACCACGGTTTTGCTGTTGATGAACAAAACCTACCCGCTAACTTAAAAGTTACCCATAAATCGTTATTTGATGACTCGTTGCAAGGTATTCACCGTACCGATAAGCCAGCATTTAGCTTCCAAGGACACCCAGAAGCAAGCCCTGGCCCAACAGATGCAGCGCCATTGTTTGATCACTTCTTTGATTTGATTAAAACAAGTAAAGCAAATACTTCAACGCATTAATAAACGAAAAGACAAGAGAGAAAAGACAAATGGCAAAAAGAACTGATTTAAAAAGTATCTTGATCTTGGGTGCAGGTCCAATTGTAATTGGTCAAGCCTGTGAGTTTGATTATTCTGGTGCGCAAGCATGTAAAGCATTAAGAGAAGAAGGTTATCGAGTTATTTTAGTTAACTCTAACCCGGCAACCATAATGACAGACCCAGACATGGCCGATGCAACATACATCGAGCCTATTCATTGGGAAGTTGTTCGTAAAATTATTGAAAAAGAGCGTCCTTGTGCGGTTTTACCGACAATGGGTGGTCAAACAGCACTTAACTGTGCACTTGAATTAGAAGATAAAGGTGTTTTAGCAGAATTCAATGTTGAAATGATTGGTGCAACCGCTGATGCAATCGATAAAGCAGAAGATCGCTCTCGTTTTGACAAAGCGATGAAAGCGATTGGCTTAGAAACACCAAGAGCTGAAATTGTACACTCGTTAGAAGAAGCAAATGCGGCTATTGAAAAGCTTGGCTTCCCTTGTATTATTCGTCCATCATTTACGATGGGTGGTACAGGTGGTGGTATTGCATACAATATTGAAGAGTTCACAGAAATTTGTACACGTGGTTTAGACCTCTCACCAACAAGCGAATTATTAATCGATGAATCTTTAATTGGTTGGAAAGAATATGAAATGGAAGTTGTTCGTGACAAAAACGACAACTGTATCATTATCTGTTCTATTGAAAACTTTGACCCGATGGGCATTCACACGGGTGATTCAATCACCGTCGCTCCAGCACAAACGTTAACCGACAAAGAATACCAAATTATGCGTAATGCTTCTTTAGCAGTACTGCGTGAAATTGGTGTAGAAACAGGTGGTTCAAACGTTCAATTTGGTATTTGTCCAAATACAGGCCGTATGGTTATTATCGAAATGAACCCACGTGTATCTCGTTCATCTGCACTTGCATCAAAAGCAACCGGTTTCCCTATTGCTAAAATTGCAGCAAAACTTGCTGTAGGTTATACGCTTGATGAATTAACAAACGATATTACAGGTGGTAAAACACCAGCATCGTTTGAACCAACAATAGATTATGTTGTAACAAAAATTCCACGTTTTAACTTTGAGAAATTTGCAGGCTCTGAAGATCGTTTAACTACGCAAATGAAATCAGTGGGTGAAGTTATGGCGATAGGCCGTAACCAACAAGAGTCAATGCAAAAGGCATTACGTGGTCTTGAAGTAGGCGTTAATGGTTTCGACCCTATGGTTGATGTAACGCAACCGGGTGCTAAAACCAAAATAATGCATGAACTGCAAGAAGCAGGCGCTGACCGCATTTGGTATGTAGCCGATGCTTTCCGTTTAGGTTTATCTGTAGACGATGTATTTAGATTAACTAAAATAGATCGTTGGTTCCTGGTTCAAATCGAAGATATTGTACTTGAAGAAGCAAAAGTTCGCGAAGGTGGCTTGAAAGTTTTAACGAGCGACTACTTAAGAAAACTTAAGCGTAAAGGTTTTGCTGATTCAAGAATCGCTGACGTTATTGGCGTTGCAGAAGCTGAAATACGTAAGAAACGTCATAACGCTAATATCTACCCAGTTTACAAGCGTGTAGATACCTGTGCCGCTGAGTTTAGCTCTGATACGGCTTACATGTACTCAACATATGATGAAGAGTGTGAAGCAAGCCCAACGGATAAAGAGTCTATTATCATTTTAGGTGGTGGCCCTAACCGTATTGGTCAAGGTATCGAATTCGATTATTGTTGTGTTCACGCGGCTTTAGCGCTTCGTGAAGATGGTTATGAAACCATTATGGTTAACTGTAACCCTGAAACGGTATCAACAGATTACGATACGTCAGATAGACTTTATTTCGAACCTATTACTTTTGAAGATGTATTAGAAATTGTTCGAATAGAAAAACCTAAAGGTGTTATCGTGCAATACGGTGGTCAAACGCCACTTAAACTTGCAAGAGCACTTGAAGCTGCTGGCGTACCAATTATCGGTACTTCTCCAGATGCGATTGACCGCGCAGAAGATAGAGAGCGTTTCCAACAAGCGGTTGACCGTTTAGGTTTATTACAACCAGAAAATGCAACAGTAACTTCACTTGATGAAGCAATGGCAAAAGCTGAAGCGATTGGCTTCCCACTTGTTGTTCGTCCATCTTATGTACTTGGTGGTCGTGCAATGGAAATTGTTTACGACTTAGACGATTTACGTCGTTATATGACCGAAGCGGTAAGTGTTTCAAATGATTCACCTGTTTTATTAGACCACTTCCTTGATGATGCTATCGAAGTTGATATTGATGTAGTATGTGACGGTGAACAGGTTGTTATCGGCGGTATCATGCAGCATATCGAACAAGCAGGTGTTCACTCAGGCGACAGTGCTTGTTCTTTACCAGCTTATAGCTTAAGTAAAGAGATTCAAGATGTAATGCGTAAGCAAGTAACAGATTTAGCCTTCGAGCTAGGTGTTAATGGCTTAATGAATACGCAAATGGCAGTTAAAAACGATAAAGTTTACCTTATTGAAGTAAACCCTCGTGCTGCACGTACAATTCCATTTGTATCTAAAGCAACTTCAGTGCCTTTAGCTAAAGTAGGTGCTCGTGTAATGGCTGGGCGTTCTTTAGCTGAGCAAGGTATCACAAAAGAAGTTATTCCATCGTTCTTCTCTGTTAAAGAAGTTGTTATACCATTTAACAAGTTCCACGGTAGTGACCCATTAGTTGGCCCAGAAATGCGTTCAACGGGTGAAGTTATGGGTGTAGGTGATACGTTTGAAGAAGCCTATGCTAAAGCGTCTTTAGGTGCTGGTGTTTCAGTTCCTAAATCGGGTAGAGCATTAATCTCTGTTAGAAACAGCGATAAAGAACGTGTTGTAGAACTTGCTAAGCAAATGGTTGCTTTAGGCTACGAGCTAGATGCAACGCACGGTACAGCCATTGTATTAGGTGAAGCCAATGTTCCTGTACGTTTAGTAAATAAAGTGCATGAAGGTCGTCCTCATATTCTTGATAGAATTAAGAACAGTGAATATAGCTACATCATTAACACGACCGAAGGCCGTAAAGCCATCGAAGACTCTAAAGTGTTACGTGGTGGAGCATTGCGTTATAAAGTTGCTTATACAACAACCTTGAACGCTGCATTTGCTGCATGTCAGTCACACTCTGCTGATGATAGAAATACGGTGACTTCTATTCAAGAGCTACATGTAAACTGTAAGTAGTATTGTTATTTCAATCTTATTCTAATTGTTATTAGCATAAGATTGATTTATTCTTAAATCAGTTTTTGATGTAGGTTAAGTTTTGTAGCGTGAAATACAGCAAAATGTTAACCTACTTCATTCAAGATAACATGATTAATTAATAAGTATTTAATTAATATATGTTTAATTAATATAAAGATAATAATTATGAATCAATACCCAATGACCGTTCATGGCGCAGATGTTTTGCGTGAAGAGCTTAATCATTTAAAAACAGTAAAACGCCCAGAAATCGTTGCAGCTATTGCAGAAGCTAGAGAACATGGCGATCTTAAAGAAAATGCTGAGTACCATGCAGCACGAGAGCAACAAGGATTTTGTGAAGGTAGAATTCAAGATATTGAAGGCAAACTTGGTAATGCACAAATTATTGATGTGACGAAAATTGCTAATTCAGGTAAAGTTATCTTCGGTACTACCGTTACTTTACTAAATATTGATACAGAAGAAGAAGTTAGCTATCAAATTGTTGGTGAAGATGAAGCAGATATTAAGCTTAATCGTATTTCAATTACTTCTCCAATTGCTAGAGGTTTAGTAGGTAAAGTGGTTGATAGTGAAATAGAAATTTCTACACCTGGTGGTCTTGTTGAATATGAAATCCTTTCGGTAGATCATATTTAGAAACTCACAGCAGTTAAGCATAAAAAAAGGCAACGTTAGTTGCCTTTTTTGTTTCTTTTTTTTGCTTACCTATAAGCTCTACAAATAAAGATTTAGTAAATTTTGCCTTTATTGTTTACCGTGTTTTTATCGATACGAGAAGGCGTTATTTTAGCATCCACTAGTGGTTGGGTTGCCACAGCTAAAGATTTAACAACCAAATGTAACGAATTAAAATCCAAGCTACTGATGTCATCACTTACATTATGATAGTGCTGATCTTTGTCTAATTGCGTACTACTAAAGCTATGCGCAGGTACGCCTTGTCTTGCTAACGTTGCATTGTCTGAGCGGTAGAAAAGGCCTTGCTTAGGGTAAGGGTCGACATGTATTTCCATATTATAAGGTGCTAGCTCTTTATTAAGTAACTCGCCTAAAGTAGAGCGCTCAAAGCCAGTCATCCATAAAGTACCAACACCAAACTTTGATGGCTTGCCAATCATTTCAATGTTGATCATCGCCGTAATGCTTTCAGGATTTACTTGCTTAGAAAAGTATTGTGAGCCATAGCCACCAATTTCTTCTGCACTAAAAGTAGCAAACATTAAGGTACGCTTATTGTTGCCTTTTTTTGCATAGTAATCAGCAAGGTTCATTACCGCAGACGTTCCAGAGGCATCATCGTCAGCACCGTTATAAATAATATCTTCATCACTATTATGTGTTTCTGACTTCATACCAATATGGTCGTAATGAGCCGAAAATAAAACGATTTCTTCAGGGTGTGTGGTGCCAGGTAATACACCAACAACATTGGATAAATGCTTTTGTGATATTTGCGTAGAGGCGTTTACTTGCACTGAATTGACTGTGGAAGTGTCATCTGCCAAGACCATCACAATGGTGCCACCTGTACCGTTAGCTTTCTCATTTGTGGCAAGCTTGGTAATGCCCCTTGAAAAGTAAGCTTTATAGCGTGAAAACATATCTTGGTGAGCACGAGATACCGTGACAAAGTGTTCACCGCCTTGTGCATTGATTGAACGTATAGCGGTTCTAAAATCATCATCTTTAGCAATAGTGTGCTGTTTTATGGTATTGCTAGGTTTATCAGTTGAAAACGTCCATTGTGTTTTAGCAAGGGTACTGGCAACAGCAATGTCTTTATCATTAACTTCAACACCATTTAGTTTTAAGCTGATTTTCTCTAACTTAAACTCATTAATATTAAAGGCTTGTAAATAGCTTTTTGTGTCTTTCGTGTCAGGCTGATAAGGGCTTAAGCCACTTTCTTTAAATCGTTGTGCTATATAACTTGCCGCTTGCTCTAACTCTTTTGAATAATTAGCTCTGCCTTGAAGAGAGTCACTCGCCAGATAATGAACATCTTTAGTGACTTGCTCTAAGCTTATTGCTATTTTATCAATCGGTTTAGCAACGATATGTGAGGCTGTTAGTAGTAAAGGAATACTAATAAGTGTGTATAATTTCTTTCGTTTTATAGTGAGTTTCATCGTAAGCTTCTTATTCTTTGTGTATTTTATATTTTGTGTGTTGTAAAAGTAAATGACTGCTTTAATAAGCTTCTTTAAGTTTAGTGGTTTCAATTAGCAAGGTTTCATCACCTGATGTTAACCACAACTGACCATCTTGAATACTACATTGAAAGTCCATGTTACGGCTAAGTAACTTAACGAGTTCGTCACTTGTGCTTTGCTCAAATTGCTCTATAGATAACGAGTCATATTGTTGTAAGCTTTGCTCAGTTTGTTTCCACCAAGTTGAAACACTTGAACCATAACAATACAGTTTAACTTTTCCGGCCTGGTTACAAGCCTTCTTCAAGCGCTTTTCATCAAGCTGACCTAATTCAATCCAAACAGCGATTTCATCACTGTAGTTAATTTGCCAAATAGCCGCTTCAGTTTCATCACTTAAACCGCGCCCAAAACGTAAGTCTTGATGGGCATTTAAAATAAAAGCAACGAGCCTTAACATTAAACGCTGTGGAGTTTCCGACGGATGTTGAGCTAAAGTAAGCGCAATCGTGTCGTAATAGTTTTTATCCATATCAGCAATCGCAATATTTGCTTTATAGATTGTTGCTTTTAATGCCATTAAATTTCTGTCTTATTGTTTTATAGGATTAGGGATACTTTATTGAAAAATTTACCATTCACCAATATTTTCCATTTCAGACCAAGGAGCCTGAACGGGTAATGACTCACCTTTTTGTAGTAACTCGATAGAAACATTATCGGGAGATTTAACAAAAGCCATATGGCCACACCTTGGTGGTCGATTAATAACAACGCCATTATTTTGCAGGTGTTCACAAGTTTTATATATATCGTCGACTTCAAACGCTAAATGACCAAAGCTACGGCCTGTTGTGTATTCTTCTTCAGAGTCCCAATTATGTGTTAACTCAATTTCAGCTTCGCCAGGGGCTGTTGCTAAAAATATTAACGAAAATTTACCTTGAGGAACGTCAAAACGCTTTGTTTCGACAAGACCAAGCAAATCAATATAAAAATGCAGAGACTTTTCTAAGTCTTTTACTCTGACCATCGTGTGTAAAAATTTCATAGTAATCCTTATAGCTGTTTATTTTCGCTTTTGTCTTAAGTTAGTCTTCAGTTTTGTCTTTAAAGCCACATAAATCCTCAATGATACAACTACCGCATTTTGGCTTACGTGCAGTACAGGTGTATCGTCCATGAAGAATGAGCCAGTGATGCAAGTTATAAAAAAATTCGGTTTTACGGGGGGTGTTTTTTATAATGTTCTTTTCAGTTTCTTCGACCGTTTTTCCTTTGGCGTATTTGGTGCGATTTGCGACACGTTGAATATGTGTATCTACCGCTATAAAGTACTTTCCTTCATTATCTTTTAACCAACCAAATGCCGTATTTAAAACCACATTAGCCGTTTTTCTTCCTACACCGGGAAGCGCCTCTAAAGCAGCTCTATTTTCAGGCACTTCACCGCCATGTAAATCAACCAACATTTGGCATGTTTTCATTGTATTTACAGCTTTGGTATTGAATAGTCCAATGGTTTTTATATAAGACTTTAACCCATCTAAACCAAGATCTAATATAGCTTGTGGGGTATTTGCCACAGGATAAAGTTTAGCAGTAGCTTTGTTCACGCCTACATCGGTAGATTGAGCAGAAAGTAGCACAGCGATAAGTAATTCAAAGGGCGTTGTGAAATCTAACTCGGTAGTAGGAGAGGGGTTGTTATCTCTTAACCTTGTTAACATTTCTATTCGAGTGTTTTTATTCATCTTGTCAGAAACCGTTGTAATTGTTTTTAGTATAAGTAACCTGATCTCGGCTTAACACATACTTCTCTAGCAGCTATTTTTCCTAGCTTCTGCGTTAAAT
>JBMYWR010000074.1:0-14830 GCA_049607625.1 Colwellia sp.
ATGATTATATTAAAATCATCATAAAGCTAATTTACACTTTTCTTTTCAAACTTTGCCTCAAATAACCCGAGCGACTTTGCTTGTTCGATTAGCTGCATAATCTCTTCAACTTCATACTCTCTTATCGCATTAAGCTCATTTAAGTTATTTAAGATAAAATATACGGGTTGCATGACATCGATTCGATATGGGGTTCTGAGTACATCGATCACATTCGACTTCGACAAAGCATTAAGTGTAATGTCTTTATTGTTTAAAGCATAATAACTCTCGCTAGGAGAGGAAATAATTCCACCGCCGTAAATTTTTAGTCCCTTTTGTGTTTGAACTAGTCCAAACTCAACCGTGAACCAGTATAGGCGGGCCAAAAAGACTCTTTGCTCTTTGGTCGCGTTTAACCCCATTTTCCCATAGGCTTGTGTAAAGTCAGCAAAAGATTGGTTGGTTAGTAGAGGACAATGACCAAAAATTTCATGAAAAATATCAGGTTCTTGTAAATAATCTAACTCTTTTTCATTACGAATAAATGTCGCTACTGGGAATTTTCTTTCTGATAAAAGTTTAAAAAATTCACCAAAGCCAATCAGAGCGGGTACTGGATAGCACTGCCATCCTGTTGTGTCGTTAAGTACCGCACTGACTTCTTTCAATTGTGGAATTCTATCTTGAGGCAGGTTTAGCATTGATAAGCCATGAAGATACTCGTCACAAGCAATTTCTTCAACTTGCGATAATTGTCGCTGAATTAATTGTTTCCAAATCAAGTTTTCAGCTTTAGACCAAGCAATATGCCCTTGTTCATCGGGCTGCTTGGAGATATAAGCCGTTTTTTTGTTACTTGTTTTAGCGCTTATTTTAGTGCTTATACTACTGTTTGAGTTAGCTATTTCACCTTCTGTATTACTTGTTTTAACCATCGTTGTGGTTGTCATTGCTTCAACCTTATTATCTATTAGTCGCTTTTAATTCATTCTCTTTTATAGTTTTTTATGATTAAAAGTACTTGGATGCAGTATCAATAACACCTTAATTAAATTGAAGTAAATTAAAGTAAATTCATTCCATTACCGTTCTGTTCTCTATAGCGTTTTTTTTAGTATCGTACCAAGAAAAGAAATAGTGTTTTAAAAGAAGGTGAGATTACTGCCTTAGTTAATTTTATATTAAAGCAATTTGTCAGAGGAATGGAAGTATTTGAAAAATGTGTCGCGTACTTTAATTATTCAAAGTGTAATAATTGCTGTACGCTGACATTTAATTTTATTATGTTTTATGGGTAAGCAACCCCTTTATGGTGGTTAGCATTTTTTTGCGTACCTGGCTTAACTTCGGCTTTTCATCCATAGGGATTGGGCGACACAGTTCAATGGTTTTTATCCCTAATCTAGAAGTTAACAAACCTGCCCCTAAACCTTGTGCTAAGCGTCCAGATAACTTTCCAAGTAAATCTGCACCAATCATGTCACTACCAAAATCAGCTATTAATTCACTGGCTCCGGCATAAACCATATTAACAAAAACTTGCTTTATTAATTTGATACGGCTCCAGTAGCCTAATTTCAGTCCATATAAACCGGCAATTTTGTTAATCATTTTCAAGTTTCGCACCAGCATAATTAACATATCTAAAACGGCAATAGGGCTCAAGGCAATAAGAGCGACTGCCTCTGTTGAATACCTAGCAACTTCTTCCAATGCTTTTTCATCGACTTTTGTAAGCACCACTCTTGAATATAATTGTACAAGCTCTGCTTTGCTGTGCTCCCCTGCTAAAATAGTTTGCCACGCTTGCTCCTGTTCTTGAACAAGGTCACATGGCAAATTATCTGAAATTTTTTGACAAAAAGCCTCTACATTCAAAGTATCTTTAGGATCAGAAATAACGCCGTTCGTCACTTCATTATTGCCGTCGCTTTTAATTAATAACGTTTGCGCTTGCCCTTTTAATATTTCCCTGCGTTTAAACTGCTTTAAACTAATATACTCTCTTAATAAAGCACTTCCTGCCAGAACTGTAACGCCTGCCAGAATAATCGCCCATAAACTAGTAATAAAAGGAGACTGAACAAAGCCGACCGAGAAAAAATCGACCAATTCGAAACCTATAACAGCGATAAATAAGCTAACAATCCCTCTTAATAACCATTTTGGCTTTTTCGATTTATTTGTAACCTCCACTTCTTTATCTTCCAGAAGAGTCTGTGAAGCCATTTCATCTGCAACAGGCATGTA
Source organism: Colwellia sp. (assembly GCA_049607625.1). Classification (GTDB taxonomy): domain Bacteria; phylum Pseudomonadota; class Gammaproteobacteria; order Enterobacterales; family Alteromonadaceae; genus Colwellia. Next base: position 2,233 of record JBMYWR010000074.1, read on the forward strand.
ATCATTGTTATTGAAAATAATTTGCCTTTGTTCTTTAGTGCCTTCCCTCATTAACTCCTCATCTGTCATCAACAACTCAGACTCGTTAAATAAAATCTGTTGTTGGTGTTGGTCAAGCGCTTGAGAATCCTTTGCAGTAAGCATCTCTTCTTCCTGCTGAGAACGTTTATTTTGTTCTTTTAATAACTGTGTCATGTCATTTTATCCGCTAATAAAAACTGTAGAACTTGATCCATACGAATATGTGGTAAGCATTCATTTTGTTCCATACGCTGACTTGGAGAAAAAGCAATAAAGTTAAAAGCGGCCTCTTGCCAATAGGCTTTGGTGGGAAGCTTTCCAGGAACAGAGCCAGGGAAAATAGTTACTTTTTTAAAAGTAACTTCTTGTTGCTGAGTTTCGTTTACCGCACCTGAATCGCTCTGCTCTTTGTTCTTTTCTTTTGGCTCGCTGACCACACCTTGAATTACGGGGTAGCGTTTACCTTTATGTAGGCTAACACCCGATGTGGTGCACTTAACCGAGGCAATGGCTAATGTTTTAATATCAATCGCCTCGTAATCTAATCGATGTTTACTCTGATGGATAAGTTGATTTAACAACGAAACCATAGGGGCATGTTGCTCTGGAGTTACATGGTCGGCTTTGGTTGCCGCAAATAAAAGCTTATCTATTTTTGGTGAAAATAATCGAGAGAATAACCCTGCTTTTCCGTACTCATAACTTTCAAGCAGCATTGACATTGCCTGCTCAACGTCGCTATAGCTTTGCGTTCCTGATTGCGCTGCACAAGTATTTAAAGGGGTTAAACAGTCAACTAAGACAATTTGACGATCGAAACGAACAAAGTGCTTTTTATAAAACTTTTTAACAACCTCTTCTTTATATTCTATGAAACGCGCTCGTAACATGCCAATAAAGCTATTGTCCGGTGCATTTTGATATTCATCTGCATTAATTTCGTTAAAAGCAGGATAAGGGAAGAACTCTAAAATAGGGGCTCCTGCCAGTTCTGCAGGTAATATAAAACGCCCTGGCTGAATAACAGATAAGCCTAATTGATGTCTAAATATATGTAGTAGTTGTGTATATTCTTGCGCAAGCTCTGCAATAAACTCTTCATTAACCACTTTTAAAGGGTCAAGTTGAGCCACTTTTTCTATAAAACTTTTCGCATAACTATAACGTGGCTCTGCCTTCAGTAAGTTATACATTTGTTCAGACCATTGTTGGTAAGTTTGATTCAGCATAGGTAAATCTAGTAACCACTCGCCTGGATAGTCTGTTATATCAATATGCAGTGTTGCCATTTCACCAGAGTATTTTAATAAAGAGTCTTTGGGCTGGTAACGAATTGCGAGTCGAAGTTCACTAATCCCTTGGGTAGGCTCTGGCCAATGAGGTAGCTCTTGGGTAAAGGCTGAAATAGCCTTTTCATAATCAAATCGAGGAATAGAGAGATTAGCCTGTGGCACTCGTTTAGCTGCGATAAAACGATTTTGATGGACGGGATCAAAAAAAGCTAATTGGCTACCATTCCCTTCATTTATCAATTGATTAACAAATGAAGTAATAAAAGCCGTTTTACCACTGCGACTTAAACCGGTTACCGCTAGGTTTATGTGTTGATCTAGCGAGCGTCGAATTAACTCATTAGCTTTACTTTTCAATTTATCTAAATGCTTGATAAATAACTCCGTAAATAACTTTAATTGCGGTATCCATTTTTACCTTACTTTTAATAAGAAGTAAATTATCCTCATTAATGAATCGACATAGTTATTCCATAAACCGTTAATAAATACAGGAAGGGATTGCTACTCTAGAAAAACAGGCGATTAAGGCGTAAATTTGTAAGTGTTTGAAAGTAGAACCTCTGCTTTCAAACACTTAACCCCATCACACTTGATTAACCATTATAGTTTGTTGATTTCTCTTGAAACCGTAAACTCAGATGATGTTACATATTGCTCTACCGAGCGAAGTTGGCGTTCTAACACGCGAAACTTTCTTTTTATATCATGAAAAGCTTGTCTTGGTGGTTCGCCAGCTTGCCAAATTCTTGCTTTAACCTTGATTGACTCTTGGGCAATATTATCGTCTGAAAATCCTTTTTTCTTAACCGATGTCGCCTTTACACTTTTCTTTATTTTTTCACTTCCCGGTGCCTTATCTAAAATAAACCAGCCTGCGATATAAATAGGAATAAGAAATGGCATACCAAATAAAACGCCTGATACTACAAGTATTCTTACCAACCATGGTTCCCAAGAGAAGTATTGAGCAAGACCTGCACAAACACCTGCTATTTTTCCCTGGTTAGGGATTCTGTATAATTGCCCTCTTGGTTTACTCATAATTTACTTCTCCAATCTGGTGTCTCCGCATCTAATATCGCTTCAAGGGTTTTAATTCTATCAGCCATAATATCAGCCATTTCAGACAATTCTGAAAGTTGTATGTACTCTGATTCGCTTAACCCCTGGCTTACTTGACGCTTACTACGGTAGTGCATAACAATCCAAATTGGGGCAACAACTATCATAAATATAATCACAGGTGCCATTATTACTTCTTCCACGATGCTCTCCTAGTATCTATTATTATTCGGTAAGCTTGTTATAGCTTACTTTTATATTCTGTTGTTATAATTACTAATTATTTAGTTTTATTTAGTTTAGCTTTCATTTTTGCTAATTCATCATCAACTTTTTCATTTGACTCTAAATCTGCTATTTCATCTGCTAACGACTTACTACCCATGTCGTAAGACTCAACTTGTGCTTCAATATCATCAATTTTTCTTTCATAGCTATCAAAGCGAGTTAATGCGTCATTAACACGGTTACTTTCGATATTCTTCTTAACCTTAAGTCGCGAGTTTACCGTTTTTTCTCGCATAAGAATACTTTTTTGGCGTGCTTTAGCATCTGCTAACTTGTCTTGTAATTGTGATATCTCATCTTGTAGCTTGGTAATATGATCTTCAATATGTGTTAATTCTTCTACCAGCGCTACTGCACTTTCATTACATTTCTTTTTCTCTAATAAAGCACCGCGTGCTAAGTCTTCACGGTCTTTAGTTAAAGCAAGTTCTGCTTTTTCTTGCCATTGCCCAGCTTCATTTTCAAAATGAGTTACGCGGCGCGTTAATTCCTTTTTGTCAGCAAGTGTTTTCGCTGAAGTTGTTCTAACTTCTACTAGCGTATCTTCCATCTCTTGAATAATGAGCCTAACCATCTTCGCAGGATCTTCTGCCTTATCAAGTATGCTGTTTATGTTTGAATTAACAATATCTGTAAATCTTGAAAAAATTCCCATGGGACTACCTCTTATTAGTTTAATGAGTTAACGTAAAATTTCAAAAGCAATTGATTACATATCGAACAATTTTTACGTCGTCATTGTATTTTACATCATTACTTTACTGTTTTAGTTATATTCATCTTTCGCGCCACATTGACAAACACTATAACACCCTGATTATAAATGTAAAAATAAATAGAAAATAATACTACCCTCAAATGCGTTAATGAAATAAACTATTTAGTAGTGAAATAAACCAAATATTAGGTCGAAACATGGCACGCTTTAAACAACAGGATAATCTTTTAGGACAATCCAACAGTTTTCTTGAAGTTTTAGAACAAATATCTCAAATCGCCCCCTTAACAAAACCTGTTCTTATTATTGGCGAAAGAGGTACAGGTAAAGAGCTTGTTGCCGCTAGATTACATTACCTTTCTAAACGCTGGGAACAAAGTTATTTAAAGCTCAACTGTGCCGCTTTAAATGAAAACTTGCTTGAAACAGAGCTCTTTGGTTATGACTCTGGTGCCTTTACAGGTGCAAGTAAGCGCCACGAGGGACGTTTTGAACGTGCCGATAAAGGTACTTTATTTTTAGATGAAATAGCGAACACTTCAGGTTTAATTCAAGAAAAGCTATTGCGCGTTGTTGAATATGGTGAGTTTGAGCGAGTTGGTGGTTCACGCCCTATAACAACAGACGTTAGGTTAGTCGCAGCAACAAATGAAGATCTTCCCACATTAGCCGCTTCGGGTGAATTCAGAGCTGATTTACTTGATAGACTCGCCTTTGATGTTATTACGTTACCTCCATTAAGAGAGCGTCTGGAAGATATCATTATGCTAGCCGAACATTTTGCGATGAATATGGCACGAGAGCTAGAATTTGAACTATTTAGTGGTTTTACTGAAAAAGCAAAACGTAGCTTATTAGAGTACAGTTGGCCCGGTAATATTCGAGAACTTAAAAATGTTGTAGAGCGAAGTGTTTATCGATGTAACAACCCCCATTTACCCGTTCATGATCTAGTTATTGACCCCTTTGAGTCTCCTTTTAGGCCAACGCAAAATGTAAGAACTAATGATAGGCGCTCTTCACTCAATGAAAATAGCCCTGCGGTCACTGATGCAATTAGCGCCAAAGGAGATACTGATGACACACAAATTTCTATTGGCGCTGAACCAACAATCGGAGCATCAACGAGCTTACAAGGTGTTTTAAGCAAAGAGCCGCTTAACTTTCCTCAGTCACTGAAATCACTCTCTCAGCAATATGAAATAGATTTAATTAAATCGGCTTTATCGCACTGCCAATTTAATCAAAAGAAGACAGCAGAAGCTTTAAACTTAACCTATCATCAATTAAGAGGTTATCTAAAAAAATACAATTTACTTGATTCAAATCTCCATAGTGAAGGGTGATTCAATGCATATCAATAAGAAGGAATTAGGGTATAACAGCCAACTAACTTTTAAAGTGGCTATTATACTGTTTTGCTCTTTATTTATTGTTAGCTGTGAACAAGATAACAAACTGTCATTGTCTGAGCAGAGTTTAATATATTGCTCTGAGGGCTCCCCTGAGATATTTAACCCACAGCTTGTTACTTCTGGAACGACTATTGATGCAACCTCTAACCAGCTTTACAACCGTCTTCTCCGCTTTGAAGGGGTAGATAATCAATTAGGTGAAAGCATTGCTAAGTCTTGGCATATAACCAAAGACGGGAAAAAAATAACTCTATATCTACAAAAGAACATTGCCTTTCATAATACGGAGTACTTTAATCCTACTAGAACACTTAACGCTGACGATGTGTTGTTTAGTTTTAATCGTATAATAGATAAAGAGCACCCTTATCATGAAGTGTCAGGAGGCGGCTACGGTTATTTTCAAAATATAGAATTTAGCAAAACGGTAAAGCGCTTAGAAAAGCTTAATGACTACACTGTAAGGTTTCATCTAAACCATGCCGACAGTTCTTTTTTAGCAAACTTGGCCTCTGATTTTGCCGTTATTTTATCTAAAGAGTATGGCGACAAGCTTATTTTAGAAAATAACCAAAGCCTTATAGACTCTCATCCTATTGGAACAGGCCCTTTTAAATTTAAAGAGTACCGTGTTGGCTCAATTATTCGTTATTATCAGCATGAAAACTATTGGCTAGGAAACCACAGTATAGAGCAACTTGTTTATGATATAACGCCAAGAAAAACAAGCCGTTTAACAAAACTTATCGCCAATGAGTGTGATGTCATCGCCTACCCTATCGCTCATAAAACTATAGCCACTAACCCCAATTTAGTGCTTGAAGAAGTCACCTCATTAAACATAGGCTATTTGGGTTTTAATACGACCAAACCACCGTTTGACAACAAACTTGTTCGACAAGCCATTGCTTTATCAATTGACAAGAAAGCAATTTTAAAAGCGGTTTATCATGGCCAAGCTGATATTGCTAAGTCGATTATTCCGAAAAGCTCTTGGGCCTATAGCGACAAAATAGCATTACAAGATTTCAACATTGATTTAGCTAAAGAAAAACTAAAAGAAGCCGGTTTTGAACAAGGGTTTACCATGGACATTTGGGCGATGCCTGTGCAAAGAGCCTATAACCCTAACGCTATTACAATGGCCAAGCTAATACAAGCTGACTTATTAGCAATAAACATCAAAGTTAATATTATTGATGGCTATGAATGGAATACTTTTTTAAAGCGCTTAGCTGAAGGAGAACACGAAACCTTTCTTCTTGGCTGGTCTGCCGATCATCCCGATCCTGACAACCTGTTTACCCCTATTTTAAGTTGTCCAGCCACAAAAACAGGGAGCAATAAGGCGCTCTGGTGTAATCCTGAATACGACCTAGCAATTAATAATGCTCGACAAACAACAAATACTGCTGAGCGTAAAGCTTATTATTTAGAAGCAATGCAGATTATCGCCCAAGAAAAACCTATTATCCCCATTGCTCATTCTAAACGATATCAGGCCAGAACAACAAAAATAATCGGTGATATACTGCTCCCTTTTGGCGGCGTTAGCTTTCGAGATGTGAAAAGAATAACAACAGATGAGACACATAATATGAGCTCCAAAAGCAACGAGCTAGTTATTAAAAAGAAAGAGGTGAATTAGCGTGTTAATTTTCACCTTAAGACGATTAAGTTTATTTTTCTTTACCATGTTATTGCTTACTATCGTTTCATTTTCTTTAAGTTTTTTGTTTCCTGGCGATGCATTAATTAACCTTTCTGGTGAAGTAAATGCGACTCCAGAGCGTTTATTGGTGCTTCAAGAACAATACCAAACCAGTAAAAATATTATTTGGCAGTATATTATCTACCTTAAACATATTTTTTCAGGAGAGTTTGGCCTTTCAATGTCGAGCCAATCTCTAATTAGCTACGAAATATTAACTCTTTTACCCGCTACCATTGAACTGAGCCTACTTGCTTTATTTATTGCTATGTTTATTGGTATCCCACTTGGTTTTATCGCTGCAATCAAACATAACAAAAAAACAGATAACATTATTCTATCAATTGCGATGTTAGGCTATTCTATTCCTGTTTTTTGGTTAGGTTTATTAGCTATTTTATTTTTCTCTATCGGTTTAGGTTGGTTTCCTACTGCCGGGCAATTAAGTTTAGTATTTGAAATAGAGCTAGTTACCGGATTCCAATTTGTTGATATATTACTCAGCGATAGTCCATATAAGTGGCAGGCCTTTCTAGATGCAATATCACATATTATATTACCTGCTTTTGTTATTTCAGTTGCCCCTGCAACCGTTTTTATACGTTTAGCAAGAACAGCAATGATAGATGTTCTTGCTACCAGTTATATCAAAGCGATGAGTGCTAAAGGTCTTACGTTTAAGCAGATAATTTTTAGACATGCTATTCGCAACTCTCTTATACAAATTATTAGGTATGTAGGGTTACAGTTTGCAAACTTAGTGACCATTGCTATGGTTACCGAAGTCATTTTCAGCTGGCCCGGAATAGGTCGATGGTTAATAGAAAGTATTTATCAAAGAGATTACAGTGCGATTCAAAGTGGATTATTAGTACTTTCTTGCTTTATTTTTATCGTACATATTTTAACTGACTTTCTTTATGCAGCACTGAACCCGTTAGCTAGAGTCAAGAATAATTTTTCAGCAAAATAAATCATTTAAATAAAAAGTATAAACTTGATGCGAAAAGATAACAGCCAATACACTAGAGAATACGCCAGTATGGTTATATCCAACAGAGCAAATAGTAACAGGGTAAATGATGGCAAAAGATAAAATATATCAGGAAGAAATTTTCCCTTCACCCGCAATGCAATTTTTACATTCTTTCAAAAAATCCCCTGTTGCAATGATTGGGTTGGTGGGGATGATATTTTTTGCTGTGCTGGCTATATTCGCGCCTGCATTGGCCCCATACCCTCCGATCGAAAGACATTTAGACTCAATTTTACTTCCGCCAGCTTGGCATGCAGAAGGCAACATAAGCTTTTTATTAGGAACTGATGAACTTGGCAGAGACATGTTGTCACGCTTGATGTACGGAAGCACACTTACCTTTGGTGTAAGCTTTATCATTGTGATGATAGCATTGGTCGTTGGTGTTGTTATTGGCTCTTTATCAGCTTTAACACAAGGGGTAAAGTCAAGTGTTTTAAACCACTTTTTAGATGTCGTATTATCTATCCCCTCTTTGTTGTTAGCTATTATCATTGTAGCCATTCTTGGGCCTGGTGTGACTAATACGGCTATAGCTGTTGTGATAGTCCTCATTCCACAATTCATACATATTACAAGATATGCGGTTAAGGAAGAGTTTAGGAAAGATTATGTGCTTGCTTCAAAACTCGATGGTGCTAGCCCGTTTAGGGTGCTTTACTACTCTGTTTTACCTAATATTGTTGAAAAGATAATGAGCCAAGCAACCTTAGCGCAGTCTGCTGCTATTCTCGATATTGCGACTTTAGGCTTTTTAGGCTTAGGTGCACAAATTCCTTTGCCAGAATGGGGGGCGATTTTAGCAAATGGCTTTGATCTTTTTTATATCGCTCCATGGACAGTATACTTACCTGGACTTGCCATTCTATTTGCTGTTGTTTCAACAAATTTAGTTGGTGAAGGTGTTCGTCACTCATTACAAAAGCGTAAGGACAGGTAATGAATATTCTCGATATTAGAAACCTCTCTATAGAACTTCAACAAGAAAGTGGTAACATTTTAGCGGTTGATAAAGTTAGCTTAACCATAAAAGAAGGTGAAGTTAGAGGGATTGTTGGTGAGTCTGGATCAGGCAAGTCCTTAATGGCACAAGCCATAATGGGGGTACTTGACGAAAAATGGCATGTCCACGCTGACCGTTTCCATTGGCGAGGTATCGACTTACTTAGGTTAAGCATATCTGAGCGAAAAGCTTTACTCTCTCGAGATATCGCTATGATATTTCAAGAGCCGATGGCATGTTTAGACCCCACTACAACGATTTTAGAGCAATTATCTGAAGCGATTGATGAGAAGTCATTGAAAGGATATTTCTGGCAAAAAGAAAAGCAGCGTAAAGAAGCTGTTATAAACCTTTTACATAAAGTTGGCATTAAACAACACACGCTATGTTTAAGCTCCTATCCGTATCAATTAACTGAAGCGCTTTGCCAACGGGTAATGATAGCAATGGCACTCGCTCGCCGGCCTATTCTTTTAATAGCCGATGAGCCAACAGCTTCCATGCAAAATGCAAATCAATCAAGAATATTTAGGTTACTTGCCAGCTTGAATCAATTAAAGAATATGGCAGTACTCTTAATAAGTCACGATTTTGAAACGGTTACACACTGGACTGAGTCGATTACCGTGATGTATAGCGGGCAATTTGTTGAAAGCGGTACAACGTCTCAAATTTTTAATACACCAATGCACCCATACACGCAAGCCCTTGTCGATAGTAGCCCTAAATCAAACGCTAATATAGTCGCTAAATCTCGTTTAAAAGCATTACCTGGCAGCATTCCTTTATTAGATCAGTTGCCGGTTGGTTGCAGACTTGGCCCTAGGTGTCCAAGAGCACAGCAAGCTTGTATAAAAGCACCTCAAAGAACCGACTTTCATGGGCATAAGGTAAGTTGTCACTTTCCGTTGTACAAACCAGAAAGAAGCAGTAAGAAAAAAGATTCGGTTAAAACAAGGGAGTGTCATTAATGGCTCAATTACTTGAAGTAAATCAATTAAGTAAGTCGTTCAAACTTAAAGGTCATTGGCTTCACAGAAAAGAAGTTAATGTATTAAAAGACATATCATTTACCCTAGAAGAAAATAAAACCCTTGCGATTATTGGGGAAACGGGCTCTGGCAAATCGACATTAGCAAAGCTTCTTGTTGGCGCTGAACAGCAAACTCAAGGTGAGATAAAACTTAATGGGCAATTGCTAAAATCAGGTTCTTTTAAACAAAGATGTCAGCATGTCAGAATGATATTTCAAGACTCTGGCACAACCTTAAACCCAAGTATAACGATAGAAAAACTTCTCGATGAGCCGCTTAAATTAAATACAAATTTAAACGAACGAGAAAGAAAGAAGTATATTCGTTCAACTTTACAGAAAGTTGGCCTATTAGGGGCGCATATGAATTTTTACCCACATATGTTTTCTGGTGGTCAAAAACAACGAATATCTTTAGCTCGAGCGATTATTCTTCAGCCTCAAGTAATTATACTGGATGAAGCATTAGCATCCTTGGACCCCTCTTTAAGGGCTCAAATGATTAATTTATTATTAGATCTTCAAGAACAGATGGGATTAGCTTATATTTTAATTTCTCATAATTTGGCTATTGTTAATCACTTTAGTGATAAGACACTCGTTCTTAAAAATGGTGAAATGGTTGAGTATGGCAACACCACTGAGTTAATGAATAACCCACAACATCCAGTAACTAAAAAGCTGTTAATGAGCTCAAACTTCCAGTTAGGTCATCGATAATATAAAGTTAAATCAATTTAAACTTTAATACCAATTCAATTAATACCAATTCAATTAAGTTATTGCTCACTGCTAATGACGATAAGACTTTTAAAACAAGCAAAAAAAAAAGCGATAAACTGAGGCTAGCTCGTTTATCGCTTTTTTATTGAAATAACTTTTAGTAAGTTTGTACTGGCTCAGCAATTTCGCGACGTACAATTTCAGCATCTGCTTTTAATGAGTTTATATACCCCATATAAGCCGATTGAGCTAATTGTGACGTTTGTTGTCTGCTAAGAGCTGGGTTAGCATCAACAACGTTGGTATTAACACTTTGTACTTCTACAAGCGCTAAGTCGCCGTTTGAAAGAGAAACGCTTGAAGCTGATACACTGCCTTCTACAGGGTGTGGTAATGTGAAGGCTTCACGACTAATGCTTTGGTCTAAATCAGCACCTGAACGAGCTGCATTTGCTTTAACTACAAAAGTAGCATTAAGCTCTGCTAGCTTAGTAGTTATATCCTCGCCCGCATTAAAAGAATTTAATAAAGAGTCGATAGTCTCTTTAGCCTTTTCTGTTGCTTTTTGTGCGGTTAACATTGTTTTTATTTCATCTTGTACTTCAACAAGTGGTTTTGTACTTGCTTCTTTATAAGTATTAAGGCGTAGAACAATAGCAAGGTCGTCATTTACTTCAATAAGGTCTGAGTTAACATTATCTTGCAGAACTAAATCCGAAAAGGCCGCTTCAACAACCATAGCATTATCAAATGGCGCCTGATTACCGTCTTTAGTTAACCATTGTGACGTTTGAACTCTCACATTAACTCCGTTCGCTGCATCTTCAAGACTATCTGGATATTCAAAACTAATTCTAGCCATTTCCTGCTGTAATTCGTAGAATTTATCTTGTGCTTTCTCGGTGCTAATTTTTTCAAGTAGATCTGCACTTATCTCGGATAAAGGTTGAGTCACCTCAGCTTTAATATCTGTAAGCTTAATAAGGTGGTAACCAAAGCTTGTTTCAACAACGCCGCTAACATCTCCAACATTACTTAAAGAAAATGCAACTTGGTCGAAAGCTTCTTCCATAGTACCGGCTTCTAAGTAATCTAAGTCACCACCGTTCTCACCACTATAAGTGTCATCAGAAAGCTCTTCTGCAAGTGATGCAAACTCTTCACCCTCTTCTACACGAACTAATGCTGCTTCAGCTTTTGCTTTTGCTGCAGCGGCGTCTTCACCACTTTCAAAAAGAATATGAGAAACCCTACGCTGCTCTGCTTGGCTATAATTTGCGATATTAGCATTATAGTAGTCTTCTACTTCACTTTCAGAAACGTCAATGCCTTTAGCGATATCATTAACATTTAGAGTAATATAATCTACTTTAACTTGTTCTTTGTTTTCAAAGCGCATTTTATTGGCATCATAGTATGCATTTATCGCTTCTTCTGTTATTTCTACCGTGGCTTTAAATTGCTCAGAAGAAACTACAGCGTAACGGATATCTCGCGTTTGATTTTGAAGTTTAGACTGTTGCTCTTCTTGATAAGGAAGGTTAAATTCACTCGCTAATAGCGCTTGAGATAACTGACGACGTGTCATTTCTAGACGAAGGTAATCTCTAAAGTCTGATGACTGAAAAAAACCAGCTTGAGTAATCATCGCTAAATAACGGTTATTATCAAATACCCCATCAACTTGAAATTCAGGCATGTTACGGATAGTTTCTTTTAATCGTTCATCTGAAACACGAATCGCTAAGCTATTGTTGTTTTGGTCGATTAAAACTTCATTAATTAGGTTATCTAAAACGCCTTGTCGAAAGTTCGACATGTAATTATCGTCATTTGATAATGTTTCAAACATATCACCAAACTGTTGAACCATTCTATTACGCTGAGCTTGATAAGCCTTGTTAAAAGCCGCTTGACTAATTTTTTGCCCATTAACCGTTGCCACAGATGTATCTACGGTATTTGTATAACTGCCAATTCCTGCAACAGCAAATGTTAATATAATTAATCCAAGTATAATTTTAGCCGTTACGCCTTGTGAGCTTTCTCTAATATTTTCTAACATCTTTATCTCTTATTTAACGCGTATTTCTGCGAATATTATTTTCTGTTGCTCGCGATTTTAACAGATGAAGCGCTAAGCTTGAAGCACAACATCACGATAAATCAATTTTTTATTTTTTATTTTTATTTTTTTAGCTAATACTTTAGATAAACCTTTCATAAAAAGAAATTAACTAATACCAATTGAATTAAATATGTGATCTACTTTATACGTAGAGAAAATTGCCAA
>JBMYWR010000075.1:0-14543 GCA_049607625.1 Colwellia sp.
TCCCTGTTTTATTCATTGCTTCGTAAGGGGAGTTGGGTGCACTTTGCTTATTTTGAGCTTATAACTCGCATATTGAAACTTTAATTTTTTGCCTCATCCGCTCTTATCCTGTTCATCTGCGGGCAAAACGGGCTTTCACTTGACCTTACCAAAAAAGTTTCATAATTCGCGTCATCAGTATAATTCGCATGAGATCGCTAGTCGCTAATTCGTTGAGAAAAGGAGATCGCGGCTAAAGCACACTCCTACAAAAGTGATTTATTTCGGTGGTTGTTAAACCTGTAGGAGTCGGCTTTAGCCACGAAGTTTTTGCTTTTTTCCTTCCCCCAAAACCTCTAATGTCTCATCCGCTCTTATCCTGTTCATCTGCGGGCAAAACGGGCTTTCACTTGACCTTACCAAAAAAGTTTCATAATTCGCGTCATCAGTATAATTCGCATGAGATCGCTAGTCGCTAATTCGTTGAGAAAAGGAGATCGCGGCTAAAGCACACTCCTACAAAAGTGATTTATTTCGGTGGTTGTTAAACCTGTAGGAGTCGGCTTTAGCCACGAAGTTTTTGCTTTTTTCCTTCCCCCAAAACCTCTAATGTCTCATCCGCTCTTATCCTGTTCATCTGCGGGCAAAACGGGCTTTCACTTGACCTTACCAAAAAAGTTTCATAATTCGCGTCATCAGTATAATTCGCATGAGATCACTAGTGTGTAATTTGTTGATCTTACCTAGCGCTTTTTTCACTTCTAAAACCTTTCTCATTAAACACCAATCTGTATAAGTCTCAACTAAAACTGTTCATTAATTAATCACATAAGAAAGAAAACTAGATTTGCATACTTTTTAGGAAAATTAATTTTATACATCGCTCGAAAACCATACAGCCCATGGGCTACGGCTTAACAGTAGATTAGAGCTAATACTCAATTGAAATAATTGGTTTTTTTAAAAAGTTGCTCAATAAATCGTTTGACCTAGATCAAAAATTGAGTAATTCTAGTGCAGTTATCGAGCAAAAAAGTAACTAATAAAGCTGTTTTAAATAGCGATATAAAAATAAAGACGTTAATGCGCTAATTCGATATAACCCTCAAATTTTGCCATTACCTGTCCGTTAATTTCATAAAAAAAGTAATAACAATAAATTTATAAATTAGCAGATATTCAGTTTAGTGAGTTGTGTAGTCCATTACTGTGTTTCTGTTTCTATGTTAAATAGAGGAGAAGTTAAGTGAGTAGAGGTAACCTAGGTTGGCTGTTTTTGGGAGCAATGTTTTCCAGTTCAGCTTGGGCTGAAAAACAGCTCAATCTTACCCCCGGTGTAACCGAAATTAGTAATGAAGTCTATGGCTTACATATGTATGCACTTTATGTGTGTACTATTATAGGTGTTGTAGTCTTCGGGGCTATGTTTTGGTCAATGATATTTCATCGAAAGTCTAAAGGTGCTAAAGCCGCCGATTTTCATGAAAGTACCAAAGTTGAAATATTATGGACAGCGATTCCTGTTGTTATACTTATTGCAATGGCATGGCCAGCAACCAAAACGCTAATTGAAATGGAAAATAACGATAATTCAGACGTTACCATTCAAATTACCGGGTCGCAGTGGAAATGGCACTACAAGTATTTCGATCAAGATATTGAGTTCTACTCGATATTATCAACGCCTAGAGAGCAGTATGAAAATGCTGATGGCTCTTCAGCGCCCAAAGGTGAAAACTATTTACTTGAAGTAGATAAACCTCTCATTATTCCTGTTGGCAAAAAAGTACGTTTCTTAATTACTTCTGATGATGTAATTCATGCTTGGTGGATCCCTGCATTTGCTGTTAAACAAGATGCTAACCCTGGTTTCATAAACGAAGCTTGGACTAAAGTTGACGAACCGGGTATTTACCGCGGTCAATGTGCTGAGTTATGTGGTAAAGATCACGGTTTTATGCCAATTGTTGTTGAAGTTAAGTCTGAAGCAGATTATGCATTATGGCTAGATGAGCAACATTTATTAGCAAGCCAAGCAGCAGAAGCTGAGCAAAATGCACTCAATGCATCTGCCTCTATGGACGAGTTAATGAGCCTAGGTGAAAGCACTTACTTAGCACACTGTGCAGCATGTCATCAGCCTAGCGGTGTTGGTTTACCACCGGCATTCCCAGCATTAAAAGGCAGTGCGTTGGCAACAACAGGTTCTATTCAAGAGCATATTGAAATTGTTTATAGTGGTCGTGCCGGTACAGGTATGCAAGGCTATGGCAAACAGCTTAGCTTAAAAGAAATTGCAGCAGTAGTAACCTACGAACGTAATGCTTGGGAAAATAATACCGGTGATGCCGTTCAAGCGTCAGATGTCAAAGCAGCTGTTGGCGGTGAAGACAGTGCAGCAACTGAAACAAGTGCAGTACAAGAAACGGCTCCTGCAGCAACCGAGCCTGCGACTGAAACTGAAGATCTTACCAAAGTTTATACCATGGAAGAAATGATGAAGATGGGTGAGGAAGTTTACTTGGCCTCCTGTGCTGCGTGTCATCAGCCTACAGGTAAAGGGCTTCCACCAGCGTTTCCTGGTTTAGATGGTAGTGCTATTGCCACAGGTGATGTTGCTTTACACCTTGATATGGTAATTAACGGAAGTAAAAAGAACCCAGCAATGGCGGCATACTCGTCTCAGTTAACACACACTCAAATTGCAGCAGTAGTCACTTACGAGCGAAATGCTTGGACGAATAAAACTGGCGATTTAATACAAGCTGCTGATGTTTCAGCTGCCAGTGCGAAGTAGGGAGTAATCATAATGACAACAGAAGTATTAAACGAACAAACGTCGTTAGACAATGATCACCATGACGATCATGATCATAAAATGACAGGTATAAAGCGTTGGTTATATACAACCAACCATAAAGATATCGGTACATTGTACCTATGGTTCTCATTTATCATGTTTTTAACTGGTGGCGCATTAGCTATGGTTATTCGCATGGAGTTATTTGAGCCAGGCTTACAAATTGTAGAACCAGATTTCTTTAACCAATTAACCACAGTACACGGTTTGATCATGGTGTTTGGGGCAATTATGCCAGCCTTTACTGGCTTTGCTAACTGGATGCTACCCATGATGGTTGGTGCGCCAGATATGGCTTTACCAAGAATGAATAACTGGAGTTTTTGGATTTTACCATTTGCTTTTGCAATTCTATTAGGTTCTTTCTTTATGGAAAGTGGTGCACCTAATTTTGGTTGGACTTTCTATGCTCCGCTTTCAACCACCTATTCGAATGGTAGTACTGCGTTTTTTGTATTTGCTGTGCATATTATGGGTATTTCATCCATTATGGGTGCAATTAATATTGTTGTAACCATTATGAATATGCGTGCTCCAGGCATGACTTACATGAAAATGCCATTGTTCGTGTGGACATTCTTCATTACAGCTTACTTACTCATTGCGGTAATGCCGGTTTTAGCCGGGGTTGTTACCATGCTCTTAACAGATACCTATTTTGGTACAAGTTTCTTTGATGCCGCAGGTGGTGGTGACCCAGTAATGTTCCAGCATATATTCTGGTTCTTTGGTCATCCTGAAGTTTACATCATGATTCTGCCAGCATTTGGTATCGTCTCAACTATTATTCCAGCGTTTGCACGTAAAAAGCTATTTGGTTATAGCTCAATGGTATATGCAACAGGATCTATCGCTATATTGTCGTTTATCGTATGGGCTCACCATATGTTTACAACAGGTATGCCACTAGCAGGTGAGTTGTTCTTTATGTACTGCACCATGTTAATTGCTGTACCAACAGGTGTGAAAGTATTTAACTGGGTAGCAACCATGTGGCGTGGTTCGATGTCTTTTGAAACACCGATGTTATTCTCGATTGCCTTTGTGATTTTATTCACCATTGGTGGCTTCTCAGGCTTAATGCTTGCTTTAACACCGGTTGATTTTCAATATCACGATACCTACTTTGTAGTAGCACATTTCCACTACGTTCTAGTAACAGGGTCATTGTTCTCTATTTTTGCTGGTGCATATTACTGGTTACCAAAATGGACTGGACATATGTACAACGACTCGTTGAGTAAGTGGCATTTTTGGTGTTCGCTTATCTCTGTAAACTTATTGTTCTTCCCAATGCATTTCTTAGGTTTAGCTGGTATGCCTCGTCGTATTCCTGACTATGCATTGCAATTTGCCGACTTTAATAAATGGGTAAGTATTGGCGGGTTTGCGTTTGGTTTATCGCAGTTAATATTCTTGGTACTAGTTATTAAGTGTATTAAAGGTGGTGAAAAAGCAGCAGCTAAGCCATGGGATGGAGCTGAAGGTTTAGAGTGGGATGTTCCAAGCCCAGCACCGTACCATACTTTTAGCACTCCACCAAAAATTGATTAGATAAAGAAAGTGATTGTGAAGCTAATTCATAATCACTTTTTTAATATCTGATCGAAAATAAGTGAGAATGCGCTATTTGAACAATAGCATTACATTTTGAATGGTTTAAATGTAGAAGAGAATGAAATGAGCGAAGACACTAGTCGTAATGAAGTTAACACGCAAGCAAGCAATAGCAAGGTAATTAAAAAGTTAGTGCTTATTGTATTTTCGATGTTTTGTTTTGGTTTTGCATTAGTGCCTTTGTACGATGTATTTTGTGATATTACAGGTTTAAATGGCAAAACAAATGAAAGTGCCGCTACTTATACCGACGAAGGTATAGATACCTCTAGAACCGTTAAAGTGCAGTTTATTACTCGAACAGCTAAAGGGATTCCTTGGCAGTTTGAGCCAGTTGTTAATGAACTTACGGTTCACCCAGGAGAAATGAAATTTGTTAATTTCTACGCCAAAAATAAAGCGTTACACGATATTGTAGGACAAGCAGTACCTTCGGTATCTCCTGGTTTGGCAGCAAGTTACTTTCAAAAAATAGAATGTTTTTGTTTTAATCAACAGCCATTAGGTGCAGGCGAAGATATAGAAATGGGCTTACAGTTTTATGTAGATCTCGATTTACCCGCTGACATAAGTACCTTAACTTTATCTTATACCTTGTACGATATAACGCATAAAACAGAATCTTAGTCTCAGAATAAATACTTGAAAAATTAATTAAAATAAAAATTAAGAGAAAAGGGAACAGAAATGACAACAAAAGAATATGAAAGTTATTATGTACCGTCACAAAGCCGCTGGCCTATTATTGGCGCTGTGGCGTTATTTTTAATTGCTATTGGTGCAGCGAGCTATGTATCAAGCCTTAACAGCGAAACGAATGGTTACGGTGGTTATGTGCTTTTAGCGGGAATCGCATTAGTTATCTACATGCTTTTTGGTTGGTTCAGTAATGTAATTAATGAATCAATGACGGGTAAATATAGCCATCAAATGGACAACTCATTTCGTCAAGGCATGAGCTGGTTTATCTTCTCTGAAGTTATGTTTTTCGCCGCTTTCTTTGGTGCCTTACTTTACGCCAGAACTTTTGCCATACCATGGTTAGATGGAGCTGGAAATAATGAAATGACAGGTGCAGTACTTTGGCCTGAATTTACAGCAACTTGGCCGCTATTGAAAACCCCTGATGGTACAACAACGACAGCAATGGGTTGGTACGGTTTACCGTTAATTAACACCATTTTACTGTTAACGTCTTCAATAACAGCTCACTTTGCACATGTTGCTTTAGAGCAAGGTAAACGTCCACAATTGAAAGTATGGTTAGGTTTAACCATTATTTTAGGACTTGTATTCTTAGGCCTGCAAGTGCTTGAGTATGCTCATGGTTATTCTGAAGAAATGAAGTTGTATTTAACCAGTGGTATTTACGGTAATACATTCTACTTATTAACCGGGTTTCACGGTATGCACGTAACCTTAGGTTGTATCATGCTTATCGTAATGTTCTTTAGAATATTAAAAGGCCATTTTACGCCGAAAAGTCACTTCGCATTTCAAGCGGCTAGTTGGTATTGGCACTTTGTTGATGTAGTTTGGGTTATCCTGTTTGTCTTCGTTTATATCATTTGATAATTAAAGCGTCGCTAAATGCTTAATAACTTCATCTCAAGTACTCATTGACTAACAGTAAACAGAGTACTTGAGCATCTAAGCAGGATGAGAAACTAGAAAGGTCTTGGATTTGGTGTAATAAGACCAGTAAGTAAGCCAATAATAAAGAAAGCGACGATAGCAACAGAGACCATTAATCGTCGGCCAATAAATTTTGTCATAGAAGGCTGGTTCTCTTGGCTAGGGTCGGGCTTCTTATTCATGATAACGAGGGCGCGAAATAAGTTGTAAATCATGATAGCGAGTAAAAGTAGTATAAATAATTTGAAAAGCACAGAGAGCTCCATTTGTTATGTTCTTTTTGGATGTGGTTTAGATTACTTTTTACTCACAATAAAGTAAAACAGTTAAGTAAAATAAATAAGAAAATAAGTAAATAGCAGTAATTATTTTGTAGTAAGGATATCAATAAGTGTCTAGCAGTTCTGATACATTATTAAATGAAAATCAAGAGACCAAAAATCTACTATTAATCATCAAAAGTATTAATATTTTTTGGCTCATTATGACACTTATCGTTTTTGCCGTATTAATTAATCTTGGACTCTGGCAATCATCACGAGCCATAGAAAAAGAACAGCGTCTATCCCGCATTGCCTCACTAAATACAACGAACCCTATTTCGCTTCAACAAGTGGTTGCATTGTCTAACACTGAAAATATTAATGATTTCCCTGTAAATGCCAATGGAGTTTTTATAGCAGAGAAAGTCTTTTTACTTGATAACCAAGTCAGTGGTGGTAGATTGGGATATCAAGTATTACAAATTTTAATGACAGAGAAAAATGCAGTTTTAGTGAATTTAGGCTGGGTGCAGGGCTCTATTAATCGTCAAGAGTTACCAGAAGTCAGTGGTTATAGTGGTGAGATTAACTTTTCATCAAAAGTGCGACTTGTTGAGCCGAATATACAGTTAATGGCACAGGATTTTTCATCCGTTCAATGGCCATTGCGAGTTCAGCAAATCGAATTGGATAAGTTCTCAGCACTATTAGATAAACCTTTATTGCCTTTTGTCTTATATGTGAATGAAACTGACGCAATAGGATTTAAAAAAGACTGGCAAGCGATTGTTATGCCACCAGAAAAGCACCGAGGATATGCCTTCCAATGGTTTAGTCTAGCCATCGCATGGATAATGTTAATGTGTTGGGCAGCATATTCGCAACGTAATAAGCAATAGTATTAAATAATAGTAATAAGAATAAAAATCGTTAAAACATAATAATAAAGCTAAACAAAGCACAAAGAGGTAAAGAAATGAGTAGTACAGCGACTTCCAATAAAAAAAATAATCAATATCGAAATAGACGCACCCTTATTATGGTACTTGTCGCATTTGGATTACCTATTCTTTTAGCAAAATTAGCCCTTGAAAATCAATGGCTCGAAATGGGCGTAACCAATAAAGGTCAATTATTAAGTAATGAATTAACTTTAGAGCAATTGGGTATAAACAATGAAAATTTTGCCAAGCAATGGCTCATTTTATATAGCTTGCCTGAGCAATGTAATGAAAACTGTGAAAAAGCCTTAGAAGCAGTTCACAATACTTATGTGGCTTTGGGTAAGGAAATGCCTAGAGTAACACCAGTAGCGATGACGCAAAGCGTATTATCTAAAGAGCAATCAGATCAGGTATCTAAAAGCCAATGGCAGTTAGTGACCATGCCATCACAAGCAAAGCAGTATATCGACCACTCGCAAGTTTTTTTAGTTGACCCACTTGGTAATGTGTTTTTAAGCCATGAACTGCCCAAAGAACATAAAGACTTACCTGCATTTGGTAAACAAATTTTAGCTGACATGAAAAAAGTACTGAAGTACTCAAAGGTGGGCTAACCATGGCAAATAATCAAATAGACTTTTTACAAGGTAGTACACCTCTTATCGCGTCAAAAGGACGTAAGCAATTACAAACTCTGGTACTTGTAAGTATTTTGTTAGCCATTATTGTTGTTACCCTCGGTGCTTATACAAGGCTTACTCATGCAGGATTAGGTTGCCCAGATTGGCCAGGCTGTTATGGATTAATCGACGTACCAGAAACCAGCGAGCAAATTGCTGCTGCAGAACAGGCATTTCCAGAAAGACCGGTAGAACCACAAAAAGCATGGAATGAAATGATTCATCGATACTTTGCCGGTGCATTAGGCTTATTAATTTTGGCTATTGCTGTTATTTCCGCTAAGTCAGCTATCAATAAAAGCGAAGATAGACTGCCCTTTGCATTACCGATGATTATTTTAAGTGTCGTTATATTTCAAGCAGCGCTAGGAATGTGGACAGTCACTTTGAAATTAATGCCTATTGTGGTTATGGGTCATCTATTAGGTGGATTTACGACGTTATGTTTGCTTTTCTTACTTTATTTACGATTAAAAAATCAATCGACTATTGTAGGTGAGGACAGACTTAAAAAATATGGTCGATATGGCCTCATTGGGATTCTGATTTTAACGATTCAAATCGCACTCGGTGGCTGGACATCTTCAAACTATGCAGCATTAAGCTGCGTTGAATTACCTATTTGCCAAGATGGCTGGCAAGAAAGAATCACGTTTGAAGAGTCGTTTGATATTATCCCACCTAAACGAGACACTTATGAGTTTGGTCATTTATCATTTGATCAGCGTTTAACTATTCATGTGGTGCATCGTATTGGCGCTTTAGTGACTTTACTTTATCTAGGCTGGCTCATCTTGATGGTGTTTGCTAAAGCTAAAACCAATATATTTAAGAAATCAGCCTCGATGGTGGCCTTGCTTCTCATTGTTCAAATTTGTTTGGGCTTAAGTAATATTTGGTTTTCGTTACCACTTGCCGTTGCCGTAGGTCATAACATTATAGCCGCTTGTTTAATGCTGACCTTAATCACACTAACCTACAAATTACGTCGTAAAATATAAGGAATTATTATGTCTGAAGAAGTTTTAAATGGTGATGAGTCCTTAACTGATCTAATACCAAAGCATACAGCAAAAGAAAGTGCTATTAGAGAAATGCTAAGTACATGGAAAGCATATTACGACATTACCAAGCCAAGAGTTGTTGCTCTATTGGTCTTAACTGCGGTAGTTGGTATGAGTTTGTCAGTGCCGGGTAGTTTGCCATGGCAAATATTCCTTCCAGCGATGTTAGGCATTGGCTTATTGTCATCAGCGGCGGCAGCAATTAACCATATTGTTGATGAAAAAATAGATGCTATTATGGGCAGAACCAGTAATAGACCTCTACCAGAAGGGCGAATTACAACGCAAAACGCCATTATTTTTGCTATTTCTATTGCGCTTATTGGTTTTGTAATGCTGTATGTTTTAGTAAACCCTTTAACAGCTTACTTAACGTTAGCGGGCTTAGTTGGCTATAGCTTTGTTTATACCTTGTATTTAAAACGTGCTACACCACAAAACATTACGATTGGTGGCTTAGCTGGAGCAATCCCGCCTTTATTAGGTTGGACAGCCATGACCAATGAGATTCATGGCCATGCCTTATTATTAGTATTGCTTGTTTTCACTTGGACACCACCTCACTTTTGGGCTTTAGCGATTCATCGCAGGAAGGAATATGCAAAAGTGAATATTCCTATGTTGCCTGTAACGCACGGCGTCAGTTTCACTAAAACACAAATTTTACTGTATACCGTTTTATTATTTATTGTAGGTTTATTGCCTTTCTTAGTCGGTATGAGCAATTGGCTTTACCTTGTTGGCGCTGTTGTCTTAAACGTTATTTTCTTTGCTTATGCATGGAAGTTAAAGTTTAATGCAGATGAAAATACCGCAATGGATACATTTAAATTCTCTATTGTGCACCTTATGGCGTTGTTCGTGATCCTATTAGTCGATCATTATCTTTTACCAATCGGTTAAGGCTACATCGATGAATAAATTTTTAATCTCAATAATTGCTTTAGGTGCTTTGGTGATAGGGGTGTTAAGTTTTAAACATTTAACCAAACCCGTGTTACCTGAGCAGGCGCTTTACTATAAAAGCCCAAGAAATATAGCGCCATTTGAATTTACAGATAACACGGGTAAAGCATTTACCAATGAAAGCTTGCTCGGTAAATGGAGTTTAGTGTTTTTTGGTTATACCTCTTGTCCCGATGTTTGTCCTACAACGTTGCAAAACTTTAATTTTATTTATGACGATTTAAAAGGTATTGCAGACAATACGCAAATACTTTTAGTGAGCGTAGATCCTAAACGTGACACACAAGAGAAGCTATCTAAATATATTGCTTATTTTAATTCAGAGTTTATAGCGCTAAGAGCAGACCATGGAACGCTTTTCCCTTTCTCTAGAAATTTAGGGTTAATGTACTCAACCGATGCAAAATCAGAAGAAGATCTAAACTATTTTGTCGATCACAGCGCCTCTATCGTTTTAATAAACCCAGAAGGTAAAGTTATTGCTAATTTTAAACCTGAAGAACAATTAGGGGCCATCCCAAGCATTAACGGTGAACAATTCACAGCAGACTATGAAAAAGTCATTAATTTAGCTAATTAGTTCGAATCTCTCCCAGACACAAAACATACCTTGAAGTATGTATATTTTGTTACAACTTATACATACTTTTCATGTGACAGAAATACTTATTCATATATAGTAATATTGTAACTCGTATTATACCAAGTCCGTTAATTGCCTGTTCATTTTTAATGGCTAAAATAAATAACTACAGCGTTATCAAATATAAAAGTAGAATAACTACTTAGTAGATTTAAAGCCTTGTATTTGGCTATTTTTTCTCATGAAAAAGTAGCGCACTTAATTAATGGAATTGGTATTATTCAATACAAAACAATAAAACTAATCAAGGGATAAAAACGTCCATGAAAAAATTTAACTACTCAGTACTTACAACAGCAATGGCAGTGTCACTATTTACTACCGGCTGCCAAACTACTGCTGCCACACAAGCACCTGAAGTAGCAACGCAACAAGTTGCACCAATGCAAAACCTTATTGATTTACCTCATTCACAATTTACCCTGAAAAATGGCTTGCGCGTTGTGGTTCACGAAGATAGGAAGGCACCTATTGTCTCGGTAGGCGTTTGGTATAATGTTGGCTCTAAAGATGAACCAGCAGGTAAAACAGGTTTTGCCCATTTATTCGAACATTTAATGTTTAACGGTTCTGAAAATGCTAATTATGATTACTTCAAACCATTACAAGAAATTGGCGCAACAGGTCTAAATGGTACCACCTGGTTTGATAGAACTAATTACTATGAAACAGTTCCAACCTCGGCTCTCGATGTTGCATTATTTATGGAATCTGATCGCATGGGGCACTTAACAGGTGCTATATCTCAAGACAAATTAGATGAGCAACGTAAAGTCGTACAAAATGAAAAACGTCAAGGCGACAGCGCACCTTACGGTATGTCTGAATATAGAATTTTAGAGGGCTTATTTCCAGCAGGCCATCCATACAGACATTCTACAATAGGCTCTATGGAAGATCTTGATAACGCCTCACTTGACGATGTTAAATCATGGTTTAAAAAATATTATGGCGCAGCTAATACGGTTATTGTATTAGCAGGCGACATCGATGAAGCAACAGCAAAAGCTAAAATGGAAAAATATTTTGCTGATATCGCACCAGGCGATCCTCTTCACCACATGAAATCAATGGTACCAGAGCGCACTATTAATACCTCTGAAGAAATGTTTGATAATGTTTCACAAACTCGTATTACATGGAATTGGGCAGTACCAGGGCGAACAACCAAAGAAGCAACTGAGTTAAATTTAGCGGCAGCTATTTTAGGTAGTGGTAAAAGCTCTCGTTTATACCAGGCATTAATTCATGAAGGTCAGCTTGCCACTTCAGCTTATTCTTATTTACAAAAACACTCGCTAACATCAACTTTCTCTATTTCAGTTACTTTAAAGACGGGCGGTGATGTAGCCGTAGTTGAAAAGGTTGTTGAGGAAATATTGGCAGACTATCTTGCCAACGGACCAACAGATGAAGAAATGTCACGTTTAAAAACCTCTATAAACGGTGGCGTTATTCGCTCATTAGAATCTGTTAGTGGCAAAGCATCAACACTTGCACAAGGGCTTTTATATGCAAACGATGCAAACTTTGTTAATAAAGAGCTTGCATGGGTTGAAAATGCCAAACCGGCAGATATACAAAGAACGTCTAGTCAGTGGTTAAGTGATGGGTACTACAAGTTAACTGTGAAACCATTTGGTAAGCATGTAACAGCAGAGTCTACACTTGATAGAAGTAAACTCCCTGTACCTGGTGAGCCTAAAAAGCTTAGTTTACCCGATGTTCAAACAGCGAAGCTTTCTAACGGCATAGAAGTTTTTGTTTCAGAGCGTCATAGTGTGCCCGTATTAGAGATGTCAATCGTATTTGATGGTGGTAATGCATCGAACAAGAAAGACAAGAAAGGTTTGGCTGCATTTACAATGGGCATGATGAATGAAGGTACAACATCACTTAGTTCATTAGATCTTGCTTTAGCAAAAGACCGTTTGAATGCGCGTATTGGCGCGAGTGCTAATTTGGATCAATTAACTGTTAGCGCTTCTGTTCTTAAAGAGAATGCAGATGAGTCTATTGCACTTTGGGCTGATGTTGTACAAAACCCAGCTTTTAATGCAGAAGATATGAAGCGTGATCAAGCGCTAACTATAGAAAGCATTAAAAAAGATGAGAATAACCCACAGAGTGTTGCGTTTAACTTATTAAAGCAAGCGCTATATGGTGCTGAGCATGCTTATGGTTTTGCGTCATCAGGCACAGAAGAATCTGTTATGTCGATTACACAACAAGATATGACCACATTTCATAATGCTTGGGTACGTGCCGATAATGCAAAAATCTTTGTTTCTGGCGACACTAACTTAGAAGAAATTACAGCTAAACTAGAAGCGGCATTTGGACAATGGCAAGCGCCTACACAAAGTAAAGGCGAGAAGTCATTTACCGATGTGGCATTGGCTAAGAAAGCAAAAGTAATTTTAGTTGACCGTCCTAACTCACCACAAAGTATGATTGTAGCGGGTCACTTAATGCCATCTTCAGGTGCAGATAACTATCTTGAGCTTGAAACCATGAATGGTGTTTTAGGTGGTACCTTTACAGCACGTATGAATATGAATTTACGTGAAGATAAAGGTTGGGCATATGGAGCATATACAGGTATCACAAGCGCAAGAGGACAGCGTTTATGGTATAACTATGCACCTGTTCAAACCGATAAAACAGCAGCAGCGATGAGCGAAATCATTGGTGAAATCAGCGGTTACCGCTCTAATAAACCTGCTACTCAAGAAGAGCTAGATTTATTTGTTAAGAGTAAAACACTTACTTTACCTGGTCGTTTTGAAAAATCTAATACTGTATTAAATCATATGATCAGTAACGATAACTTAGGCCGTGAACAAAAATCAGCTGAAAAACTACAGTCAAAATACGATAGCATGACACCAGCAATGATGGCGGAATTAGCAAAATCCGAATTTAAACCTGAAGCAATGGTGTGGGTAGTTATTGGAGATTTAGCGAAGGTTGAAGCGAATATTCGCAAGCTTAACCTCGGTGACGTAGAGATATGGGACGAAAAAGGCAATAAACTTAAGTAACTATGCACTTTTAGCTAAAATTCTTAATGTTAATGCTAGTTTTCAAGGTAAATAAAAAGAGATAAAAGTCGTTTATCTTTATATGAATAAACTAAATTATTAAGAATGATAGCAATAGTTCCCTATATGAAAATCCCTCGTTAGTGATAACGAGGGATTTTTTGTTTGAACAACAGGAAGCTAGCATCGATAGGCGTTATAGTTGATTAAAGCGAGATATGTAAATCAATAGGTATACGAATAACACAGTTTGAGTGTTTTATGAACGAACGAATGTTTATCGATAAAAAAGGGTTGCGCTCAATAAATTAATCTATACAATGCGCATCCAGTTCCAAGGGGTTCAGGCAAATACCTAACCAGGCGGGATGTTTTGAATAGCTAACTAAGCCTTTAAATAGATTACTTAGCAAATTAACATTAAAAACTTAAAAAAAGTTTAAATTAAATGTTGACATCAAAACTCGGAAGCGTACAATACGCATCCTCTTCGGGCTAGCGGCAACGCAGTTTGATGAAAGCAAGTAACGAATGCGATTACTGCTTAGTTGGATAATATATGTTAGATACATAGTTGCCAACGTTCTTTAACAATTAGTTATCATGCAATTTGTGTGAATACTCACATTAGTCTTGTTTTTACCTAGTTAGCTTGTCTAACAAAAAACGCTTAATGATGAAATTCACACAAATAACAAAATCTTATTTTTATCTTTTAGATTTTTATTTATTAGATAAGGTAAGTAATACTTATATGTAATGCGATATCGAAGAACTTTAATTAGTGACTTGGTATCACGACAGAATTCATTGAGCAGATGTTCACTTCGGTGACATCACAAACGATT
>JBMYWR010000076.1:0-14531 GCA_049607625.1 Colwellia sp.
TTATGGGTAAAAACGGTAAGTGGTTAGAAGTATTAGGCTGTGGCATGGTTCACCCAAATGTATTACGCAGTGTTGGTATCGACCCTGAAGTTTATACAGGTTTTGCCTTTGGTATGGGCGTAGAACGCTTAACCATGCTTCGCTATGGCGTAAACGATTTACGTGCATTCTTTGAAAATGATCTTCGTTTTTTGAAACAGTTTAAGTAGGAAACCCATAATGAAATTTAGTGAATCTTGGTTACGTGAGTGGGTAAACCCTGCATTATCTTCAGATGAGTTAGCTCATCAAATTACCATGGCTGGCTTAGAAGTTGACGCTGTGGACCCGGTTGCTGGAGAGTTCAAAGGCGTTGTTATTGGTGAAGTGGTTGAATGTGGTCCTCACCCAGATGCAGACAAGTTACAAGTAACAAAAATTAGCCTTGGTGATTACAGCTCTGCTACCGTTGAAAAGGGCGAGTTAGTTGATATTGTTTGTGGTGCTAAAAATTGTCGTAAAGGCTTAAAGGTTGCAGTTGCCACAGTAGGTGCTGTATTACCTGGCGATTTTAAAATTAAAAAAGCTAAACTTCGCGGTGTACCTTCATTTGGTATGCTTTGTAGTGAGTCTGAAATAGGCCTAACGGACACCGCTTCAGATGGCATTATGGAATTAGCCAATGATGCACCAGTAGGTACTTGTTTAAGAGAATATTTAGATCTTGATGATGTAACGATTGATGTTGATTTAACAGCTAACCGAGGCGATTGTTTAGGTATTAAAGGCTTAGCTCGTGAAGTGGGTGTTTTAAATGCTTTAGCTGTTTCTCCTGTTAAAATAGAAGCGATAGTACCGACAATTCAAGATGCTTTAGAAATAAATATCAGTGCTCCAACGGCTTGTCCACGTTATTTAGGGCGTGTAATTAAAAACATAGATATTACAGCTAAAACGCCATTATGGATGGTAGAAAAGTTACGCCGATGTGGTACACGTTCTATTGACCCTGTAGTAGATGTAACTAACTACATTTTATTAGAGCTTGGTCATCCGATGCATGCGTTTGATTTAGCTCAAGTAGACGAGAAAATTGAGATACGTTTTGCACAAGCTAAAGAAAAACTTACATTACTTGATGAAAACGAAGTTGAACTAAACGATAAAACGTTAGTAATTGCCTCAAATGACAAAGTAGGTAACAGTAAAGCCGTTGCTATGGCGGGTATCTTTGGTGGTTTACACTCTGGTGTAACGTCTAAAACAACCGATATCTTTTTAGAAAGTGCTTTTTTTGCACCTTTAGCTATATTAGGTAAAGCGCGTCAATACGGTTTACATACAGACTCTTCACATCGATATGAGCGTGGTATTGATGCAACCTTAACACATGACGCAATGGAAAGAGCGACAGCATTGCTACTAAGTATTGTTGGTGGTGAAGCAGGCCCAGTTGTTGAGGCAAAATCTGAAGCTGATTTACCTCAAACTAAATCGGTAACTTTACGCAGAAAAATGCTTGATGCGCGTGTTGGCCATCACATTGAAGATGAGAAAGTAACAGATATTTTAACAAGACTAGAGTTTGATGTTGAAAAGACAGGCTCTGATGCTGAAACTGTTTGGCATGTAGTTGTACCTGCTTACCGTTTTGATGTGAAAATTGAAGTCGATCTTATAGAAGAAGTTGCTCGTTTATATGGCTATAACAATATTCCAAATGTTGCGCCTAAAGCGACTTTAAAAATGCGTGAGCAAAAAGAAGCAAACTTAAGTTTAAGTAAGCTTAAACAAACGCTTGTAAATAGAGATTATCAAGAAGCTATTACTTATAGTTTTGTTGATCCTAAAAAACAATCACTTATTCACCCAGAACAAGCGGTGATGACTTTGCCACACCCAATTTCTTCTGAAATGTCGGTAATGCGTTTGAGTTTATGGACAGGTTTATTGCAATCAGTTGCTTATAACCAAAACCGTCAGCAGAGCCGTGTACGCTTGTTTGAGTCAGGTTTACGTTTTGTTCCTGATGAGTCAGCTGAAAACGGTGTAAGACAAGAAAACATGCTTGCCGGTGTTATTACAGGTCAACGTGTAGATGAGCACTGGGACATGGAAAAAGCGGCAACCGATTTTTATGATGTTAAAGGTGATGTTGAATCATTATTACGTTTAACAGGCCAAGAAAATAGCTATGAATTTTCTAAAACGGAATTAGAAGCACTTCACCCAGGGCAGAGTGCACAGATAACGCGTGATGGTAAACTTGTAGGCTATATTGGTACGTTACACCCTGAATTAGCAAGAAATTTAGGATTAAATGGTAGAACACTTATTTTTGAGCTATTGTTATCTGAGGTATTGGAACAAAAAATACCACAAGCTGCTGATATATCTAAGTTTCCTGCAAACCGAAGAGACTTGGCTGTTGTAGTGGAAGAGTCAGTTGACTCAAAAAAAGTGTTACAACTTGTTGAAAAGGTTGGCGGAAAGCTTTTAATTGATCTAAACTTGTTTGATGTATACCAAGGCGAAGGTATAGAAGTAGGTTTTAAGAGTTTAGCAATCGCTTTGACATTACAAGACACAAGTAAAACACTTGAAGAGAAAGATATTACAGATGTAATAGATGTTGTGGTATCTACATTAAAATCTGAATTAAATGCATCACTGAGGGACTAAGCAATGGCGCTTACCAAAGCAGAAGTAGCAGAACATTTATTTGAAAAAGTCGGCTTAAGCAAAAAAGACGCGAAAAACATGGTTGAAGTGTTTTTTGAAGAAATTCGTGAAACGCTAGAAAGTGGGAAGCAGGTTAAACTTTCTGGTTTTGGTAATTTTGATTTGCGTCAAAAAAGTGAACGCCCTGGTCGTAACCCTAAAACAGGCGAAGATATTCCAATCTCTGCTCGTAAAGTCGTTACGTTTAAACCAGGACAAAAACTAAAAACACGTGTTGAAGAAGGTAATGCTAAATAACAGCGATTAAAACCTATTATTTAAAGGTTTTTTGTTATTTATATCACTTTCTCACTTGTGTTAATCACTTTTGTTTAGCTTGAACTCTAAAAGCCTTCATTATCAATAAGGCTTTATTAAAGATTTGATTTTTCAAAAAATTACATTAAAAAGCACTAATACTATATTAGTGCTTTTTTTATGCTCGAATTTCAATTGGTTGTCTTACAAGTTAAAAAGCCAGAACTTAACCAATACGGATATTATCTTTTGAGTATTGAACTCAAGGCCTAAAGCGGACAAAAGTGATGGATGATTTTTACTTCTGTTTAAGGCTGAAAATGTTTGTTAACACCTCTTGGCAGTATGCTAAGTAATATTGATAAAGGAAGTATGCTTGGCTTACTGATAGGGTTAATTTTATCGGCAATGTCGTTGAGCTATGTTTACAACATTTTTTTGACAAGTGTTTTGGGGCAACAGAATAAATCGTTCGTTGTTAATGCGTATCGGTCATGCAACGCTATTTGAACTGGGGCTGCTCATTATTACCTTACGTAACTTGCTAAGGGTAATAAATCAATGAGTTAAAGTTAGTTTGTAAAAATAATCTCACCAACGATTATAAATCCTAATCGTTGTGAGATTAACAATAAAAGGTTACTTTACTTCTATAAAGTCACTTGGCTTCCAAGTTTTATCGAACCATTCTTGTTCTGGACCGTATAGTCGTAAAAGTACATTAAAACCTTTATTTGGCATGGTTTGTACCCAGTTTTTCTCTTGTCCTTCAGGTGCTTTAGGGCCGAAGTAAATAGTTACACTTCCATCTTCAGCTTTCTTCATTCCCTTCAATTTAGAATCGACGCCACCGGTTTTTTGGTCGGTTTCTAAAATAGAACGTGTTTGATTGTCATAAACCATAAACGACCAAAAATCACGAGCTGGTATTGGGCCTGGCAAGGTTACTTTGTAGGTTTTGCCACCATCAAGCATATCGCCATTTTCATCCATAGAGCCAATTTCATAAACTGAGCCAGAACCAACTTTAGGTGTAACCATAAACGGCGTTATCCCTGTCGCATAAAAATGAAAGCCAATACGATCATCTAATACGCGAGCACCATTAGCGTCTAAAAACTCATGACTACCTGCTGCAAGTGGTGAATACCATTTACGATCAGGGTAGAAATAAACATCAGGGTTGCGAGGCTTATACATTACCCCGCGAAAAGCAGCATTTGCTAAGTTTGCAGCCTCAGTCAATATTTTTTGCATACGGGCATCAGGTTTAAAAGGCTTACCTTTTTCAATACCAATAGCTTTAGCTAAACCAAGCATTTCAGGATCACCTGAATTAGCAGCTTCATACTGTATAACGTCATTTAATTCATTATAAATGGTCGAATCAGTAGCATGTAATGTGTTGTACTGTATGCCTGATACATTTATATATTCAAGCGGCTGAGGGTTTTCAGCTTCATCAAGTGGATAGATTTTTAAAGCATTCTTAAATTTCGTTAGAGTTTGCTCTAGTTTTTCGTTTGGTAATTGAAACGGTCGAGTTAATAACCAGTGTCGATAGGTATTTGTTTTTAAAACAATATAACCGTCTGGGATTTCACCTTTATATTCATGCCCAACAACAAGGTACTTGCCACCTTTACCAGCATCTTTTGGGTTACCTAACCCTATATCTCCTACATATTTAAAGTAAGCATCATCTAAAATAGAAATAACTGGAGAGCCAATTTCAATGACAACAGGACCATTTTTTACGTTAATTTCAGCATGTGCATATGGTGTTGTAGTATTCGGTGTTAACCATAATGATTTCGCATCCATTAATTGCTCGGTAAGGGCAACAGTTTTATTAGGTACCACACCAATGTCTCGATGGCCTTTTAACATGGCGTACATAGATGCAGTAGCCATGCCCGACTCAAACAATTCAAAAGCTCGAGCGGTATCCATAAAATCATTAGTTTTTACTAACGTTTCATCAGTAGGAAAACCATCTCTAAATTGTAACTCTCCAACATACTTAGTAGTTACTTTATCTGGCGTTACTAAATATGAAGGTATATTAGCTTTATATTTAGGCTGCACTGTTGTGCTATTATCGCCATTAGCAGCACAAGCTGATAGCGAGGCTGCAATGCTGGCTGCAATAAAAACTTTCGATTTTCTTAACATAGCTTTTACCTTTAAAAATTTATGAATTACAAATTATGTTACTTTTTTGTTAGCTGTATGAAAACAATATATTTCAAGATAGCTTGAAACAGCTAATAAATCAACAATATACTTATCACATTTCGTTGTTTAGATAGTATAATTGTAGAGGGAAATTTTTTACTTGAGTATACAGATAGTCAACTTTAAAAGTTTCTGGACTTGGAGACTTTGTTAAGCACTTTTTCTAAATTTAATCTCATACTCGAACGTGAGCGATTTCTTACAAGGGTGTTATGACGATTCATGGCTAGCTGTTGCCTTAAATATCCCTAAATATCTAAAGACCGCTTTGTCGGATCAGTTATCGCTATATCTAGACAACAGAGTGCGAAAAGGCGACATTGCCATTTTAATCCAAATAGAGTTTTTTCGTCATTGGGAGGATTTTAATATTAGAACATTAGAGCAGGCGCTTTACCATCTCTTTGACGACTAAGAATTGAACTTGCCTTAGCATCCTTAGTTCGCCAGGTCGTGCTACAGAAGGAGGTAGCTGTTCAACTTGCTGGTAAAGATTACTAAATTCACCATCAATGCCGCTAGTTATGCGATCCAACTGTTTGGAGGCTAACGAGTTAGGGATACCTAGTGTCTCAGAAAAAGCTAAAACATCTTCTCTCGTGACGTCACCAAATCGTTCTTTGCCGTTGATTGGTACAGATACTTTTTCATCTAAAGGTTCAGCCCCCTCGGGTACGTAGATTATAGTGCTTAGCAGGTCATAAAATGGCGTTAATTGTGCGAAGCCTTTCACATAAAAGAAACTGATATTCTTTAAGTGCGCATCTCCATTGCCAATTAGCAGGTTAAATAAGACCCATTGAAATAACTTTAGTGATGTGATCGCCGGAGGCCTTACTTCTTTAAGTAACTTTTGGTAAGTTTCTACTGTTGACGCCCTATATTTAGTGCCCCTGCCATACCCCAATAATTGGCAAGCATCTACAATATGTTTTCGCTCTTGCTCGGGATAGTCGCCAATTCTATCAAATCGCTCGACAATGTAAGCAGGCTCAGGGGTGTAGATAACGTCTACATTAGGCACATCTACGCCTAATCGATGCGCCAACTTCATCATAAACCATTCGTTACGGGTAGTTTGCCAATAGCGGTCAGGCTTGGAATGATCCGGTTTTAAAATGTGCGTCGAAGGCGTGCCCTCATTACCTTCAAACAAGTCATCACCTAGCTTGACTATAAGCATCTTGTGTTGAGCGCCAGCCAAAGACATCCGGCTGCCTTGACGGCTATTAAGAGGGGCTCTCGGTAAGTTTTTTATTCTCTCCGATAGCTGCTCGTATGATAGAGGCGTCGCATCGCTAGCTGGAAATTCAAAAGACTCCTCTAATAGCGTTAATGCGCCTGCTGATTCTATGCCTGACTCGGCAAGTAGAGCAAACGAGTCTTCATGATCTGCGCCCACTTCTTTGGCCAGTAATATTCGTGCGTTTTCTTCTGGTAAAAGGTTGTCGAAAAACCGCTGAACTGGGCGCGTTGTGCCAGAGTCAAGATACTCACCCTCTTTTAATGGAATGTCTGGGCATATTGCAAACTTAGCTGGCGATGCTAACCAAGCTTCGTCGTATTCGAAGGACCAAAAACCATTAGTATCTCGCAACTGCCCCATTAACTGCATGCCTGCATATACCTGTAGCTTTCTGGCAGAGTCCATATCAGTCATAGTTCGAGACCAATTGTTGGATTTGAGAAGTCAATTTGCGATTTGCTTCATCATCGCCTTCAGGTAAGGCAATATCAATTTTGATCTCCAGTCCAAGTGCTTCCATTAAGGCGAATACACGACCAACTGACATTGAGCCAGAACCTTTTTCAAAACCGCCAATAGTATTGATGCTGCTGCCAGAAAATTCTCCGGCGCTTTTCTGATCTAACTCTTGGCTTTTCCTAACAGCGCCTACGACCTTACCCCACTGTTCGACGGACTTAATTGTGACTTGCATTTAATTCCCCAATAAATTTCACAGCATTTTGTGAATTGTAGCTTAACTCTATGCAAAAGAAAATATATTCACAGTATATTGTGAAATAAGGCTGAATAAGGATGGAATAGGTTTTATTCACAGTATATTGTGAAATAAGGCTATAACTGTGCTGGAATTAATACAGATAACCGTCCTCTATTTATAATTAGCACCAGCCATTAAGCTTTGAGTAACAAAGAGCCAATAGCGGTGAAGAAACGAAAATGAAAGCCATTCATTATCATAGTCACCTTGATATGAAAACGGACATTTCACTCATTCGTTTTTATGCTTTCCTGCCACATTCATTCACTAATTGAACAAAAAGAAATATAGTATGTACAAGTTAGGTCGGCTTTAAGCTGTTTACGATGTTAAAATTCACTTAACTTAATTACCCTACATTGGAAATCAGATGATATTTAAAAAATCTCTAACTTTAATCTCTCTTGTTTTAGTTGCTACATTATCTGGTTGTACATTAACACCTACTGCGGATACTGGCGCAGATGCAGTTCCGCTATCAAACAAAATATCTTTAAGTAATGAAAGAGCAGTAACAAGTCATTTGTATAGCCAATTGTACTCTTGGAAGGGTACACCCTATAAACTTGGTGGTAAGAGTAAAAGCGGTATTGATTGTTCTGCATTCGTTCAAAATACATACAGGACTAAGTTAGGTTACCAACTACCACGTTCTACTGAAGCAATGGCGGAGACAGGGAAAGAAGTCGATTTATCTGAATTAAAAGCAGGTGATTTAGTATTCTTTAAAACAGGTATAAAAACCAATCACGTAGGTGTTTACTTAGAAAAAGGTAAATTTATGCATGCTTCAACAAGCAAGGGGGTAATGATGTCGGCAATGGATAACGATTATTGGAAAGACGTATTCTGGCAAGCTCGTCGTGTCGTTAATTAGTTTTTAGTAATTAAAAACTAATAACCAATGACTTTACAAATACACGAATAAACCATTTCAAGTTTATTTTCCTTCGGATTGCTTGCTACTAGATAAGCATGAAATAAGTCCTCTTTGGTATCAATAGACGATATTAATTATATGATTTCAAAGCTTTTGACTTGAATTAAGCGTATCGACAACCAATGTATAGCTTAAGTATGAACAAACAGGTGGAAGTATGTTTAAAAGGGTCATGGAAAAACTGCAAAGGTCACCGATTGAGTCCGACCTTATGTCTTATAAGAAAACGTTGACACAAATAGATTCATTCAGCGAGACATTGAAATCGCTTTGTGACGACGAACTCAAAGAACAACTTCAATCACTGTGTACTTCTATTTCACCGCCAATGAATTCAACTACCCAAGTAAAAATTTTTGCTTTTGTGTCAGAAGTAGCAAATAGACTCCTAGGTATGAGACCCTTCGATAGCCAAATGCTAGCAGGATTAGCATTGCATGACGGTTATATTGTCGATATGAAAACCGGAGAAGGTAAAACGCTGGCAGCTGCTGCACCCGTTATTGTTAATGCGTTAGTTGGTCGCAAAGTTCACGTACTAACTTTTAATGATTACCTAGCGAAACGAGACAGTCAATTTTTACAGCCCCTCTATCAATTTTTTGGTTTGAGCGTTGGTATGATCCAAGCAGGGATGTCGAGTGATCAACGGAAAAATGCTCATGCTTGCGATATTGTTTTTGCCACAGCAAGAGAAGTGGGGTTTGATTATCTACGTGACCAACTGGTGCACTATACACAACAAAAAGTCTTGTCGGGGTTGGATGTTGCCATTGTTGATGAAGCCGATTCGATTCTGATTGACGAAGCTCGTATTCCTCTGATTATTTCAGGGGATATTCAACAAAATAATGATCAATTGATACACATTGCAACGGTGATTAAACAACTAGACAAAACAACCGATTATGCTACCGATGAATTAAGCACCTCCGTTCATTTGACGGAAAGCGGCAGTCGTAAAATAGAGCAACAGTTTGGCTGTGAAAATCTGTTTGATATCGATAATTTACATCTACTGACCAGCGTCAATCTAGCGCTGCACGTAGAGGTTTTGTTGACCAAAGACATCGATTATATAGTCAAAGACAGCGGCATCAAATTGATTGATGAGTTTACTGGCCGAATTGCCGAAAAACGTCGTTGGCCCGACGGTATGCAATCGGCATTGGAGTCCAAAGAAGGTCTACCAATTAAAAGAGAAGGTCAAACGTTAGGTTCAATCACCTTACAACATTTGATGCGCCTGTTTAAGCAAGTTAGCGGCATGACAGGCACGGCAGTGCTTGCATCGCAAGAGTTTAACCAGCTATACCAGTTGAAAACCTGTGTTATTCCACCACGAAAACCTTGTATTCGAATAGACAAACCAGATCGGGTGTTTAGTACAAAAGCCGAAAAAAACAGTGCTATTTGCAATGAAATATCCTCTATTCAACGTACAGGACAACCTGTTTTGGTGGGCACGCCCAATGTACGCGAGTCTGAAAAACTATACGCTTTGTTAGTCGAAAAAGGGATTGATTGTTATCTGCTTAATGCCAAAAATGATGAGCAGGAAGCTCAAATAATTGCTCAGGCAGG
This sequence comes from Colwellia sp., assembly GCA_049607625.1. Classification (GTDB taxonomy): domain Bacteria; phylum Pseudomonadota; class Gammaproteobacteria; order Enterobacterales; family Alteromonadaceae; genus Colwellia. The sequence continues at coordinate 9,727 of JBMYWR010000076.1, forward strand.
TGCTTTGGGGGCCGTCACCATCTGTACTAACCTGGCAGGACGCGGCACAGATATTTTACTGGAGACAAAAGACACAGCACGAAATTTACAAGTAAAAAAGTTAGGAGGCCTGCATATTATCGGCACCAGCCGATTCGAGTCGAGGCGGATTGATGATCAGTTGCGGGGTCGGGCGGCAAGGCAAGGTGACCCGGGGTCTTCGCAATATTTTGTTAGCATGGAAGACAAGTTGTTTAATCACTTGGGGGGAGATGGTTTGTTGTCAGGCAAAAGCGACACCGGTGAGTTGGTATCTAATGCACGGATCAGCAAAAATATTGCTCACGGCCAGCGGGTGCTAGAAGGTGCGAACCTTGATAGACGCAAAGTGTTATACAAATACAGCGATTTGGTTGAACAACAAAGGCAAGTGATTCACCAATTACGGGATGAAATTTTATTGGGTGCTGGGACTGAACAGTTTAAAAGCAAAGTATCACAGCGCTGGCAAAGTCTCAGTAAGGTGGTGACCGATGACAAGCTCAATGAAGCACTGAGCATTGTAGTTATGCACGCCCTCGACAAAATATGGGTTCAATATTTGTCTGAAATTGATTATATCAAAGAAGGCATTAATCTAGTGGATACGGCGGGCACCAGTTTTATGTTAAGTGGTAATGAGCCTTACCATGTATTTTTGCAGCAGGCAAAACAAGTTTTTGAACAATTACTGGCTGAATTAAAGTCGGCGGTTGTTGATTTGTTCAATAACGTTGCTATAGGAGAAAACGGGATTGATCCAAACAGTGAAATATTTGCAATGACTAAATCTACCTCCTCTTATGTGGTTGCCGATAATCCGTTTGACGCTGTAGACAGACAGTTTATAGCCAGTATATGGAAGAAGTTGAAGTTAAGATAGCGATCTTTAATCAATCGATAAGCAAAGACAACTTCCGTTTTAGTATCCTTACTGATCTAAACAACTGTAGGGTTAGATCAAATCTAAAATTTAAAGTGCCGGTTTAGCTACTAGCACTGCAATATAACTTAGTGCAGTTTATGTTGCTGCTCTAATATAACGCAATAGGTTTCACCTTGCTGAGCTGCACTTTCTAATTCTTCAATATGATTTTTTATCAACGATGTTTCGGACAGTACAACCGCTGAGCAATTGCCATTACTTAAAGCATTTTTAATAGAACTTAAATGCTTCTTCTGCGCTTCTTTTGAATCAATATTTTTATACGTTTTATTAAAGTTAACCATTAATACTTGTGATGTATCGATATTATGTAATCGAGCTAACGCTTCTATAGATGACTCTACTGGATTAATAAACAATACCCATTTTTTTTGTTGTTTATGCTTTTGACATAAAGAAACGTAATGCCTTGTTAAAGCACTTCCTGCATCAATATGTTGATGTTCAAACCATGAACCGCTTTGTATTTGCATGTCGTTATTAGTGCTAATGCTATGTTTAATCATGTTATTTGTTAAGTGTTGCATAGGTAGCCTTTATTAAAATAGATACACTGTATGAATGTACAGTATATCTATTTTGATTATTTAGCAAGCACTAATTTGATTAAAAATTTATAAAGTATAAAAGTATATGGTGATTAGCTTAGAGAATAATTTGGTTCAATTGATGCAAATGAAGAAATGATGGAAATAAAAACTTATGCTGATGTGTTGTTAGTGTATGCCGTGTTGAGCTTTCAATTTATTAAGCATATCTTGAAGTAAGTTAAAGACAAAAAATTATGAGGATTATTTTCTATATTAACTAGCGGGATGCACTGTCGAACTGAATAAGCGAGTTGAAAAAGAGGAGAGTACTAATGTGCTTTATAGTAATGAAAGTTGATAATCAAAAGGGGGTAACGATTCGTTAAAAAGGCTTAAAACGACCAGGCAATGAAACGACTAATTTTTTGTCCTTGTGCCATGTTAATCACTTTAATATTCGTTATTTTACTTTTTTTAAGGTGTCTTTTTATTTCCTGAAGGTTGTCTTTTTTAGAAACTAAACAGGTGAACCATCTAACTTGAGTTTTAAAGAGTACGCTTTCTTTGATCATAGTTTTAATAAAAGTAACTTCACCACCTTCACACCAAAGTTCTGCTTTTTGACCACCAAAATTCAAATTCGCTTTTTCAACTTTAGAGGAGTAATCCTTATTTGAATCCCTTTGCTTAAAGCGATTAGCTTTACTTTTGTTTTTATCTAAGTTTTGCCATTTTCTATTACTGCCTTTATTTGCATCTAAAGAAGACTTATGAAAAGGAGGGTTGCACATGGTTAAATGATAGAACTCATCTGGCTGAATAATACCTTTAAATATCTGGTTTTTGTTTTTTTGTAATCGGCAACTTATTTTATCGCTAAGGCCTGGAGTGGCCAAAATGTTTTTATTGGCAAATTTTATTGATATAGGGTCTATATCACTTGCAACAAAATGCCATTGGTAAGCTTGCACACCCAGAATAGGGTAAATACAACTTGCTCCCGTACCTATATCAAGTACTTTTATAGGCGTGCTTTTAATGTGCTCATCTTGCAATAAGTCAGCTAAGTAATGAATATAATCAACTCTTCCTGGTATAGGAGGGCACAAATAGGTGGCTGGAATGTCCCAATTTTTAATTTGGTAATAATGCCTTAATAAGGCGAGGTTTAATGCTTTTACCGACTTTGCATCACTAAAGTCTATAGTGCTTTGTTGGTTAAATTGATTAACGATTAAATGTTTTTCTAGCTCAGAGGAAACAGCGATGAGTTCTTGAAAAGGGTAGCCTTTATTATGACAATTACGGGGATGTAATTGCCTTTTATTTAAGTCGCTTTTTGTATTTTTTTCCTTTTGCATAAACAAGCCTTATTATCAGAAACAAGTCTTAATAGAGATTAAGCTTTTAAGCCCAATTTATAAAGACCGTTACTTTGAAACTGAACAGCTTCTTTGCGTTTTTTAGCGATAAGTAAAGTACCATCATCCATAAATAGGAAGTTCTTCCAACAACGTTTAAATACAGCCCAGGTTGTTTCAATAATTAGTTCTCGATTCGAGCAAAAGTAAATGACGGTATTGTTATCCCACGAAACATGTTCAATGATTGCTTCTGGTAAAGAAGTTTCTTCACTGTCCCATACGCTTTCCCATTTGCCTTGATCAGACCATGTTTTTTTATCAAATGGCCAGTCTCCTTTTTTAAAGAAGTCAGGGTGGTCAACTTGTTTGCTAATAAAAGTGTCCCACAACACATTAGAACGAGTTGGCGTCATAGGTTTTATTTTAGCTAAATCGGATTCAGCAATAGGCAAGCTTTTATGTTTGAAAATCCAAGCGTTTTTGAGCTGTTCAAGCAAAAGGTAATTCATGGGTAGTATGTCGGTAGAAATAAAGTTAGTGAAATTATAGCAGTAAAGTATCTTTGAAATAAGTGTAAAGCTAAGTTTTGTCTATTCAGAGTAATATCAATATTTCATTAAATAAAATTGTTCAAAAAACCATCGAGCAATTCACTTGACCTTGCTGAAACAAAACTGCTAATGTGGTTGTTAGGTTAAAAAAAGAGCACCCACTTAAGAGGATTGTAAATGAATTCAGTTTTAGAAGATGATAATACGTTGGAACAAAATCATGAAGAGCCTAATTCAAGCGGTGTGAGGGCAAGTTTCTTAAGTGCTAACGAATTGAAATTAGCCGCCTCATTACTTTTTCAAGCATATCACAATGACCCTGTCTTTTTAGAGATATTCGAGCAAGACAAGCCTGGCTACGAACAAAGAGTTAGAGCAGCGATTAGAGAAGAAATTAATGCCTTTTGGCAGGCAAAGCAACCCATGGTAGGCTTGTTTTTAAAAGACACTATGATTGGTGTTGTTTGTCTTAATAGTCCTGATGACACCTTAGGAAGTGATCGTTTTTGGCATTGGCGATTAAAAATGTTATTGGGCGCAGGCTATCTAAGTACAAAACAAATGATCGAAAAAGAAAAGGCAGTATTAGCTGCCGTACCTTTAAATAAATTTCATATGATCTCTTTTATCGCGGTACATCCCTTACATCAGCATAATGGTTTTGGTGTGCACTTAATGGCGGCTGTAAATACCGTTTTAAATGAACACCCAGAAAGTGAAGGTGCTGCTATTTATGCAACGACGGGTAAATATCGTCAGTTTTTTGAAGAAATGGACTATAAGTTCGTAGAACAGTTAGATATTGGTAAGGTGTCCGGCGCCTTAATGGTATATTTCAAAAACAAATAGTCAGCCTTAATTTTTCTTGTTAAAAATCATAACTAAAGCTCTTGAATGATCTGTTGTTCAAGAGTTTTTTATATTGTGAGGAGATAAACTTCTTTTAAGGCCATTTAATAGCGCTTCTTTTTTACTTTAGTTTTAATTTTTTTCATTTTATTTTCTTAGTTATTACTATTTTGTTGTATGTTGTGTAATAATACAAATAGGGTTACATAAATATTTCAGAATCATTTTTGGAACATTTAAACTTTAATTTTTCGAGATAATTGAAACTAAATGAGGAAAGCAACATGATGAATGTAAACGTATCAAATGATAGTGTAGTAAGAAGAGAGCGCGATACAGAAGAGCAAGTTTCAGTTGTTCAACAGTTAGCCGATGCCCACAGTGAAATAGACCAACTAAAGCTAAAACTAGCTTGGATGGAGCGAAGCTACGAATAAATAAGTCATGATGTTGCTGTTAAACTAATGCATTTGGTTATTACCAATTGTATTGGTTAAAACAATTCTCAAGCGAAAGTCAACAATATAAATTGTTGGCTTTTTTGTTT
>JBMYWR010000077.1:0-14459 GCA_049607625.1 Colwellia sp.
CATTATGTCACTTCCTGCGTTAGACCGAATTGTTGTTGAACCTAAATATAATAATACCTCCATGCCTGCTACTTCATGTGTTATTTGGCTGCATGGCTTGGGCGATTCTGGTGACGGTTTCGCGCCCGTTGTACCTGTTTTAAAGCTGCCTAAAGATCATGGCATCCGTTTTATTTTCCCACATGCACCAGAGCAACCGGTTACAATTAACCAAGGTTATATTATGCGCTCTTGGTACGACATAAAGAGTATGGATTTACACAACAGAGCGGATATGGAAGGTGTATTAGTTTCTGAAAAGCGCATTCAAGCACTTATTCAAGAGCAAATCGATGCCGGAATTCCAGCTAATAAAATTGTGCTTGCAGGTTTTAGCCAAGGTGGCGTTTTAAGCTTATTTACTGGACTACGCTTTAATCAATCTTTGGCGGGTATTTTAGCATTATCGTGTTATTTACCAACGGCTGATAAACTCCCTGAGCATTGTCACAATGCAAATAAAAATACACCTCTACTTCAGCATCATGGTGTTCAAGATGAAGTAGTACCCATGTCGTCAGGAAAGATGGCTTTTGATTTATTACAACAAGCGGGTTACAACACAGTTTGGAAAAGCTATCCAATGCCACATAGTGTTTTACCACAGCAACTTAATGATATTTCAGCCTGGCTTCAAGAAAGGCTAATTAGATAAAACAACGAGTCATCGATTAGATCGCCTTAGGCGATCTGTGAAATAAAAAATAGAATCAAAAACATAAGGAATTTTGTCAATGCAGTCAGGAGCCATGCAAAACGAGTTAGATTTGGGTGATAAATACAGCAACAACGAATCTTCACTGTCTAACGGTTTTACTAATGAATTGATTGACGATCTTCCTATGCCTTCATTAGCGCAGATATCTCAAAAAAGCATTTCAAAGACCTATATAAAAGCCAACAGGTATCTTCGCCTTGCCACAACCTTAATCTTTGTTATGTTACTGTCTTTCGCATGGTGGTTTGCTCCTTTACAAACTTTTATTACAGTTCCTACAAATATACGATTAGCCCTACTCTTTGCCTTGTTCGCTTGTACTTTTTTAGGAGGGCTATCTATTCTTTATGGTGCTCTGGCCGACAAAAGAAAATTCTATGCTATACGTGAACATGACATAAGTTACACTTGCGGAGTGTTTTTCAAAAAAACAGTAAGCCAACCGGTTCTAAGGATACAGCATGTCGAATTAAGAAGAGGCCCAATCGATAGAAAGCTTAACTTAGCAAACCTTCAGGTCTTTAGTGCAGGCGGTGCTTTACACACTTTCGAAATCCCCGGTTTAGACTTAATTGAAGCGCAAAAAATTAGACAATTTATATTAGGCCATAAAGATATTTCTCATGAAAGTAGTCATGCTGTGAGTGAAAATGCCGATAGTGCAGAATTAGAAAGCACTGCAACTAAATTAGAAAGTACTGCAACAGAAATAGAAGATGCGGATACAAACGACACTGAAGCCACATCACAGGACGGCGGATATACAAAGGCAGCTCATCAAGGCAAAAAACATGATGAATGATGCTGAACACATAACTGAAAAGCCCTTAACTGAAAAAAACACCGAAGAACTAGCTGAAAAGCAAGATACGCAAACATGGCAGCGTGTATCACCAATTGCAATTCTCTATTTCACCGTAAAAGTTTTTAGCCAGTTATTTAGCAACATAATTTATTTAACACCTGTAATTTTAGTTAGTTACCAAAAAGTTTTAGCAAACCCGCATTTATGGTTACCTGTTATTGCAACCACCATAGCCTTTATTGTTGCTTTAACATCGTTAAAATTTTATTTCTTCCAATATCGTTTATCAAACGGTCACATTGAAATTCGCTCTGGTGTACTCTCTAAGAAAAATATAAATCTACCTTTCGATAGAATACAGAATGTAAAACTGGAACAGCCACTCTATTACCGTCCATTTTCTTACGCTTGTTTAGAGCTTGATACTGCGGGTTCATCTAAACAAGAAGCGAAAATAGTTGCACTGAAAGTCGACTTTGCTGAGCAATTAAAATCAGAGATATTAGCCAGTCATAACCAAGCAAAACTAAGTACACAAGATGCTATAAAGGGAAGCCCAGCAAGGCCTTCTTCTGAATCCGCACCTTTAAAAACAGAAGGCGATATTAATTATTCCTCCCAAAAGGCTCTTCAAGGCACGTTGTTAAATAAACGCTCTATTGGGGATCTCGTTCTTCATGGTATTAGCAGTAATAGAGTATGGATTTTTATAGGCTTATTAATGCCATTTTTGGATGAAATTATAAAATACGGTATTAAAGCCTGTCAGTACATAGGTATTAATATTGAAGAAATATTATCTATTGCCGAAAAACCATGGTGGCAAGTGAGCCTAGTGATTATTTCTGTAACGCTATTCGTTCTCCTTATCGTTACATTGTTCTCTATTGCTGGTGCCATTCTCAGCTTTTATGGCTTCACATTACATAAACTTGAAGACAAGTATATTCGACGGAGTGGATTACTAACCAAACATGAAGTCACCATGCGCTTAGCTCGTTTACAAATGGTCGTTAGACAACAAGATTGGTTAGATATCCTGTTAAAGCGCATTAATTTAAAATTTGAACAAAGTAATGCTCACCTTCAAAACATGCAACCTGGTGCGTCTAATAATAAAATTATTGTACCTTCAGTAACAGCCTCTGAATGCAAAAAACTAATTTATGATGTTTATCCTAATAATCAGTTAGAGACAATTACCTATGATGGCATCCATAAGCATTATCTTGTCAAATATATTGGCTACGTATTTTTACCGCTATTTACGTTATTGAGCATATTTTCATTCATCAATGACAACCCCTTAGTTGTACCGTTTTTATTTGCTTTGTTTTGCGCAGCAAGCTGCTTGGTAACCTGTCGCTGGTTACGCTGGGGGATAGCACACGACGCAAACTATATTTATATTCGCAAAGGAATGCTAGGCGTAAATTACTATTGTTTTCCTCGTTATAAAGTACAACAAACTTATTTTAAGCAAAGTTACTTTTTAAAACGAAAGGGACTAGCAAATATAAATTTAGTTACCGCTTCTGGTTCGCAAAGCATTCCATTTATCGGTGCAGCGTTAGGTTATAAAATTATCGACAGTGCTTTATATACAGTAGAAAGTTCAGGGAAGTCTTGGATGTAATACCTGTTAAACGATGTACAAAAAGTAACCTCATAGTCCCTGAATTTATTTTGTACTTTTTTGTAATCTACTGGTATATACAAGTAACTATAATGATATAGTGATTATGATAATTAACCTATTGAACTCGGTTTAGCGACTTTGGACTTTCACTTTAGTCCCTGCTATATACTGTTAGTTCAACAGATTCTAATAACAAGTGCCAATTTACTTTATGTTTTATTGGTTATTGCCCATTATTATAGGAATTAAAAATGTCAGCCCATTATTTAAAGAACGCTGCTAAAATCATCTCCTCTACCCTCTTAACAACGAGCTTGTTATTTTCTCAAATCGCTTCTAGTGAAGAAGATAAGAAAGAAGAAAAAAAATGGTCGGTGAATGATCCTCAAGGGGTTTTTAAAACCGCCAATATCGATGTAACAACAGGTACATGGATGAATGTCGATGTAAGCCCTGATGGAAAGCTTATTGCCTTTGATTTATTAGGTGATATTTACACTATGCCTATATCTGGTGGCAAAGCTACCGCACTAATGACTGATATTGCTTGGCAAATGCAGCCTAAATTTAGCCCCGATGGAAAGCACATTGCCTTTACAAGTGATGAAGACGGCGGCGATAATTTATGGATAATGAATGTTGACGGCAGTAATGCTAAAGCCGTTACTAAAGAAACTTTTCGTTTATTAAATAGTCCTGCATGGTCCCCTGATGGTAATTATCTTGTAGGACGTAAGCACTATACCGGTTCTCGTTCATTAGGTGCTGGTGAAGTGTGGATGTACCACAAAACAGGTGGCAATGGCGTTATGTTAACCAAGCGCCCTAATCAGCAAAAAGATCTAGGCGAACCTGCTTATTCTGCCGATGGGAAATATGTGTATTTTTCTCAAGACGCGACTCCTGGCAAAACCTTTCATTATTCTAAAGACTCAGTAAAAGGCATTTATAAAATTAAACGTCTTGAATTAGCCACTGGTGAAATAGATATTATTATTTCAGGAAAAGGTGGTGCTATTCGCCCTACTCCTTCACCTGATGGAAAATACCTTGCTTATATAAGCCGTGACGATTTTGACTCTAACCTTTATTTATACAATTTAAAAAGCGGTGAAAGTAATTTAATTTACACTGGTCTTGAACGAGACATGCAGGAAACTTGGGCTATTCACGGTGTTTACACCACAATGGCTTGGACACCAAATAGTGAAAGTCTGGTTTTTTGGGATGATGGTAAAATTAAACGCATTTCTGCTACTGATAATTTAGAGACTTATGCAGACATCAACATTCATGGCATAAAGCAAGCTGACTTAGAAGTTCACAATAACGCAAAAGTTATTGAATTTCAGGTTAAAACCAGTAAAAAAATCCAAAAAGCGATTAGCTTTAAACAAGAAATTGAACAAGACTCTTTCGCCACTAAAATGCTAAGAGATGTGAAAATATCTCCAAATGGTAAGCAAGTTGTTTTTGAATCAATGGGCTACCTTTATACACAAAGCTTAAGTAATGGCAAAGTTAAAGGCCAACCTAAAAGGCTGACTAAGCAAACTAAAAACTTTGAATTAAACCCAAGCTTTTCTCGCGACGGTAAAAAGATTGTTTTTGCCACTTGGAATGATGAAACACAAGGCCAAATTCGTGTTGTATCAAACCGCGGCGGAAAAGCGAAAGCCTTATTAAATGATCCAGGTAAGTATATCGAGCCGACTTTTTCTCCCGATGGAAAAACCGTTGTCTATCGCAAAGTATCTGGCGGCTATATCACTAAGCCGGCTTGGGGTTTAAACCCTGGTATTTACGCGGTACCTGTTAAAGGTGAAAGTAGAAAAGTTAAGTCTACGTTAATTACTAAAAATGGCGTGCAAGCTCACTTTGGCAAAAGTAACTCACAAATTTACGTAATTCGTCGTGGCGAAAAGCCGCAACTTGCTAGTGTAAGCATTGACGGTAAAGACGAAAAAGCGCTTTACCAAGGTAAGTTTGCAACAGAATACCGTGTTTCACCAGATGGTGAATACTTAGCATTTGCTGAGCGTTTTAAAGTTTTTGTGACACCATTTGTAGAGCGTGGCGCTGTTATTGATATAGGCCCTAAGTCTACAAACTTCCCTGTTGAACAATTATCGGTGCGTGCAGGTGAAGGCATTCAGTGGCAAGGTAAATCTGAAAACATCTATTGGACACTGGGCGCTAACCTATATCAAGCGCAAGTAAATGACTTATTTTCTTTCAAAGCAGAAAACCCAACAGAAAAAGATGACGCCGAACAAACTGAAACAGCGAGCGTTACAACAACTGATTTAAGTTTTAAGCAAAAAGTTGATAAACCTGTAGGCCTTATTGCCTTTGTAAATGGTACCGTCATTACAATGGAAGGTGATCAAGTTATCGACAATGGCGTAGTTGTTGTTGAAGGTAATGTTATTAAAGCAGTGGGTACTAAAGATCAGGTATCTATTCCTAAGTCTGCAACAATCATCGATATTACGGGTAAAAGCATTACCCCTGGTTTAGTTGATGCGCATGCGCATGGCCCACAAGGAAGCTATGAAATTATTCCGCAGCAAAACTGGAAAAACTACGCTGGTTTAGCACTTGGTGTTACCGCTATTCATGATCCAAGTAATGATACAACCGAATTTTTTGCAGCAAGCGAAATGCAAAAAGCCGGTAAAATTGTTGCAGCTCGCTTATTTTCTACAGGTACCATTTTATATGGTGCGACGGTTGCTGGTTATACTGCGCATGTTGATAATTTAGATGACGCTAAATTTCATGTACAACGTTTAAAAGACGCTGGGGCATTTAGTGTAAAAAGCTATAACCAACCACGTCGTAATCAGCGTCAGCAATTTATTCAAGCAGCACGTGAGCTTGAAATGTTAGTTGTACCTGAAGGGGGTTCTTTACTGCAACACAACCTTACGATGATAGTTGATGGACACACCACACTAGAGCATTCTATTTCAACAGCTAAAATATACGATGATATTAAGCAACTATGGCCACAGTCAAACATGGCCTACACACCTACAATGGGTGTTGCTTATGGTGGTATTTCTGGTGAAAATTTCTGGTACGATACAACGCAAGTTTGGAAACATCCACGCTTAAGTAAATACGTGCCAAGTGAATTTTTAGATCCTGTGTCAATGCGCAGACCTAAAGCTCCACACCATCATTACAACCACATTAACGTAGCTAAAGTAGCTAAAGAGCTTCAAGACTTAGGCGTTAAAGTAAACTCTGGTGGTCATGGCCAACGTGAAGGTTTAGCAATGCATTGGGAAATGTGGATGATGGCTCAAGGTGGTATGACACCACTTCAAGCATTAAGAACGGCAACTATTTCTCCTGCACAAACGCTTGGTTTAGACTCGCAAATTGGCTCTATTAAAGTGGGTAAACTTGCCGACCTTATTGTTATTGATGGCGATGTTAGTAAAGATATCCGTATCAGTGACAAAGTAACTTACACCATGGTAAATGGTCGTTTATATAACGCTGAAACCATGAATGAAGTAGGTAACTATGACAATAAACGTGCGAAGTTCTATTTTGAATAAGCTTTAATAAACTTAATTAGACTTTATTGATATCCTTTTCAAGTAGTTAAAGTTATGAGATATTAGCTTCTCATTTAGCTACTTTTAAAGGATTTTTTATATGGAACATTTTGTTACCGCAGTAGAGAAGTTTGCTGACTTTAACGGCAGAGCAACGAGAACAGCCTATTGGGTGTATGTTTTAATTAACATTCTTATTCAGGTGGTTTTAGCTTTATTAGGTTTTGATATCATTGCGGCAATTATTAGTTTGCTGTTAATTATCCCAAGCATCAGTGTTACAGCGAGACGCCTGCATGATACCGGTCGCTCTGGCTGGTGGCAGTTAATTTATTTCGTGCCGCTTATTGGCTTAATCGTGATGATTGTATTTTTAGTACAAGATAGCGTTGACGATAATGAATATGGGCCAAACCCAAAAACACAATCTAGCGTTATTGCTTGATCAAAAACAATTGACAAGTAAAACTAAGCAATTGAGAAAAGTTAGAAGAAATTAGGAACAAAAAATGAGTTTATTGGGTAATATACTTTGGTTTTTACTAGGCGGCTTTTTTATGGGCTTAGCTTGGTGGTTTTTCGGTTTATTAGCCTTTATTAGCATTATTGGTATCCCTTGGGGGAAAGCTTGCTTTGTAATGGGCAGCTTTTCTTTCTTCCCTTTTGGTCAAGAAGCTATTGCTCGCGATGAACTGACTTTAGAAGAAGATATAGGAACCGGTAGTTTAGGTTTTATCGGTAACATAGTATGGTTTATTTTTGCAGGGCTGTGGTTGGCATTAGGCCACATTTGTTCTGCCATTTGCTGTTTTATAACCATTATTGGTATTCCATTTGGAATACAACATTTAAAACTCGCTGTTATATCGCTCGCTCCTGTTGGTAAAACTATCGTCCCTAAAGAGGTTGCAGCTGCTGCTAGGCGTGCTAATGCCGAAGGTTATGTTGAAAATATTAGATCATAGTACTTTTTAAACATCATAAAATTACGGCTAAACTAGAGTCTATTGATTTAAATTAAATGTTGTGAGGGAATATGCCTAATAAAAAATGGGTTATTTTATTACATGGCTTAGCACGATCTTCTATTTCAATGACTCGCATTGAATACCGACTTATCAAAGAAAACTATCGCGTTATCAATGTAAATTACCCTTCTCGAGAAACGCATATTGAACAATTAGCCAATCAAGCCATTGGCGATGCTTTAAAACAGTGTGGCAATGATCCTGTAAGTTTCGTTACACATTCAATGGGTGGTATTTTAGTTCGTCAATATTTAAGCCAGCATACCATTGTAAATTTAGACAAAGTGGTTATGCTTGGCCCTCCAAATGAAGGGAGTGAAGTTGTAGACAAACTTTCTAGATTTCCTATATTTCAATTATTAAATGGTGAAGCTGGTATGCAGCTTGGCACCAAAGACAATAGTGTACCAAAGCGTCTTGGCGCTGCTGATTTTGAATTAGGCATTATTGCAGGAACGCAAAGTGTAAATATTCTTCTATCGACCTTAATTCCTGGTAAAAATGATGGCAAAGTTTCCGTTGAAAGTACCAAACTTAGTGGTATGAAAGATCATATTGAAGTCAAAACAACCCACCCCATGATGACGTTTAATACTGATGTTATCAATCAAGTCATCCGTTTCCTTGCTTATGGCAACTTCAAAAAAAATTAAGCTTTTTGATGTTCTGTCTACTTCTAGATATATCTCAAGCCCTACATAACAACCTGAACAATCTGAAGAACTTTAAAACAAAAAAGACCATATCGTATGGCGAAGTAGCTATTAAAAGCGATATAAAATAAAAAGATAAACTTTTTTAGAGTTTTTACTTTACATTAGTAGAGTTCTTACTCTATAATAATTTTATTCCTAGCGAATGCTTGTTAAAACTTAATTCTAGCTTCCCCATAAGCTGTTTGCCGGTGATATTTCTTTTGAAGTTTCACCGGTTTTTTTATGCCTGAAATAAAGTGAATGCTCGAAGGAAAAGAGAAGCTGGAATGCTGTAAAGTGACTCTCCTACTCTCATTTGATCATTTGCATCATTCGATGAGAACATTTATCCCTGGATTAACGTTGAATAGGCTCAAATATTAAAGGAGAGTATTTAGATAAGTGTTTCGTAAGAGCTCTTAATCCATAGAGCTCTGTGAGTGATTACTCTTCTTCATCACTCATAAGCCAGTCTGATATTATGGCGTTTGCTTGCTCTGCTCCGGTGTATTTCAACGAAGAAAAAGCTTGAACGCGTATATCGGCATTTAAACTAGCGAGTGATTTTTTAACTTTTAAAACTTCTGCGCTGCGCTTACCTTGAGATAATTTATCACACTTTGTTAAAAGTGCTAAAACGGGTAAATCACTGTCAGCCGCCCATTCAATCAAATCCATATCAAGATCTTTTAATGGGTGCCTAATATCCATTAAGACTACTAGACCTTTTAAGCTTTCTCTCTTTTCTAAATACTCACCTAACGCTTTTTGCCACTTTTTTTTCATTTCTAAAGGGACTTTAGCAAAGCCATAACCTGGTAAATCAACTAATCGCTTATTTTCTGCTACCTCAAAAACGTTAATAAGTTGTGTTCTACCCGGTGTTTTACTAATTCTAGCTAACCCTTTTTGATTGGTTAAGGTATTCAAAGCACTTGATTTGCCTGCATTAGAACGACCAGCAAAAGCGACTTCTATGCCAGAGTCTTCCGGTAATCTTCTAATATCAGGTGCGCTAAGCACAAAAGTTGCTTTAGTTAAATGTATGCTCGAAGAGGACAAAGTGATAATCTCAATTATAAAATATAGTGCTATTATAACTTTTTTCTTATCATTTTTAACGATTTTTTCTATCTAGCTATTACACCAACCATAGATTAGTGTAAAATATACGAAAAAAAATCACATTGAGAGAATAAGATCAGGTTAAAATGATCTATAATCAATAATATTTGAATTTTAATTCACACTTTAAATAAGTTGCTACGCCCAGTTAACTTATAAAAGAAGACTTAACAGCAGAGAGCATTTCATGACAAAAATAATTATTACATTATTATTCGGTTTAAGCGTAATTAATGGTGCAGTTGCAGCAGGTGATGCACAAGCAGGCAAAGCAAAAGCTGCCGTTTGTGGTGCTTGTCATGGTGCGAATGGCATTAGTGCGAGCGAAGCTTACCCTAACCTTGCTGGACAGCAAGATGCTTACCTTGTAAAACAGTTAAACGCTTTTAAATCTGGCGAACGTTCTGACCCTGTAATGGCGCCAATGGCAATGGGCCTTTCTTCACAAGATATGGATGACTTAGCAGCTTATTTTTCTGGTTTAAGTCGCACAGGTGAAGAAGCTGCAACAGCAAGTGACTCTGCAGGAGATTCAAGTACAGCACCTGTAGCAACCGCTGCTTTAGTAACTAAAACTCCTACGGCTAAATTATATGCTGGCAATATCAAGGCCGGTAAAGAAAAGTCTGCTTTATGTGTTGCTTGTCACTCAACCGATGGTAATAGTGTTCTTCCAAATCACCCTAAACTTGCAGGCCAAAGTGCACGTTATTTAGCTAAACAGCTAAGTGACTTTAAATCGGGTGCTCGTAAAGACCCAATTATGGCTGGAATGGCAGCTGGCTTAAGTGAAGAAGACATGCACGATATTGCAAGCTTCTACGCAGTTCAAACAATTTCTAAAGGCTCTGATACAACAAGTGAAGTTGGTAAAAAATTATACTTAGGTGGCAATGCAGAAAAGAAAATTACTGCATGTATCGCTTGTCACGGTATCACCGGTAATGGTATGTCTCAGGCTGCATTTCCTGCGATTGCTAGCCAAGATGCTGGTTATTTGAAAAAGCAATTACATGCTTTTCGCGATGGAAGTCGTGATAACGACAACAACAGCATCATGAGAAACATTGCTATCAAACTATCTGATAGCGACATTGAAGAACTAGCAAAATATATGGCTTCAATGAAGTAATAATTTTTTCATATCAAATTCTTTAAAGAACATAAAAAGCAGCGATTTACGCTGCTTTTTGCTATAACAATTAAAATAACAAATTCATATGACTCAATTAGATTATAAAGCTTATAATAATATCGCATTGAGATAAGGTAAGTTAATGACAAAGCACATCAATACAATGCAATACATCGCTTGTGAACAATGTGATGCTTTGTACGATAAACCTAATTTAGTACCAGGCACTTGTGCAAAGTGTACTCGTTGTGGCTGCACCATTTTTGAAACCAAAATAGATTGGTGTAATCGTAGCTATTACTGGGCTTTAGCTGGTATTATACTTTCTATTCCCGCTATTACCTTGCCTTTAATGGGAGTCACTCTCGCCGGTCAATTTCACCAAGCTTCTCTTTTAGATTGCATTCTTATGATGCTAGACCGAGGCTTTTATTTTATCTCCACACTGGTTTTTCTTTTTGCTATTGCCGTCCCTTCTCTTAGATTATTCGGTACTTTTTATTTAACTCATTGCTTCAAATTCAATCGATTAAAGCCTAATTTACTTATATTCTTTAGAGCATTCCACCACCTTGATCACTGGGCAATGCTAAATGTTTTTATGCTGGGAATTATTGTGTCAATGTATAAACTTATTGATGACACTGAACTCACAATAAACATGGGGCTTGTATCATTTGTACTTTGGCTAATCGCTTCAACCATGTCAGCGATTAGCTTAGATCACCACACTGTCTGGGAAACCTTAGAGCGTGAATTTAATGAAAAGCAAAATGGGGTTGATAATGCAGACGGCTAAACTGGCTGGCTTGAGCCAGTGCCCAAATTGTCATAAGCTTAATCATACCGTACCCGGCTATGAGCAGCGTTGTGCTCGCTGTGATAGTAAGTTCAGCACTCGAAAAAGAAACAGTTTACAAATGACTATTGCTTGGAATATTACCGCATTGATAGCGTTCATTCCTGCAAACCTATACCCTATAATGATTATTTATAAATTGGGCATTGGTGAACCATCAACCATACTATCAGGCATAGGCGAATTTGTAGATCATGGCCTTTATCCTATCGCTGTTATTATTTTCACTGCCAGCATAATTGTGCCATTATTAAAAATAATCGGCTTATTTGTGTTGGTTTATCGCGTCTATTCTGGTGTGCGTTTAAGACCTGAAAAACATAGAAGGCTTTACAATATGTTATCTTTCTTAGGCCCATGGTCTATGCTGGATGTTTTTGTAGTATCTTTATTGGTTGCGGTAGTTGAATTAGGTATAGTAACTTCTGTAGGTGCAGGTCCTGCGATAAATTATTTTACCATGACGGTTGTTTTTACCATGTTCGCCGCCAACAGTTTTGACCCACGGTTATTGTGGGATAGAGAGTCATCACAAAGTAAGCTTAGGGAAATCAATGACCAACAATAACACCCCTGTTTTGAATGAAGAAAATCAAGTAGAGATCATTACTAGAAAAGGTATTTCTATTATTTGGTTTATTCCTGTCATCGCTCTTATTTTCGGCTTGTGGTTAGGTATCACCGCAATTTCTGAGCAAGGCACAACCATCCAGGTTGAGTTTGAGAATGGTGTTGGCATTGTGCCTAACAAGACAGAAGTAAGATATAAAGGCCTTATAACCGGTATGGTTAAAAGTGTTTCTCCTTCTGACGATTTACAGCACGTTATTGCAACGATTGAAATGTCGAAAAAATTTACTGACTACTTAACCGAAAACACCCGCTTTTGGTTAGTTACTGCTGACATTTCTCTACAAGGTGTGTCTGGTTTGGAGACACTTGTTTCAGGTAGTTATATTAACATTTTACCTAAACCCGATGAGAGTGGCTCCTTCTTCAAAAGCACGCAATCTTATTTTGTCGCCCAAGATGGACCTCCTCCACTTGATATGAGCACCCCTGGTTTGCACTTAACGTTAGAAACCACAGTGCTTGGCTCTATCAGTCAAGATTCACCTATTACCTTTAAACAAATGACCATAGGCTATGTAAGTAGCTACAAATATATTGAAAACACGAAAAAAATTGCACTTAATATCTTTATCGAACCAGAGTTTGCCCATCTTATCAAAGAAAACTCATTATTTTGGAATGCTAGTGGCGTTCAAGTTACTGCATCACTTAGTGCTGGATTAAAAGTCAATACTGAGTCTCTTGCCTCTATAATTTCTGGTGGTATTGCCGTTGATACGCTCTCGTATCAAGTCGAACTACCTCCCGCCAGCAATGGCCAAATATTTCCCTTGCACGCCGATTTTCAATCAGCAGAAACAGGCCATGAAATAGAGCTCACATTAGGTTGGGATTCTGGCATCAATCATAATGCAGCAATTATGTATCAAGGCGTAACCATTGGTTCAATTAAATCATTTAAAAAAATAGATCCTAAAGAACGCAAAATTACTGCGATAGCCCATATAAACCCGCGCGTTGTTCCTTATTTAACTGAGCAGTCTCAATTTTATATTGTTTCACCAGAAATTGGCTTATCTGGCTTTAATAACGTTCAAACTCTAATAACCGGCAATCACATAAGTATTCGTCCCTCATTAGAAGGCAAAGCTACCAATAAATTTAACGTTTATAGCTCAAAACCGGCATACCGTTATAATGAAGAAGGATTACACCTTGTTCTTAAAAGCAAACATCGCCAATCATTAAAAGTAGGAAGCCCTATTTTTTATGAAGAAGAGCAAGTAGGTAATATACAAGCGATAGAAACGACATCTCCTGGCGTTCATTTACTACATATTCACATTTTACCTACCTATACGGACTTCGTAACTGAGCACAGCCACTTTTATAATAACAGTGGCATTAAAATTTCAGCCAATTTGCAAGGCGTTGATATCGAGGCGCAATCTTTACAAACCATGTTAACGGGTGGTTTAGCTTTTGTGAACGATGATACGATTGTAAGAAAAGAGGCTAACCCAGATGATGAAATTAATTTAGCGCATCAAAGTATTGTAAAAAATGGGGACGTATACCATGTTTTTAACAATAAGAAGCAAGCACAGCAAAGAACTTTATTAACTTTAAATACAAGCATTAAGCAGAAAATTGAAAATGGCACTCGCTTACTTTATCGAGGTACGGAAGTTGGTAGTGTTCACCACATAGAAGATAATGGTCAAACTAAAGTGATTACTGTCGGTATTCTTCCTAACTATAAATATATTTTAAAGCAAGGCACTAAGTTTTGGTTGGTTAAGCCTAATTTATCGCTATCTGGGGCAACAGACACTGATGCTTTATTAGGTGGGGAGTACATTACATTTAATTCAGTGAACAACCAGAATAATTCTGAGCAACAGCTTAAGTCAAAAAGTAACTTTTTCTTACTAGGGTCGCCTCCTGCCAAAGCAGCAAGCGAATCAGGTTTACAGTTAACGTTGATAACGGATAGCGCCCAAGTTGCAACACCGGGGAGTGCTGTAAGTTATCGAGGTGTTGTTGTTGGTCAAGTTGACAATGTAAGCCTAGACAAAAAGAACGACAATATTGCAGTTAACATAACTATTGATGATGAACATAAATCTCTCATTAAGGAGCAAAGTCGCTTTTATAATGCTAGTGGTGTTACTTTAAGCGGTGGTTTAGCTGATTTTATTGTTAAAACAGAATCGATTGATGCGATTTTACGCGGTGGGATAAGCTTTTACACTCCAGAGAAGTTTCAAG
>JBMYWR010000078.1:0-14442 GCA_049607625.1 Colwellia sp.
TGATTACTATGTATGTTGGTCTTTTATGTACTCAAGCGTATGTTGGGCAACACTTTCGTTATAAACTTTTTGTAAAGATGGTAAAACCACAGGATTAGCTTCTCCTGTAAGTTCATCCATAAACACTTTTTTAGCTTCCGTAGCGAGCACTAATACATTGTCATATCGCCCATGACAAAAACCCGCCAAATAGCCTTTTCCATAAAATATATCATTTTCTGCTGCGGTTACTTCTATGCCATCTACAGTCATAGCTTTTAAAATTTTCAGCCATGAATCAATAACAGGTCGCCATTTATCACTTTTTACTGAACTAGTACCTAGGTTAAGTACAGGAAGATCTTTACGTTCATGTCGCTTAAAATTATAAGAGTGGTTATCGTAAACTATGCATTGTCCAAAATCAGCCTGTAATGCCTCAACAACGGTGGCTACAATTCGGTAAAATTGAGCATGCTTTGCTTTACTTTGTTCTATAGCTTCTTCGCTTAATGGCTCTTTCCAAACATCCACACCCCAAGCTGTTTCATAAACGCACTCATCAGTATTTCTATTTAAATCATATTCATAACGGGAGTCGTTAGCAATCAATGTTATCGCTTGTTCGGCAATGAAGCTTCCGGTGTAAGGATCTTCTTCGTAATAGCGTTGAGACTGGTTAAGTAAACAGTTAGCTTTTAAAGCATCACGTAATCTTGAGCCATTATGAATAGCAGCAGACATTGCAGGTAGGTATTTTTCTATCTTTAAGGTAAATGCTCCTCCTTCAATGGTTGCAACAAAGCAGTCTCGAGCATTTATTTTTGAAATAATTTCTTTTTCTGACAAGTTTTTAAAAACAGAGAGTTCCATAACCTTTACCTTTACCTTTCATAAGTATTTCACTAAACCAAGGAGGATGAACACTCAAATTTAGCAACAAGTTGAAAATAGTAAAGAAATTATAGCAAATATTCACCTACACACATAAAATAATGAAAGAGGGAGATATCGATCCCCATCACAATTGAAGATACCCTGTTAAGCCGAGTTCAGGTTAGATTATATTTTTGAATTTCTTGAAACTAAACTGGCTAATTGAGCAGCACCTGCACACTGTTCTTTATAAAGTGTTATTGCATGTTCATGAAGGGGTATTTTCATTTCTAATGCAGCATGTGCAATATCAGCAGTGACTAAGCCTTTTTGAATATTTCTTTTAATGTCTGTTTCTGAAACACCAAGACTAGCAATAGATAAGTTTGACGTTTGTAATTTATTTTCTGCAATTTCTTTCACTATTTCACATTGAGAAACATCAACACTATGAACCTCATGGGCGACTGCAGATAATGAATAAAAATACGAAATGGTAAGAATTTTTAGAGCAAAGCTCGTAGGAGAAATGTTTAACATGACGTTTACCTTATTATAATTATTATGCGTCGATTTTTTAAGCAACGGAGAACTTATTAGAAAGGTAATTTAACGCTTTGGGAAACTGATGTAAAGCTCCAATTTTAAGCTAATTATTATACTAAAGTAGTAATAGGACTATATACAAATAAGAAGAATTTAAACCTTTAATTTATACAGTCACTTAGAAGTTAACCAGACTAATTAGATATAATCATACTTTTTAATTTAATTTTACTTTTTTGTTGCTTATTTGGATTTATTCAAAAAAGCGAAATAAGTATTTCGTCTAATTTGGAACTATGAATTGGTTTAGTAATAACCTCACTGCATCCTGCTTCTATCATATTAAGACGTGTTTGTTCGTAAGCATCTGCTGTACACCCTATAATAATAGGTTCGTTCGATAATTTAAGGGCTTTAATTCCCTTTGTTGAGTCAATACCATTCATAACAGGCATGTGGTTGTCCATAAGCACTAGATCAAAGTTTCCTTCTTGAACTTTTTCAATGCCTATTTTGCCATTCTCAGCAACATCACATGTAAAGCCTCTTTTCTTTAAGAACATGTTCATTACGGTAACGTTAATTTTGTTATCTTCGACAACCAATACTTTCAGCCCTGTTCCATCAAAAAGGTCACCTGCTTTATGAACAGTCTCTTTATGCTTGTCGCCCAGTTTGATAGGTATTTCGATACGAAATAAACTACCTTTGCCTAATTCACTTTCTAATGTTACCTCGCCTTTCATCGCTATAACTAACTCTGAAATAATAGCCAAGCCTAATCCCGTACCACCAAACTCCCTTGTGGTGTCACTTTCTGCTTGAGAAAAAGCTTGAAAGACATGCTCTTGCTTATCTTTAGCGATACCAATACCTGTATCTGAAACCTCAATGCATAACATTGCAGTTGGCTCGCTTTGCTTGACCGTAATAAGTGCGGAGATGCCGCCTTTTAGGGTAAATTTCCAAGCATTATTTAACAGGTTTTGTAAGATTTGCTTAATGCGGGTTTTATCCGCAATACATATACAATTTTCTTCTCCCTTATAAACCAATGAAAAAGTAAGACCTTTCTCTTCACATAAAGATTTATACATGGGCGATAATTCTTTTTCGAATTCGCTAACATAGAAACTTGTAGGGCTTAAATCAAGTTTACCTGCTTCTATTTTAGAAAAGTCTAAGATGTCATTCAGCACCGACAACATATGTTTACCCGATGCAAATAGAGTGTTCACCATCTCTTGTTGCTCAGAATTTAGCTCTGACTCTTTAATTAATTCGGTCATCCCCAATACGCCATTCATGGGCGTTCGAAGCTCGTGACTCATTGAGGCTAAGAATTGTGATTTGGCGATGTTTGCCGCTTCAGCTTTTTCTGCAGTGCCTTTTAAACTTTTTTCTAATTCTTTTCTGTCACTAATATTACGCTCTACTGCCATGAAGCCTTCTACAGCGCCATTAATATCAAACAATGGGGTTATTTGTATTTCTAACCAGTAAGCTTTTCTATTTTTGGTGTAATTAATAATTTCAAACTTACCGACTTCCTGTTTGTCTATCAGGTTTCTGATTTCATTAGCAACGTCAAGGTCTGACTCTGGCCCTTGCAGGAAAGATGAAGGTTTTTCACCTAAAACATCATCTTTACTAAACCCAGTCATTTCCTCAAATGCACTATTAACCCAAGTAATGTTAATCTCTGTATCAGTAAAAACAACAGCATCACGCATATGTTTTGCAACTCTTGCAAGCCTTGTCGCTTCTGCTTCTTTAAGTTTGAGCGCATCTGTTTGTTGTTCAAGCATTTGTTCTGAACGGGCTAAAGACTGAAACGGAGATACAAGGATTTTTCTACCTAAAATATATAAAACAATAATGGTTAAAAATGTTGCTAAAAGCATTTTGCTAAACAAGTTGTTTAGAAAATTGCTCTCTGTTTTTATAAGATATTCAGGGGATGATGCGTAAAGAAGATCCATATCAAAAGCGGATAGCGCTGAAGTGCTCACTTGCCAACCTTTAGGCGGTAACATGGACCAGTTAAATTGATTTTGTTGGATACCAAACCAATGCTGACTATCACTAACAAGCCTTTCTATCATAGAAGATCCTGTTAAGTTTATTGTATAGCCGATTAATCCTTCAGAAAGCCCATTATATTGAACGGGCTCTGTTATTAATAAGTAATCTGAATTTTGGTGGTTAAACAGAGAATAGTTTTTTTTGCTCAGTAGAGATTCATCATCAATACCGCTTTTAATGAAAGCTTGAACTTTATCCGGAAGTTCAAGCTCAAAGTAAATATCGTCTCCGGCAAAGTCATACAAATTAACAAATGCATCTATTTCGTAGGGCTTTATCAAGGACAAAGTATCTTTTAAAGATCTTATGTCGTCTACCCCCTCTAAGACTGAAGCTACTACGGATGGATGTCTGGACATTCTATATACATTTCTTTCATGAGAATTAAAAAACTCTCCCACGTATTGCTCAACCGCTGAAAATTTTCCTTTTAAGTTCTCTTCGTTAATTAGCTTTGCTGTTTCGGTTGCTTGGTTACGCACAAACAAGTAACTTGAAGCCATAAACGTAATAGCGCCAAGTACTATAAATAATACAAATAAGTGTAAGCCATTTTTTTTATCAAACAACATAATAACCTTTACAATATTAAGAGTTACTCTATTAACTTAACTGCGTTTGAGGCATCATAAACCGCCATACATAAATCATCTCCACCGAGTGCTTCATGCGCATCGGGCAAGTTTTGAGAGAATTCACTAAAGGGAGATTTATAGGTCTTTAATAACCCTTCAACAGGCTTAGGTAGATTTTCTAAAGAGGTTTTCAGTGCCACTCTATTGTCTACCATGTTATCCGTAAAAGTTACGTTTTTAGCTGCTTGAATAAATACTTTAGCGATGTCGTATCCATGCACAAAACCTGCTGGGGCTTTAATGTTTTTACTTTCAAATTGCTTAGGAAATTGAGCTTTAGCGCTTGCGAATACTTGTTTACTTAAGACGCTTTCATCTGAACTATAAAAATTAAAACAAGATTGAATAAAACGTAAACCCGCTTTGTTACGTTGTTCAAATGGAATTTGCTGAGCAAATTTTCCACCGGTAATTCCCCAGTGACTGAATATCTTAATATCTAAATTAATATCACCCGCCGCTTTTACAATAAGTGCTCCTTCTCGTGCATTTGAAACCATAAATAAACAATCATTGTCTTTTTGTTTAGCTTGCTCTAAAAGAAGTCTTGCTTGTGCATCATTAATGCCCCAGGAAAACCAGGTAACTTCGACGCCTTCAACATTATTCTCTTTTAACGCTGTAGTTATGCTGTTGAAATTAGACTTACCCCAGCCTGTTTCTTCAAGTAACATTCTCGGGTTTTTACATTGGTTCTCAATAGCGGACTTGACTAGATGCTTACCCACTTTTTTGTCATCAACAGAAAGCCTAAACACATAATTATCTTTTGAGGGATATCTGGTAATTGGCCCACCAGCAGCCCATGGAACAAGCATTAGGAGTTTTGATTGATTAATAAATTCGCGGTATTTTATTAAAGGGGGTGAATGCAAGCCAGCAACATAAACTAAGCCTTCAGGGTCTTTAAGAAAGCGTTTCATATTTTTTTTGCTTCGACCTACATTTCCTCTGTGATCCAAAACCACAAACTCAACAGGAAGGCCATTAAGCTCATTGCCTATTTCATCAAATGCAACTTTAACACCTTGCTCTATAGAACGAGCCGACTCGATATGCCCCGTTCTGTCTGCATCAAAATAAATTTTAAGCGTCTTAGGAGCTGCTAAAGCATAACAAGAAAAAAGTATTAAAGTTAAAGCTAAAATTAAAATATAATGCTGTTTTAATCGAGTCATATATTCATCCGCTTGGAAAACCATAAGATGATTTTAGTCTAGACTATTTTTTATATTTTGCATGAAACACAAATCAACATTAAATTTTTACTTACCGCCCCCTGTCTAATTAAATAATTTATTGAGGCGACAACTATCCTGACACAGGGGTTAATAGGAAGAGCCTGATAGCTTTTCAAAAAATGCTGTTAAAATATAAATTAAAAAAGCACCTTAATTTTTTCTTCAACATCGTTACTGTCTTGAGGGTAAGTTAAACCAAACCAACTTTCTGTTGTTTCTAGAACGGTGACGTTTTTCTTTTGGTTTTGCAATTGCTGCATAACAACCGCGGGTAAAAAACACTCTTGCTTTAATAACGCCAGCTCTCTTTCAGGTGAAATCTGGCTTTGCTTTTTTACTTGTTCATTCATTTGCGCTTTAATTTGCTGTGAAAGTAAAGTTTCTATCGCGTTGAAAATATCAACACTGAAAAGCCAACAATTCATTGAAACCAAGTCTTTTTTTTCTAATACAATATGATGCTTTGTTTCGCTTTCTATACCCGTTATATGCAAACTATTATTTTTTAAGCTAGCGGAAATTTGTTCACATTCTTTAATACCTATTAACTGCTTTTGTTTATTAACTTGGCACAGACCTCGGTTAACACCACCAAATTCAGATAACGTATTTTGTACTTGGTATGCCACCATTGCGTAATCTAAAGAGCATTTTTGAGCTTGATTGTGCAATAAAAGAAAGGCTTCTTTACCATAAAAATCGTCAGCATTAATTACCGCAAAGCTTTGTGTTAACACATGACGACAGCACCAAACTGCGTGAGCGGTCCCCAAAGGTTTAGTCCTACCCATCGGTAATGTGCAGCCGTCAGGAATATCATCGAGTTGTTGAAATACAACCTCGACAGTTAACGCTTTAGGTAAACGACTGATAACTTGCTGGGTTAATAGATCAGCCATTTCAGGACGAATAATAAACACAACACGTGTGAAGCCCGCTTCTAACGCGTTGAGAATATTGTATTCCATCAGAGTTAATTGTTGCGGACCAAATTCAGCTAACTGTTTATTGCCACCAAATCGAGAACCTAAGCCTGCTGCTAAAATAACTAAAGATGTCACTTTAACTTACAATACCTAATGGCTTAGCGTTTTGCCAAATACCACGAGTAAAGTCAGGTATATCTTTAGAATTACTTCTGTCTGCCACTGAATCTGCACTTAAAGGCATAATGGCAGACCATGCAGCTGCATCATATACATCTTGATCTAAAGGCTGCCCATTACGTAAACAATATATCATGCGCCACAGCATTAAGAAGTCCATTCCGCCATGCCCTCCATTTCGCTCTGCTTCATCGCCCATACGATTCCATAAAGGATGATCATAGTTTGCTTGCCAAGCATTCATTTCATTATCCCAGCGATGGAAGCTCTGCTCAGAAGGCTCCCTGCCTTGTTTGCCGTTGTCTAGCCATTGCTGTAATGCTTGCTCATACTGTTCTTTATACTTTTTCGCTATGTTAGTGGGTACTTTCTCTAGCGCAATGCGATTAGGAAAGCCTGCAAAAGTACCGTTGGTTCCTTGAATATAATTATGTCGTGAATAAGGGCGAGGGGTTGTTGTATCATGTTGCACCATAATACTTCTCCCCTTAACAGTTTTTATCACACTCGTATTCATATCCCCTGCAATATAATTTAGTTGATTACGTTGATGACCAGCAGGAAAATTTTCAGCCGCATATGCTTGACGCCCAAGAGCCTGTGAACTGGTTGAAGTTAGATAGTCAAAACGATCACCTCGGTTTATGTTCATGTACTGGGCCACAGGGCCAAGACCATGGGTTGGATAAAGATTGCCATTCATTTTTGCGTGCCAAGCGGTACGCCAAGAGCCCGTTTTTTCATGAATTTCTTTCATTTGCCAGCGTAACTCATGAATATAAGCGGCTTCTCCATGTAGCAAGCCTCCAAATACATTTTGACGAACCATGTTTAACACCATTAATTCATCACGGCCATAACATACATTTTCCATCATCATACAGTTCTTTTGCGTACGTTCAGCCACATTAACTAATTGCCAGCATTCTTCAATAGTTGTTGCAGCAGGAACCTCAACAAAAGCGTGTTTACCACTTTCCATGGTATCGACACACATAGGTGTATGATAACGCCACGGAGTAGATATAATCACAATATCAATGTCATCACGTGCCAACATTTCTTTGTAAGCATCTTCTGAGCCTTTATAGGCTGTTGGCTTTGCAAACCCTTTGTTGACAACCGTTGCAATTGACTCATTTAAAACACGTTCATTGGTATCACAAATCGCCTTAATTTCAACACCATCAATATGACAATAGTGTTTTACATGGCCTGAACCTCGTTGCCCAACACCAATAAAGCCAATACGTACAACATCCATTTTAGGTACAACTAAGCCCATTACTGACTTGCCTTGCGCAATAGGAGAACTCGTATTGCTTAAATCACTTGAAGCGCTGCTATTTAAAGTATGACTAGCTGATGTACTACAGCCTGAAATGGTACTTGAAGCAACACCTGCAGTGGTGATAGCAGCTATTGACTTTAAAAATTGTCGACGATCTTGGCTCATAAACTTATCTCTTCGTGTATTAAAATTTATCGCTATACCTTATCGTTAAACAACAAAACATAGAAGTAAAAATATCCAACTTTAACTCGCTTAATACATACGTCTCTAGCTACTACTTATTGAATGGGCGATTAAAAATCGCCTAACCCTTTTTAATATACGATAAGTGAAACCTTCAACTCACCGCTTGCAATGGCTTTTGTGTACTAAAGATAAAAGCTTTACCTTATATAAACTTGCCAATAGAATGATTGGTATAAGTTATTAAAGCACTTTATCAAAAAGCTAAAACAAGCAAGGTCTTATTCTGGTTGATTGATTTTGCCTCATATTAGGAATTCATATAATGGACGCTAGATCTATTTGTCAGCAAACCATTGAACAAGTTAACTCGGTTGTTATGGGTAAACAACAGCAAGTAAAATTAGCCTTATGCTGCATGTTGGCGAGGGGGCATTTACTTATAGAAGATTTACCCGGCATGGGGAAAACAACGCTTTCTCACGCTTTGGCTATCGCGACAGGCCTAAGTTATAAGCGTGTGCAATTTACTTCTGACTTGCTACCCGCTGATATTTTAGGTGTTTCGATTTTTAGGCAAGACACACACAACTTTGAGTTTCATGAAGGCCCTATATTTTCTCAACTTGTCTTAACAGATGAAATCAATAGAGCGAGCCCCAAAACGCAGAGCGCATTACTGGAAGCGATGGAAGAAAGGCAAGTAAGTATAGATGGCCATACTAAGCATTTGCCCGATCCCTTTTTTGTTATCGCCACACAAAACCCTTTACATCAGTCTGGTACTTTTCCTTTACCTGAAAGCCAGTTAGATCGTTTTTTAATCCGTATTGAACTTGGTTTTCCAAGTATCGCGGCTGAAAAACAAATGCTAAAAGAAGACAAAAAGCTTAGCTTGAACCAAATCAAACCTTGCATGACTCCTGCAACCTTACTCGATTTGCAAAAACAGGTTGATAACGTAGGTGCAAACGATGAGCTACTCGATTATTTATTAAAATTGGTCAATGAAAGTCGTGTTAACACTGCTTTTAGCAAACCTTTATCACCGCGTGCAAGTAAAGGTATTTTACAAGCAGCAAAAGCCTGGGCATTAATTCATGATCGGGGATATGTAAATGCTGACGACGTTCAAGCCGTATTTTCTGCCATTGCCGAACACCGGTTATCAAGTGGCATTATATCGTCTCAAGCGTCTTTATCTGAAAAGCTATTACGTTTAGTTGAGCCAATATAAACGTTTATAAATAGGGTCAGTAGCGTGCTAAATATAAAACAACGCAGACAGAAAATAACCCAGAGGTGGTTAGACAAACGCATACCTGCGAGTGAATCATTTACTTTGCACAGCCGTAATTTATTTATTCTACCTAAATCATCAGGCACATCTTTTATATTTATTGGCGTTGCCATTTATATATTGGGCACTAACTACGCCAATAACTTGATTTTATTATTAGGTTACTTTGTTTTTGCTTTGCTACTTGTTGCGATGTTTCTTAGTTTTTTTAATTTAAGTGGCCTTAACTTAACAGCTAACCGTGTACAAAATATTTTCTTGAATGACTCCATCGCCTTATCTTTTAGAACACAGAGCCAGAAAAGACGTTTTAATGTTGATATTTCATCTACTAATAGCGCTACTGACGATGCACAAAATATCGCCTGCATTGAAGAAGGCCAAGACAATCTTGTTTTTAAAATAAAGCCTACCAAGCGGGGACTCTATGAAGTAGGACGTCTTCGCTGGCAAAGTAGTGCGCCTATTGGTTTATTTAAAGTGTGGACTTACTTGAATTTTGATCAAAAAATTATGGTCTACCCTGCGCCTTTACCGTGCCCTCAATGGCTAGAAGGTACTGGATTATTAAATGACACTGAGGGTCAATTAAAATCGAATAAACAGGTTGATGAGTTTCAAGGCTTGAAGCCGTTTACCCCGTCTGACCCTATAAAGCATGTAGCTTGGAAACAATTAGCCCAAGGAAAAGGTTGGTATACAAAATCATTCTCTGGCGAGCAGCAAGAAATACGTTGGTATTCTTATCATCGCATGGCGGCTAATAACCATGAAGAGAAGCTTTCATACCTCACGTGGCTTGTATTACAAAGTCATCAAAGTTCGGGGCGTTTCGGCCTAGAATTACAAAATCAAACCATTGAACCTGACTCTGGTGAAGAATTTATTAACCAGTGCTTACAAGCTTTGGCACTTCATCCATGAGCTTTTTCACCCCTGAATTTAATAAAGAAATGGATTTAAATCGTATCCTCCTCTTTTTGATTCCGTCTCATTTAATCACCTTAGGTTATCAATTCGTTGACCATGTTTGGTGGGTTCCACTTTTTTATGGTATTTGCTTGTTCTGCCGCTTTGCTTATGAGAAAAAAGTAATGCGTTTTAATTGGAAGATATTTAGAGTCTTCTTAATTGTGTTAACGCTTGGACTGGTTTTTATTATCTCCAAAACGCATGGTTTTTTGCCAGCATTATTTTCTTTATTAGCTTTAACCTTAGGTTTAAAAGTATTTGAGTTATCACGCAGCTATGATTTAGTTAGCTTGGCCTGTATACAACTTTTTTTAATTGGCAGTTCTTTACTTAATCACTTCGAGATTTATCATGCCCTGCTTCTAAGTTTATCGCTGTTACTTACGCTAGCCTCATTAATGCAATTTGAGCAAAAAGCCATGAGTGGGCTCTCTATTTCAAAAGAAACGTTAAAGCTAGCGGCTTATAGTATCCCCATTGCACTTATCTTATTTTTTATCTTGCCTAAATTACCTCCGCTTTGGAAAATGCCCAAGCAAGAAACCAAACAAGTAGGTTTAAGTGAAGAAATTAGCCCTGGCGATATTGCTGAACTAGCACAGTCTTCCCGCTCAGCATTTAGAGCGACATTCGCAGAGGCAAAGCCGAGAATGTCTGAGCTCTATTGGCGAGTATTAATTCAAGATGAATATGATGGCAAGCGTTGGACTATTTCAGAGCAAGCGCGAGCAAGTTTAGCTCAAGCGAAAAAATACAACCTTCAAAACAAAGACCTTATTCAACGCTCTCTTACATCTTCGCCTCGTTATAATTATACGGTTATTGCCGAGCCAAGTTATCAATCATGGTTGTTCGCTTTGCAAAACTCTTTATCTGATGAACCTAAGATAAACCATTTAGCGAATGGTTTATTGGTGTCTGAATCGCAGGTAAATACCTCAATGCAATATAGTGCAGTGAGTTACTCAAAAGAGCCCGTTACAGGTCTTAAAGAATATAGTCCGCTGCGACAAGTTTTACAGCAAAACATACTTAAGCAAAACTTGAAGTTGCCTAGCGGTATTAACCCTAGGGCTAGACAATGGATAGCTGAATTTCAACAAAAATTTGATGACCAAGAGCAGCTTATTTCCGCTGTTTTAGCTGAATTTAGCCAGCATAATTTCTCTTATACCTTAAAACCTTTACCACTTAGTGGTGATCAAATTGATAGTTTCTTATTTGATACTCAATCTGGCTTTTGCTCTTATTATGCGAGTGCTTTTGCTTTTCTAATGCGCAGTGCCGGCATACCTGCTCGTATTGTCTCAGGCTATTTAGGTGGCGAACTTAACCCTAGCGGTGAGTATTACAGTATTTATCAATATGATGCCCATGCTTGGGTTGAGGTTCACCATCCTACAAAAGGCTGGCAATCATACGACCCAACCGCTTTTGTAGCGCCAGAAAGAGTAGAGTCTAGCTTACAAAATACTTTAGCCAGTCAAAATGAATACATAAATTATGACTCGTTTTCTTTAATTAAATACAAAGATAATTGGCTTGCGAATGAGCTTAGATTAGCCATGTCTAACATCGATTATCAATGGTCTCGCTGGGTTGTTAACTATAATAGTGATCTGCAAAAGCAACTCTTTAGAGAGCTGTTTGGCAAACTTCAAGGCTGGGGTTTTTATTTACGCCTAACGCTGTTTTTTGTGGTGTGTATTGGGTTAGTTTTTGCTGTTATGTGGTTTGTGCAAAGCGATCGCAATAAGCAAAATCAAGTGCAACGCTTGTATCAAAAAGCCCTAAAAAAACTTAACGCAAAGGGCGTTATTAAAAAAGACGGTCAGACACCTGAGAACTTACTAAAAGAGGTTCGCCTTAAAGCCCCTGAACTTACCGCTAAATGGCGAGAAATAGTTGATTTGATAAATTACATTCAGTATTCAACACACAATAAAAGTCGTAAAAAACAATACCGTCTGTTGAAGAAAAAGATAAATCAGTTGGGGTAAGAGCAAGAGTGAAGGACAGCTAGAATGCTTGAAGGCTTGAAAGTGGAGTGTTCGACAGTACCGTCATTCCACCGTTGTCTTGGGTGGAATCTGTTTTGCCTTGGAGCTGAGATTAGTGACTAGCCCGTTTTGCCCGCAGATGACGCAGATAAGTGCGGATGAGACACTAGACCTTTTTGGGTAAGAGCAGAAAAAGACCTTTGTAGTAAAGTTATCACCACAGAGGTCAGGAGATGCTTCGCCTTTCACCGAGAAAAGAAAGCTTTCTCTTGTTCTTCCTCTGTGTAGCGCAGCGTCTCAGTGTTCTCTGTGGTAAAGCCGTTCTTATGTCTTGCTCTTGTAAGGGTAAACCCTCACCTACAACAGATAAGAAATTCGCGAACAAGTTCTCTCCTACAAGTGTAAATAACTCCACCTTCAAGCTTTCCAGCCTTTTAGCTTTTCACTTTGTCCTCATTGGGGCTTTGTCTCATCTGTGTCATCTGCGGGCAAAACGGGCTAGTTTATTGACCTTACCCTCAACTCGTTCTGCTAAACTTACCTTTCCCTTTGTAGGCTCGAACTTGATAAGCTATAATTCAAGCTTCGAAATCTATAAATAATACTGCTATGAAATTTCCCGGTCGCCGACAACACAAACATTATTTCCCTGTTGAAAATAAAAATCCATTAACCAATAAAGTTACTAATACAACTAAGCTAGAGCGAAGTTATATTGTTGGTATGGATCAAACCCTTGTTGATATCGAAGCTAAAATTGATGATGAGTTTTTAGCAGAATTTTCTTTAAAACGTGGTATGTCGCAAGTGATCCCCGATGAGGTTACTCATGCTTTATATCAACGCCTAAAAGATGAAAAGTTAGTCGACTATGAATTTGCTGGCGGTACCATAGCCAATACAATGCATAACTACTCGGTACTTGCCGATGATAGATCAGTGTTATTAGGCGTAATGTCGGAGAATATTCAAGTAGGTGGTTATGCATATCGCTTCATCAGCAACACCTCTTCTCGAGTTGATTTAAACTTTTTACAACCTGTCGATGGCCCTATTGGTCGTTGCTTTACTTTAATTGATGATAGCGGAGAAAGAACCTTCGCTATTAACGCAGGTTTAATCAATAAACTTAAGCCTGAGTCTGTTGATGAGTCATTAATTAGTAATGCTGCTGCTTTAGTCATTAGCTCGTATCTAATGCGCACAGAAGACGGTGACACTATGACCGAAGCCACACTTAAAGCGGTAAAATGTGCTAACAAAGCAGGTGTTCCTGTCGTGTTAACTTTAGGCACTAAGTTTTTAATTGAACAAGAGCCTGAATTTTGGCGTAAGTTTGTTAAAGACCATGTAAATATCCTTGCGATGAATGAAGAAGAAGCTTTAGCAATTACAGGTATAGAAGACCCCCTAAAAGCGGCTGATGCTTGTTTAAATTGGGTTGATTTAGTTATTTGTACTGCAGGCCCTGAAGGTTTGTTTATGGCAGGCTATGTTGATGATGAACATAAAAGAGCTACTGAATATCCGCTTTTACCGGGTGCAATAGCTGACTTTAATCGTTATGAATATTCTCGACCAATGCTTTTGAAAGACTGTCAAAACCCTATTAGAATTTATACCCACACTGCCCCTTATATGGGTGGACCTGAAAGTATTAAAAATACCAATGGTGCAGGTGATGGCGCACTTGCTGCTGTTTTACATGATTTAAGTGCTAATGTTTATCATAAAATGAATGTTGATAATTCAAGTAAGCACTCACAAACCGCCATGACCTATTCATCTCTGTCGCAAATAAGTAAGTATGCTAACCGTGTGAGTTATGAAGTGTTAGTACAGCACTCTCCACGTTTATCACGTGGATTACCTGAACGAGAAGACAGTTTAGAACACGCTTATTGGGCTTCTTAATATATGCTATCTCCACCAATTAGAGCCTAGAGATCTCATCGAATTACGCAGATTACGCGAATTTAGACAGTTTGGGGTCAGACACTAGCCCGTTTTGCCCGCAGATTACGCAGATAAGAGCGGATGAGACACTAGGGTTTTTGGGTAAAAGCAGAGAAATAGATCTTTGTAGTAAAGTTATCACCACAGAGGACTCTGAGATGCTTCGCCTTTCACCGAGAAAGAAGAAACATTCTATTGCCCTTCCTCTGTGTATCGCAGCGCCTCAGTGAACTCTGTGGTAAAAACGGACTTATGTCTTGCGCTGCGCT